>NZ_JBIRAW010000084.1:0-598 GCF_044326315.1 Actinomadura sp. 9N407 | reverse complement strand
CGTCCACGTCCTGGAGCCCTTGGGCTACATCGACTTCCTGGCCGCCGTACGCGGCGCCGCCACCGTCGTCACCGACTCCGGCGGGCTACAGGAAGAGACCACCATCCTGGGCGTCCCGTGCCTGACCGTACGGCCCAACACCGAACGGCCCATCACCATCACCCACGGCATCAACCGCCTGGTCACCTTCGACGACCTCGTACCCCAAACCCGCAAAGCCCTGGAGACCGATCACCGCCAGGAGAAACGAACGCCTCCACTGTGGGACGGCCACGCCGGAGAGCGCATCGCAGACGTGATCGTCCAGTGGAAGGCGGGCCGGTCATGACCACGAGCACCGGGCTGGGCATCGACAAGGACCTGGTGGTCGTCGGGCTCGGCTATGTCGGGCTCCCGCTGGCACGCGAGGCCTGCCGGGCCGGACTGCGCGTCGGCGGACTGGACCGCGACACCCGCGTCATCGACAACCTGAACGCAGGCCACTCCCACATCGACGACGTCGGCGACCCCGAGGTCGGCGAGATGCTCGCCGCCGGGTTCACCTCCAGCGCCGACGAGAACCTCCTCGACAGCGCCCGCACGATGATCATCTGCGTGC
>NZ_JBIRAW010000083.1:0-639 GCF_044326315.1 Actinomadura sp. 9N407 | reverse complement strand
AAGCCCGTGGCCCAACCACCTTGTGTGGGGGGAGCGGTCGAAGGTGGGGCCGGCGATTGGGACGAAGTCGTAACAAGGTAGCCGTACCGGAAGGTGCGGCTGGATCACCTCCTTTCTAAGGAGCACAGCTGGCCACGGTGACCTCTCTTGCAGGGGTGGTGTGGTCGGTGGCCGCCGTTGACGGCGTATGTCCGTCAGGTGGCTGCTCATAGATGTGGAGCACTGGCTACTCAAGCTGCTGTTCATGCGGCCCGGTTAGTACCGCCTCCTTCGGGGGGTGGGGAACGCGGGTGTCGGGTGGGCGGGGGTTTGGACACGCTGTTGGGTCCTGAGGAAACGGACCCTTCAGCCCCCACGAGCACACGTTGGTGTGTGGTTGGGGGCTGGGGTGTTTCTTCATGGATTGCGGGACCGGTTCCCTGCGCCTTCGCGGGTGGTGGGGCTGGTGGTTCCGGTTGTTTTTTGAGAACTGCACAGTGGACGCGAGCATCTCTGAGCAAGACCTTCGGGTTTTGTTCTCTGTTGCAAATTTGTTGATCGCTTTGTGTGTTCAAGTTTTTAAGGGCACACGGTGGATGCCTTGGCATCAGGAGCCGATGAAGGACGTGGGAGCCTGCGATATGCCTCGGGGAGTCGGCA
>NZ_JBIRAW010000082.1:0-653 GCF_044326315.1 Actinomadura sp. 9N407 | reverse complement strand
AAGCCCGTGGCCCAACCACCTTGTGTGGGGGGAGCGGTCGAAGGTGGGGCCGGCGATTGGGACGAAGTCGTAACAAGGTAGCCGTACCGGAAGGTGCGGCTGGATCACCTCCTTTCTAAGGAGCACACTGGCCGGCACACTCCACCTGGTGGGGTTGCTGGTCCAGGACCGTCTTCTCAGCCGAGCGTGCTGGGGACGGTCGCTCATAGATGTGGAGCACTGGCTACTCAGCTCACCGCCTGCGTGAGCCGGCAAGTACCACCCCCTTGGGGGTGGGGAACGTCGGTGATCGGGTGGGGGGTGGGCTGGACACGCTGTTGGGTCCTGAGGAAACGGACCCTTCAGCCCCCACGAGCACACGTTGGTGTGTGGTTGGGGGCTGGGGTGTTTCTTCATGGATTGCGGGACCGGTTCCTGTCGCCTTGATCGGTGGTGGGGCTGGTGGTTCCGGTTGTTTTTTGAGAACTGCACAGTGGACGCGAGCATCTCTGAACAGGGGCATGCGATCTTTCGGGATTGTTTGTTCTTGTTCTCTGTTGCAAATTTGTTGATCGCTTTGTGTGTTCAAGTTTTTAAGGGCACACGGTGGATGCCTTGGCATCAGGAGCCGATGAAGGACGTGGGAGCCTGCGATATGCCTCGGGGAGTCGGCA
>NZ_JBIRAW010000081.1:0-695 GCF_044326315.1 Actinomadura sp. 9N407 | reverse complement strand
CATCGGTGACGAGTTTGACGCCACGTTTCATGAGCCCTTCGGCTAGGGCCTTCGCGTTATTGGCGACGCGCTGGGCGTAGTCGCGGAAGGCCTGGGTGCGCGCTTCTGCCAGGGCGACGGCCTTGGCAGCCATGACGTGGGACAGCGGGCCGCCGAGCACCATCGGGCAGCCGCGGTCGACGTCGTCGGCGTAGTCCTTAGTCGTCAGCACCATGCCGCCGCGCGGTCCGCGTAGCGACTTGTGGGTCGTCGTCGTCACGACCTGGGCGTGGGGGATGGGGTTCTCGTCACCAGTGAAGACTTTGCCAGCTACCAGGCCAGCGAAGTGGGCCATATCGACCATGAGCACAGCACCGACTTCGTCGGCAATCTCGCGCATCTTTGCGAAATTCACGCGGCGCGGGTAGGCGGAGTATCCGGCGACGATGACAAGCGGCTTAAACTCGCGGGCCAGTTCAGCGACCTTGTCGTAGTCGAGTAGGCCCGTTTGCGGATCGGTGCCGTAGGAGCGCTGGTCAAACATCTTTCCGGAGATATTGGGGCGGAAACCATGGGTAAGGTGGCCACCAGCATCAAGGCTCATGCCGATCGCCCGCTGGTCATTGAAACGATGACGCAGGGTGTCCCAGTCAGCTTGAGTGAGGTCATTGACAGTGCGGGCGCCAAATTCTGACAGGGCTGGGGTCTCGATATGG
>NZ_JBIRAW010000080.1:0-878 GCF_044326315.1 Actinomadura sp. 9N407 | reverse complement strand
AACGCAGGCCACTCCCACATCGACGACGTCGGCGACCCCGAGGTCGGCGAGATGCTCGCCGCCGGGTTCACCTCCAGCGCCGACGAGAACCTCCTCGACAGCGCCCGCACGATGATCATCTGCGTGCCCACCCCGCTGTCGGACGAAGGCGGACCCGACCTCACCGCCGTCAAAGGCGCCGCCACCACCATCGCCCGCCACCTGCACACCGGCGACCTGGTCATCCTCGAATCCACCACCTACCCCGGCACCACCGACGAAGTCCTGCGCCCCCTCCTCGAACAAGGATCGGGCCTGGTCGCCGGAGTCGACTTCCACCTGGCGTTCTCACCTGAGCGCATCGACCCCGGCAACCCCCACTACGGCGTCGCCAACACCCCCAAAATCGTCGGCGGCCTCACCCCCGGCTGCGCCCAGGCCGCCGCCGCCCTCTACGGCAAATTCGTCGACCAGGTCGTCCAGGCCAAAGGCACCCGCGAAGCCGAAATGGCCAAACTCCTGGAGAACACCTACCGCCACGTCAACATCGCCCTGGTCAACGAGATGGCCGTGTTCTGCCACGAACTCGGCATCGACCTATGGGACGCCATCGACTGCGCCGCCACCAAACCCTTCGGCTTCCAAGCCTTCCGCCCCGGCCCCGGCGTCGGCGGCCACTGCATCCCCATCGACCCCAACTACCTGTCCTACAAAGTCCGCTCCCTCGGCTACCCCTTCCGCTTCGTCGAACTCGCCCAAGAGATCAACGACCGCATGCCCCGCTACATCGTCGAACGCGCCCAGCAACTCCTCAACACCCACGGCCAAGCCCTCAAAAACGCCCACATCCTCCTCCTCGGCGTCACCTACAAAGCCGACATCGCCGACCAACGCGAAAC
>NZ_JBIRAW010000008.1:0-335591 GCF_044326315.1 Actinomadura sp. 9N407 | reverse complement strand
GGAGAGAGGCCGCAGGAGATCTTGCATCTCGTCGGGCCGCGATAGGGCGAACACGCCACGAGTCAACCGGTGACGCGCTAGGCGGTCTTGGCGAGGGCCTGGTCGATGTCGGCCCAGAGGTCGTCCGGGTGTTCCAGGCCGACCGCGATGCGTACCGTGCCCTCGCCGATGCCGGCGGCGGCCAGGGCTTCGGCGTCGAGCTGGCGGTGCGAGGTACTCGCCGGGTGCATGACGAGGGTGGACACGTCCCCGAGCGAGGCGGCGAGTGACAGCAGCTCGACCGAGTCGGTGAAGGTGCGTCCGGCCTCGCGGCCGCCCTGGACGTCGAACGACAGCACCCCGCCGGCGCCGTCCGGCAGGAGCCGCTGGGCGAGCTCGTACTGCGGGTGGCTCGCCAGGCCCGGGTGGGCGACGTGGGTCACGGCCGGGTGCGCCTCAAGGCGGTGGGCCAGGTCCAGGGCCGTCCGGGTCTGCCGCGCGATGCGCAGCGGGAGGGTCGCGAAGCCGCGCAGGGTGAGCCAGGCGGCGAACGGGTCGGGCGCGGCCCCGAGCTCGATGGAGTGCTTCCAGACCTGCTGATACTTGACGTCGTCCGCGAACACCGCCACGCCGCCAAGGATGTCGGCGTGGCCGCCCATGTACTTGGTGGCGGAGTGGATCACGATGTCGGCGCCGTGCTCGAAGGGACGGCACAGGACGGGAGCGAAGGTGTTGTCGACCACGGCCGTCACGTCGGCGTCGCGGGCCACGGCGATGAGCGCGGGGAGGTCGGCCACCTGCGTGGTCGGATTGGCGATGGTCTCCAGGTAGAGGAGGCGGGTCTGCGGGCGCAGTGCCGCACGCACCTCTTCGGGGTCGTTGCCCGACACGTGGGTGACCTCGACGCCCCAGCGTTCGGCGAGGCCGGCGAGCAGCGCGTACGTACCGCCGTACAGGCAGGACTGGGCGATGACGTGGTCGCCGGAGCGCAGCAGGCCCATCAGGACGGCGTTGATCGCGCCCATCCCGGAGCCGGTCGCCAGCGCGGCGGTACCGCCCTCCAGATCGGCGACGGCCTCCTCCAGGGAACGGACCGTCGGGTTGGCGAAGCGGCCGTAGAAGAACGCCGATCGGGGGCCCGCGAACGCGTCGGCCATCGCGTCGGCGCCGTCGAAGGCGAAGATGTGCCCCTGGTGGATCGGAACGCCGATCGGGCGGCTGCCGACGGGCTCGATCACGTGCGGGTGAACGGCGCGGGTCTCCGGATGCGGCCGGGAGTGATCGTGGTTCATGCTTCCAGCCTGCGGCAATGTCCCCGGAACGGGTAGGGCCAATTCCCGCCAGTGGCCCGGGCCGCGACCCCCCTGTCCCAGCACGCGGCACCGGACCACCGCCGGTCCGCGGCCGCTCCGGGTCCCCGGGTCCGTGCCGGTGGAGCGTGCCGCCGGCGCTCCACCCCGCAGGGAGCGCCCGCGGCGGACGGCGCGAGCCCCGGTCGCGGAACGGACGCGGCCGGAAGCCACGAGCATGCCCCAGGGGACAACTACGGGACATCCGGGATTTCACCGGCAATACCCCGCAAATTAGGAGGATGCCCCCTCGAACAGCCGCCGGTACACGCAGCGCAGACCGTGGATATCACTGACCGGCTCCCCGAACACGACCCGGAGGTCGACCGCGTCCCGTACCGCGTCGGAGTAGCGCAGCCACATGCCGTAGCGGTCGAGCGCCACCGCGCGTACGACGGGATCCCGCCCTTCGCGCGCGGCCGGGACACTCGCGGCACTCCTGGCATTCAGGGCACTCGGGATGTTCGCGGCACTGTTCAGCCGGCGCAGCATCGTGACCAGTTCGGGGCGGTGGCATTCGTCGAGGTGGGAGAGGATACCGCCCTCGACGGCCACGAGCGGGTCGGGCACCGCCCCCGCGTACTCCTCGGGCTCCAGCGCGGCACTCCCCCACATGTCGTGGATCTCGACCTCGGCGACCTCCAGCGCGAGCACCGTCCAGCGCCGCCCGCCCTGGGCGGAGGCACCGGCCTCCAGCAGTTCGGGGCGCGGGTGCAGCCGGGAGATCCGCAGCGCGGCAGCGCGGCGCTCGTCCGCCGGGACCTCGGTGATCCAGCCGTGCAGCCAGGCCCGGCCGCGTACCCGGTCGGGCAGCGGGATCGGGGCCACGTCGGAGATCCGCAGCGTGGCGGGGATGTCGGGCTCGCCGGCCAGCGCCGCCACCACGGCCGACTCGGCGGGCAGCAGCAGCAACGGGCGGCCGTCGATGTCGGTGGCGTGCGCGGAGACCGGCGCGTACGGGACGCCGGGTACGGCCAGGACGCCGTCGGCAACTCCGTAGGACAGGGTCCGCGCGCGCTCTCCGGCCGTGGGCCGCTGGGCGGTCGCCGCTTCGCTCGCCTCGCTCATCCGGGGGAACCTCCTTGATCGGGACGGGGCTTGACGGGAATGCACAGGTTAGGCTTACCTAACTAAGGTTTACCTAACCACCGAAGGAGGGCAATGAACAACCCCCGTCCCAAGGTCAAACTGTCCCGGGCTTTGGGAATCCCACTGACCCCCAAGAGCGTGAAGTACTTCGAGGCCCGCCCGTACCCGCCGGGCGTGCACGGCCGGGCCCGCAAGACCGAGTCCGACTACAAGGTGCGGCTGCGCGAGAAGCAGCGGCTGCGGGCGCAGTACAACATCCGCGAGGCCCAGCTGCGCAACGCCTTCACCAAGGCGGCCAAGGCCGGCGTCAAGACCGGCGAGGCCCTGCTGATCGACCTGGAGCGCCGGCTGGACGCGCTCGTGCTGCGGGCCGGGTTCGCCCGTACGATCTACCAGGCCCGGCAGTTCGTCGTGCACCGCCACGTGCTGGTGAACGGCCGCCGCGTGGACCGCCCCTCGTACCGGCTCCGGCCCGGCGACGTCATCACCATCGCCCCGCGCAGCCAGTCCATGGTCCCGTTCCAGATCGCCGCCACGGGCGAGCACACCGACGCGGTGCCGCCCTACCTGGAGGTACGGGCCGACGCCTTCGCCGCGCGGCTGTCGCGACTGCCCGAGCGCAAGGAGATCCCGGTCATCTGCGACGAGCAGCTCGTGGTGGAGCACTACTCCCGCTGACCAGGGGAAATCCCCCGCACCGACCCCGACTAGCCCAGATCGCCCAGATCGCGGCGGGCGTGCTCGCGCAGCGTCACCGTCGCCGCGACCAGGTGCCGCCGCGCCTCGTCGCTGAGCGGGGCGGCGAAGTGGCGGTCGAGGGTCTCGGCGTGCACCCGCAGCGCCTCGGCGAGCTTGTCGCGCCCGGCCTCGGTCAGCTCGACCAGATGGCGCCGCCGGTCGCCGGACGCGGCCCGGCGGCGGACGTATCCGTCGCGTTCCATCCGGTCGACCAGCCGGGTCATCCCGCCGCTGGTCAGGATCATCTCGCCGGCCAGGAAGCCCATCGTGTGACCGCCGTCCGCGCCCGCCCGCGACAGCCGCAGCAGCACCTCGAACACCGGATGCCGGATCCCGCACCGGCGCTCCAGCTCGCGCGCCGCGATCCGTTCCAGCAGCGCGGTCGCGGCCAGCAGCGCCCCGAACTCCTGGACGATCCCCTCCGGCTCCGGCGCCGTCGTCATCGATGCCCCCTCTCGGCGAACGCGTCGCGCCCCGTACGGTCTCGCCGTACGGGGCGCGAAGGGTCCGGAGTGAAGCCTAGGGCTTCTCGGTCTCCTTGGCCTTGGGCTTCTCGCTCGGCGAGGGGCTGGTCGGGACGTTCGGGATCGCGTTGTTCGCCGGGGTCTTGTCGTTGGCACCCGAGGCGTACATCTTGGTGACCTTCCACGCGCCGTCGGTCTTGGCGATGGCGAGCCGGATCAGCGTCGCGGGCGCGTCGTGCGTGCCCTGGGCCGTCTTGACGCTCACGTCCACCGCGATGGTCGCCGCGGCGAACCGGTCGTCGATGTCGCCCACGAACACCTGGTTGGTCTTCGAGGTCAGCACGAGTTCCGGGTTCTGCTTGAACGTGTTGCCCAGGCTGGGCAGCGTGCTGGCCTTGAAGCTCTCCAGCAGGTCGCCGCCCATGAGCCCCTGGGCCTTCTTCATCTGCTCCTGGTAGTTGGACGCGTTGTAGTTCAGCGCCACGTCACCGTACTCCGAGGCGACCTTGGAGACCGCCGCGCGCTCGTCCGCCTCGCTCGACAGCCCGCTGGCCGTCCGCCACTGCCAGATGGCCAGCGTCGCCAGCAGCGCGATCAGAATGATCACCACGATGGCCGCGGTCGAGCCCATCCCGAGGAACGTCCGCCCCTCGCCCTTGTCGAGCGAGACCGCGGCGGCCCTGCCGGCGGGCGTGGCGGCGGGCTTGATCCGAGGCCTGGAACGCTCCGCCGCCAGGGGCGCGGGAACGTCGTCCTCCTCGACCTCGTCGTCCTCCTTCGCCATAGCCGCGGCCTTGGCCGCCTTGGGCGGTGCCGACTTGGCCTTGGCCGCCTTGGGCTCGCCGGCCTCCTCCGCCTCGTCCTCGGCGTCCATCGCGTCGAGGACCTCGTCGAGATCCTCGTCATCGAGTACCTCGATGACCCTGACCCGTCGCTTCCGGCGCACCGGCTTCGCCGTGTCCTCGCCGGGCGTCTCGACCTCCTCGGCCGTGGCGTCCTGCGTCTCGACGGCGTCGACGTCCGCGGCGTCCTCGTGGCTCTCGGGGACGTCCTTGGGGGTCTTGCCTGTCACTTGAGGTACTCCTCGGGGGTCGGGATCAGTCCTTGCGCCGCCGCCGCAAGCGCAGCCGGGACATCGCGGGAACCGAGCCCGCCATCACCCGGATGAGCACCAGCAGCGCCAGCACAGGGGGGACGTACACTAGCCACATCGGCGGCCCGCCGGAAGAGTCTTCCGAGGTCCCGGCCGCTTTCTGGGCCCTGGTGTCCGGACCCTGGATCGACGGATCGTGGGTGGGGATCGTGTCTCCGGGCTCCTTGGCCTTGTACGGCTTCTGCTGGGCCGTGCCCGGGTTGCGGCCGTCCCGGCAGGCCGGGATCTTGTTCGTGGCCGGCTGCGGCAGCGGGTACTTGTACTCCAGCGTCGCCAGCCTCTTCGTCGTGAGCAGGAAGACCACGTTGAGGACCGGCTTGCCCTGGTCCATCCCGATGACGTTGTCGAGAACGACCTTCAGCTCCGGCGCCCGCGCCAGGGTCTTGCGCAGGTCGGCCAGGATGTTCGGGTTGTGACCGGTAAGCCCCAGGTTACCCAGCGAGTCCACCGTACATTCGAAGTCCGGGCCCGTCTTGTCCAGCAGCCCGTTCACCTCGGCCAGCAGGCCGGGGCCGTCGTCGCGCAGCTGCTTCAGCTCGCCGCGGACCTGCGACAGGGCGCCGGTGAGGGCGGCCAGGTTGTCGACCCCCGCACCGAGGTTGTCGCGGTTCTGGTTGAGCACGCCGGTGATCTTGCCGAGGTCCTTGGTGAGCCCGTCCAGCAGCTCGCTGTTCTCGGCGAACGTGGCGGTGAGCTGGTCACCACCGTTGATGATCTTGCGGATCGAGTCCTCGCGGCCGGACAGCCCCGCCGACAGCTCGTGTGTGAGCACCCGGGCGTCGTTGGGGTCGATGGCCTTGAGCGAGTCGATGACCGCGCCGAACAGGTCGCCGTACTTCGGCGGCACCGAGGTCTTCGACACCGGGATGACCGCGCCGGCCTTCATCTCCGGACCGGCGGTGCCGGTCTTCGGCGGGGACAGCTCGACCACCGGCTCGCCGACCGCGGACTTGCGCGCCGCGGCGGCCGTGACGCCCGCGGGGATCGACACGCCGTCGTCGATGTCGAGCTTGACGACGACCTTGTTCTTCTCCAGCCGGACCGAGTCGATCTTCCCGATCCGCATCCCCAGGTAGTCCACCTCGAAGTTGGGGTGCAGGCCGGGCGAGGACTCGAACTCCACGGTGATGTTGTACGGGTTGTCGATGAAGTCGAACCGGATGATGCTGGTCAGCGCCCATACCGTCATGACGACGGCCAGGGTGCCGAACGTCACGAGGTTGATCAGTACACGGCTGGTCATCGCGGCGGCTCCAGCAGATTGTCGAGATCCGGCAGCGCGTCTTCCAGCCCCTTGGGCAGCTTGGGCCCCTGCTTCTGCGCGTTCTTGTTCTTGTCGTCCTTGGCGCCGGCCTGGCCGCCGTTCGACTCGGGCAGCAGCGGTGTGCCGTCCGGCCAGGTGACCTTCACGAGCGGGTACAGCAGCAGCTGGCCGTCATAGCTGGCCTTCGGCAACTTGGTGGAGAACGACACCAGGCCGTTCACCAGGTTGGTCAGCCGCTCCCGGTTGCCGCCCAGCTGGGCGATCACCGGGTCGAGGTCGGTCAGCAGCTTGCGCAGCCGCAGTACCCGCCCCTCGAGCACCTTGTCGTTGAGCTCCTTGGACATCCGGGTGAGCTTCTTGACCGTGGCCAGGATCTTGTACTTGTTCTCGTTGAGCAGCTTGGTGGTGCGCTCCAGCTCGCCGGGCGCCTTGGCCAGCTCGTCGCTGCCCTTGGCCAGCGAGTTGCCCAGCTTGGCGAACTGGTCGACCGAGTGGATCAGCTCGGCGCGCTGCGCCGTGAAGATCTTCAGCAGGTCGCTGGACTTGGCGATCGCCACGTTCAGCCGCTGGCCGTTGCCGTCCAGTGCCCCGGCGCCGGTGTTGACGATGGTGGCGATGTCGTTGCCGGCCAGCGCCTGCAGCAGTGGCCCGGCCTGCCCGACGACCTGCTCGAACGCCGGCTGGACGCTGGTCTTGGCGATGGCGCCGCCGCTGGGCAGGAACGGGCCCCTGTCCATGCTGCCGCCCGGAGGCAGCATCAGGTCGACGAAGTTCTCGCCGAGCAGCGAGGTCACCTTGATCTCGGCGGTGGTGCCGGCCGGGATCGGATGCCCGTCGATGATCGACAGCGTGGCGGTGGTCTTGTACGTCTTCGGGTCCAGCTTGATATCGGTGACGCTGCCGACCTTGACGTCCGACATCTGCACGCTGTGCCCGACGACCAGGCCCTGCACGTCCTCGAACGTGGCGGTCAGCTTCAGGTCGCCCTGCGGGGCGCCCGCGGTACGGATCGAGCAGCCCGTCAGCGCGGCCACCAGCACGGCGACCAGCGCGACGGCCGTCAACCTTCCCATCGCCATCAGTTCCCGCCTCCGTTCGCCATCCACGGACAGTTGGAGTTGGGCGCGGGCAGCGGGCAGTCGACGTCGTCGGAGTTCTGCAGGCCCTTGAGCCAGGTGCGCAGGAACGCGTCGGTCGCGAACCGGATCTGCAGCGACTTGTTCTCCGGGTTGTAGGCCCCGATGAGCGCGTCGCCGATGCCGGGCAGCGCGTCCAGCAGCTGGGCCAGCGACTTGGAGTTGCCCTTCAGGATGAGCGCGACCCGGGTGAGGATGGCCAGGTCCGCCGGCAGCTGCCCCTTGTACTTCTTGAGCAGCTTGCCGCCGTTCTTGGACAGCTCCAGGATCCCGCGGACGAGATCCTGCAGCTCGCCGCGCTCGGCGCTCAGGACCCGGGTGGCCTCACCGAAGTTGCGGATCATGTGGCCGAGCACCTGCTCGCGGCCGCGCACCACGCCCGAGAGCCGCTGCAGGTTGCGCGCGACCTCCATCAGCTCCTTGTCCTGGCCGGCGATGTTCTCCACCAGCCGGCCGCTCTGCTCCAGCGTGGCGTTGAACTCCTTGCCGTTGCCGTTGACGGTGTCGGCGGCCGTCCCGAGCGCCTTCTGCATCTTGGTGGGATCGAGCGCGCCGGCCAGGTTGGTGAACGAGGTGAGCGCCTCGTCCACCTCGACCGGAACGTGCGTGCGCTCGAGCGGGATGTCCGGGGAGGTCTCCTTGGGCTGGCCCGGCTTCCACGCCGGATGCAGCACCAGGTTGCGCTCGCCGACCAGGTTGAGCGGCACGATCGACGCCTGCACGCCCTTGGGCAGCGGGACGTCGTCGTCCACATGGAAGGTGACCTTGATCCGGTCGCCCGCCTTCTCGACCTTGTCGACCAGGCCCACGTCCGCGCCCATCACCTTGACCTTGGACTCGGGATAGAACGAGCGGGCCTTCGCGAACTCCACGGTCATCGTCCGCTTGCCGCCGGTGTCGGGCAGCACCGAGCACCCGACTCCGGCCGTCAGCACCACGCACAGGCCGGCCCCAAGGGTCGCCGTACGGGCTCGCCTGGTCGGCATCATCAGCCGCCGCAGCGTCACCGCACGGCCCCGCAGCTTGGTCGGCGTCATCAGTTGCCTCCTTGACCCGCCGGCGGACGCCGGGTGGAGATCGGGCCGGGCGGCTGCAGCGGCCCGAGGCCGGTGAGCAGGCCCTCGATGTAGTTGCCGTTCCCCTTGAGGTTGGCCACCTGGGTGAACGTCGGCCCGAGCAGCGAGAAGTCGGTGTTCATCGCGTCCAGGTTCGGGGCCAGCCGGGTGGTCAGCAGGTGCAGGTTGTCCATCAGCGTGTCGATCTCCTTCTGGTTCCTGGAGATCACGTTGGACAGTGTCCGCACCGTCCTGCTGCCCTGCCCGATCGTCGCCGCCAGCTCGTTGCGGCGCTGCACCAGGCTCTGCAGCAGCACCTGGCTGGAGTCGATGATCGCCTTGAGCTCCTTGTCCTTGGCGGCCAGCGTGCCGGTGATCGTCTTGCTGCTGGCGATCAGCTTCTCGATCTCGGGGAACGAGTCGTTCAGCGTCTGCGAGAGCTGGCGCAGGTTGACCAGGATCCGCTTGAGCTTGACCGCGCCGGGCGACTCCAGATTGTTGATCTGGGTCAGCAGCGTGTCGATGCTCTTCTGGTCGAGCTTGCCGACGATGTTCTGCGCGCCCTCCAGCGCCTCGGGCACCGTGAACGGCACCGTCGTGCGCTGCAGCGGGACCCGGCGCCGCGTCTCGGCCACGTCCGCCATGTACGGCTTGGCGACCGGCCCGGTCAGCCGCAGGTAGCGGCCGCCCATCAGGGTGGTCGTCTGGATCTCGGCCCGGGTGGCCGGGCCGAGGTCGATGCCCTCGTCGACATGCCAGGTCGCGATGACCGTACCGGTGGAGAAGTCCGGCTCGACCGAGGTGATCCGGCCCGCCTTCACGCCCGCCACCCGCACGTCCTGGCCCTTCTTCAGGCCGGCCGTCTCGGCGAACACCCCGCTCATCGAGTAGCCCTTGTCGAACAGGTGCAGCTGGCCGACCGCGAACGCGAACGCGCAGCCGGCACCGATCGCGGCCAGCGTGACGATCGCGACGATCTTGTGGTTGACATCGCGCAGCGACTTCAACGCCATCACCCACCACCCCCAAGGATGGACTTGAGCTTGGCCAGTTCCGCCGGTGTCGGCTCCTTCTGCGCCCCCGGCGACCGCGGCAGCTCCATCGGGAACGGGCACGGTCCCTGGACGATGTTCAGGCACAGCGCGTTGGTGCGCAGGAAGTGCCCGCCGTTGGCGGACGCGAACAGGCTGCGCAGGGTGAGCGGCAGCCGCTGGACCATCTTCTCCAGCTCGTCCACGTTCAGCCGGAACGTCTCGCTGAACTTGCCGAGGTTGTCGATGATCCGGGACAGCTGCGCGTCGTTGCCGCCGAGCACCTGGTTCAGGTTGGTCGTCACCCCGGCGACCTCGACCACCGCGTTCTCCAGCAGCCGGTGGTTGCCGGCGAACACCTGCGTCAGCTCCTTGAGGTTGTCGACGCTGGCGGCGATCTGCTTGTCGCGGGTCGCCACCGCCCCGCTGACGGTCGAGTAGTCCTCGATCATCTGCTCGATCGTCTTGCGCCGGGTGGAGAACGTCTGCAGCAGCACGTCGAAGTTCTGGATCAGCAGGTTGATGTTCTGCTCGTTGCCGTCCAGCGTCTGGGTGAACGCGAACAGGATCTTGTTGATCGCGTTCGGGTCCAGGTTGCGGGTCAGCGGCCCGAGGCTGTTGACGATCTCGCCCAGGTCGACCACCGACCGGGTGTGCGGGACCCGGGCGCCGTCGCGCAGCTTGCTCTGGCTGCGGCCGGGCTCCAGGTAGATGACCCGCTGGCCCATCACGTTCCGCCAGCGGACCGCGGCGGTGGAGTCGTCGGGGATGGTGACGCCCTTGTCGACCTCCATCTTCACCACGGCCTTGCCCTGCCGGACCTCGATGCCCTTGACCTGGCCGACCGGGGTACCCGACACCTTGACGACGTCGCCCTCCAGCAGCCCGGTGACGTCGTCGAACGTCGCGGTCAGCTTGTAGCGGGCCGCGAAGCTGGTGGCCAGGATCTGCTGCCCGATGAAGAACGTCAGCACCCCGGTCACCGCGATGAAGGCCACGAACTTCAGCGTCGTGGCGGTCGAGGGACCTCGCGCGTTGAGGCTCACGGCTTCACCTCCATCCGCGGGCCGGCGGACGCGCCCTGCGCGGGCTCCGGGCAGACGTCGATGATCGTCTTGCAGATGTCGAGCGGCAGCGTGGCCTTGGCCTGGGCGATCAGGGTGTTCTCCGGCCCGGGGATCCGGATGATCTGCGCCAGCAGCGAGAAGAACCCGTTCAGGCTGTCCAGCAGGACCGGGATGTTGCGGCGCTCCTGTGCGGTCACCGCGAGCATGTCGCCCGCGCCGTCGATGATGCTGCCGATGTTGCCGCCCTGCCGGGCCAGCGTGCCGCCGACCGTGTCGGCGAGCTTGCCGCCCTGGTCGAGCAGCTGGCTCACCTTGTCCGGCCGGTCGCTGATCACCGGCGAGAGCCGGTTCAGGTCGCGGATCGTCCCGTTGATCGTGTCACCGCGGGAACCGAGCGTGCCCGACAGCCCGTTGATGTCGCTGATCAGGCTCTGGATCACCGCCCGGTTGTCATGGGTGGCGTCGATCACCGTGGAGCCGTTGACCAGCGTCCGGCGCAGCGCCGGGCCCTGGCCCTCCAGTCCCGAGGAGAGCGAGCGCAGGATCGTGGTCAGCTCGTCGGGATTGATCGCCTGGGTGAGCCGGTAGGCGGGCCAGGCGGTCTCGGCGAGGTCCTGCGGGTCCTGCGTCTTGGTGATCCGGGCGCCGTCGGCCAGGTACGGGCCGCGCAGTTCACCCTCACCGAGGTCCAGCAGGACGTCCTTGGGCCCGAACACCGACACCGGCTCGACCCGTGCGGTCGTCGACTTCGGTACCCGGTAGCCCTCGTCCAGCCGCAGCCGGACCTTGACCCTGCCGCTGCGCTCCAGGTCGAGCGAGTCCACCGTGCCGACCGTGATGCCGCGGATCTTGACGTCGGACTTGCCGGCGTCCAGGCCCTGGCCGGCCCGGCCGAACGAGGCGTCGAAGTAGGTGGAGCCCCCGTGGTCCTGGGTCGAGCCCAGCGCCACGAGGGTCGCGGCGGCGGCGATGACGGCCATCCCCACCAGGCCGAACATGGTGCGGGAACGTGCCGAGAGCGGTTCGTCGCTCATGGGGTGGTCACCCCCTGCGTCTGTCCCTTGGAAACGCGCTTGTTCATCCGGTCAACCTCACTGTGCTGCCGTGACCCCAGAAGATGTACGACAGGACCAGGTTCATCAGGATCATCAGGATGGTGGACTCGCGGATGGCGCGGCCCGCCGCGACGCCCACGCCCACCGGGCCGCCGGAGGCGTAGTAGCCCCGGTAGCAATGGATGAACATCACGATGAACGCGAACACCGCCACCTTGATGACGCTGTAGAACACGTCGATCGGTGGGAGGTACAGGTGGAAGTAGTAGTCGTAGATGCCGGGTGACAACCCGAAGTACTGGGTGGTGATGAACCGGGTGGCGAAGAAGGCCATGAAGAGCGACACCAAATAGAGCGGCACCAGGGCGATCACACCGGCCGCCACCCGGGTGCAGACCAGGTAGGCGAGCGAGTTGATGCCCATGACCTCCAGGGCGTCGATCTCCTCGGAGATCCGCATCGCACCGATCTCGGCGGTGAAACCGGTGCCGACCTGGGCGACCAGCGCCACCCCGGCGATGATCGGGGTGACCTCGCGGACGTTGGAGTAGCTGGCGACGAGGCCGGTGAAGGCCTCCGCTCCGATCCGTTCCAGTCCGGGGTAGCCCTGCAGGCCGACCATCGCGCCGGTGGCCAGCGACATGGTGGCGATCACGAAGATCATGCCGCCGCCGATGACCAGCGCGCCCACGCCGACCGTGATGTCGCTGACCTGCTTGGCCAGCGTCCGGCCGTACTTGCGCCGCAGGATGATGTCGAACAGCAGGTGGTAGAGCACCCGGCCGAGGAAGATCGGCAGATTGAGCGAGCCGACCAGGCCGGCGGTGCGGCCCTGCACCGCCCGGCCCAGCTTGCGTACGGGGGGGATCGCGACCATCAGAACCTCGGGGGGAAAAGGACCTGGTAGAGCATGGTGAGCACGTAGTTCGCCGCGAACACCACGATCGACGTGACCACCACCGCGCGGTTGACCGCGCGGCCGACCCCGACGGGGCCGTAGTCGCAGTTCATGCCCATGTAGCAGGCCACCGCGGCAGCGATGAACCCGAACGTCCAGGCCTTGAACAGGGTGATCAGCAGGTCCGAGAACTGCAGCAGGGTGGTCGCGCCGTCGAAGAAGGCGCCCGGGCTCACACCCTGCTGGATGACGTTGAAGTAGTAGCCGCCGAGCACTCCGGCGAGGATCACCACCGAGCACAGCATCACCGACACCGTGCTCGCCGCCCACAGCCTTGGGGTCACCAGGCGGTGGATGGGGTTGATGCCCATGACCTCCATGGCCGAGAGCTCGTCGCGGATGTTGCGGGCTCCCATGTCGGAGGTGATGGCGGAACCGCCGACGCCGGAGACCAGCAGCGCGGCGGCCAAAGGGGCCACCTGCTGGATCATCGCGGCGACGAGCAGCGCACCGGTACCGGACTGCGCGCCCAGCTGGCGGGCGATGTCGCCGACCTGGAGCGAGATGGTGGCGCCCAGGGGTACGGCGATGAGCATCACGGGGACGCTCGTCACCCGCGCCAGGAACCAGCACTGCTCGATGAACTCACCCCACCACTGGCGCAGGTCCCAGGTGCGTCGGATGCCTTCGAGGAAGGTGACGCACAGCAGGCCGGTCTCGTCGAGGGTCCGGTCGATGCGCTGGCGGGCGAGGTCCGGTGCCTTGGAAAGGCTCAGGGCCATCAGCCGGAGCCCTCCCCATCAGGGGCAGGGGGAAGGGTCATTCCAGCCTCCTTACGTAATCGGACGTCGGCGCTCATCCGAAATCACCGGTCTCTCCGTCCCCGCGGGGAGGCGCGACCGAGGTCGCGCCCCTGCGGTCATGCGGTGAGATCGGCGTCACACACCGGAGACACGAGGGTGACATATACCCACCGGTACCGTCTGTGATCTGGAGCACTCTATTGGAAGATGTTCTAAGAAGCGAGTACTTACATCACTATTCGTCTGAAGTTACGATCCTGGGGTGTCAACTTCCACGCACGGCTGCGTAGACCCTCTGGTCGCAGGCATCCACGACCGCTGGGACGGCCATGAACTCGCGGGCAGCCCGTGGCCGTTCATGTCCATCTGCGCGGTCGGCCGCCTCCACCAGTTCCTGCAGAAGGCTTTGGACATCGAGCTGAAGAAGTTCCAGCTCAGCAAGCCCGCCTACTACATCCTCACGACATTGGCGCTGACCACGCACGGCCGCGCCCGGCTCAGCACGCTCGGCCGGGTGGTGATGATGCATCCCACCTCGGTGAAGCTCACGGTCGACCAGCTGGAAGCGGTCGGCCTGGTGACCCGCAGCCCGCACCCGCACGACCGGCGCGCGACCCTGGTCCACGTCACCGACAAGGGCCGCGAACGGGCCGGCGAGGTGAACGAGGCGCTCGACCTGCCCGGCAGCGCGCTGGCTCCGTTCGGCGACTACCACCGCGACATCTTCGAGTCGCTGCAGCCCGCCCGCGAGGTGGCGGGCGACATGGACTTCTCGCGTCCGGACGACAAGGAACTCTGAGAAGTCCGGAACGCGGTCCCGAAACGCCCTGAACCATCGGTGACATCGCCTGCGTACTGCGTCATCGACGGCGACAGCTCACGGGCGATAGGGCAATCTACTTCCATGCCACAGGGTCACGGCACGCGCAGACGGTCCCCTTCCTCCCGGAAGCAGGGGCGGTCCCGGCAGCGGCGACGACACGAGCGCGGTCCGCGGTCGGCACCACCGCCGCCCGATCCGTACGACGCGTACGGGCGATACGGCCCGGACGAGGAAGGCCCCTACGGGGAAGGCACCCGCACCCCGGAGCCACCGCACAAGGAGCGTGGGCCGGGGCGGCTGCGGCGCGTGCTCACCAGCAACGTCACCATCACCGCCGTCGCGCTCGGCGCGATCGCGACGGCGGTGGTCATGGTCGACCTGGAGTCGCTGAGCGGCGAGAAGAGCAAGCCGCCGCCCGGCAGCGAGAACCTGTCGGCCAACGACATGCTGGCGATGATGGCCACGCCCGACATGGACCCGGTCGCCGCCGCCGGGATCGCCGCCGCCAAGAAGCGGGCGTACGAGGAGCACCAGCGCGACCTCGCGGAACTGAAGGTGAAGGCCGAGCGCGACGCGAAGGCGCGCGCGAAGCTGAAGGCGGCGCAGGAGCGTGACCGCCTCGCCAAGTCCAACCCGAGCGCCGACCAGAACAAGGCGTACGGCAAGAAGATGAACGCCCTCAAGGGGTGGTCCGAATGCTGGCCGTCGCTGGAGACGCTCTGGGATCACGAGAGCGACTGGAACGAGCGCGCCGAGAACCCCTCCAGCGGGGCGTACGGCATCCCGCAGGCGCTGCCGGCGTCCAAGCTGGCCAGCGCCGGCTCCGACTGGCGTACCAGCTCCCCCACGCAGATCGCCTGGGGACTCGGCTACATCAAGGCGCGGTACAAGGACCCCTGCAAGGCGTGGGCGTTCTGGCAGTCGCACAACTGGTATTGACGCCGGGTCCGGCGGGCGGCGGGCAATACCATGTGGGCGTGCGCACGAGCAGAGGTCGGGAGACCGGCAGCGATCGGGAGACCGGTAGAGAGCAGCGGACCGGCAGAGATCGGGAGACCGGCAGAGAGCGGCAGACCAAGGGCGTGGGCGAGGCGGGCGGGAGCCGGCAGTGGGCCCGCGCGGACGCCACCCGCCAGGCGTTGCTGGACGCCGCCCAGCAGGTCTTCGCCGACCGCGGCTACTCCGACGCGGGCATCGCCGAGATCGTCGAGCGTTCCGGGATCAGCGTCGGCAGCCTCTACCACCACTACGGCGGCAAGGCGGGCCTGTACCTGGCGCTGTGGGAGGAGCTCAGCGACGAGCAGGACGCCCAGGCCGCCAGCGCCGTGTCCGCCGCCCGCAAGGCCGGCGAGCGCGACCCGATCGCGCTGTTCGTCGAGGGTTCGCGCGCGTACCTGGAGGTCTGCTGGGACCGCAGGGCGGCGGCGCGGCTGTTCCACAGCGGCGAGGGCCCCTCGGGCTTCTCGCTGATGCGCCGGACGCGGGCGCGGCAGTGGATCGGCCAGAACACCCGGCTGCTGCGCGGCCACGACGGCGACCGCTCGACGCAGGTACTGAGCATGGTGCTGACCACCGTGATCGGCGAGGCGGGACGGGAGATCGCGCTCGCCCCCGACGCCGTGGAGGCCCATGAGATCATTGACGAGGTGTGCCGGATCCTGGTCCGGCTCGCCCGCTGATCGCCGGCTCCCCGCCCGCCCCCCTCGGTCAGCGACCGGAGAGACCAGAGAGCAGAGGTTCCATGCCGACCTCCACGTGGTTCCGCCTCAACGTCGCCAAGCGTGAACGCGTGCTCGAGGTGGCGATGCGCGAGTTCGGGGACCACGGCTACTCCACCGGCAGCCTGAACACCATCGCCCGCGAGGCCGGCATCGCCAAGGGATCGCTGTTCCAGTACTTCAGCGACAAGCTGGAGTTCTTCGCCTTCGTCTGCGACGAGGCGTCCCGCCGCATCCGCGAGGAGATGGAGCGCCGGATCGCGCGGATGGACTTCGACCAGCCCTTCGAGGGCTGGCTGTTCGATGTCTTCTGCGAGTGGAGCGAGTTCATGGCCGAGTACCCGCTGGAACGGGCGGTGACGGCGGCCACCAACTTCGAGCTGGACAACAACGTCCGGTCGGTGGTGCGCGACACCGCCAACCAGCACTACCTGTCGGTCATCCATCCCTCGCTGCAGCTGTGGCAGGAGCGGGGCGACATCCGCCAGGACGCCGATCTCGACGTCCTGGCGACGCTGCTGCTCGTGACGCTGCCGTTCCTCGCGCTGTCGCCGTACTACGACGGGCTCGACCCGGTGCTGGGACTGCGCGGCCGTACGCCGGCGGAGCAGCGGCCGGTGATCCGGCAGCTGATCGCCGGCTTCCGGCCCATGTTCGCCCCGCTGCCGGAATGACCCTTAGCGAGATGGAGCCCCAGAGAACCACGGAGCCTTGGGCAACGCTGGAGCCTTGGGCAACGACAGACCCTTAGGCGAAGATGTACTCCCCTGGCCTGGCCTTGCGGGCACCGGCCCAGAACTCGAAGGTGTGCCCCGGCCACAGGCTGCGGTTGACGCCCTGGTCGTCGAGGTACCAGCTGTCGCAGCCGCCCTCGTTCCACACGGCCTTGCGCAGCCGGCGCTGCATCCGGTCGTTGTACGAGCGCGTCGCCTCGGGCCTGGGCTCGACGGTCTCGGCGCCGCGCTCCTGCATCTGCCGCAGCAGGCTCAGCACGTGCTGGATCTGGGTCTCGATCATGAAGACGACCGAGTTGTGGCCGAGCCCGGTGTTGGGGCCGAGCATCATGAAGAAGTTCGGGAAGCCGGGGATGGTGGTGCCGTGATGCGCCTCGATGCCGTCCGCCCACGCCTCCTGGATCTTCACCCCGTCCCGGCCGATGACCCGCCACTCGGACATGGCGTCCACGACCTTGAAGCCGGTGCCGTAGACGATCGCGTCGACCTCGTACTCTCGGCCGTCCTTGGTGACGATCGAGTGCTCGCGCACCTCGGCCACCGCGCTGGTCTCGACCTCGACGTTGGGCCGGGCGAGGGCGGGATAGTAGTCGTTGGACAGCAGCACGCGCTTGCAGCCGAGCGTGTAGTCGGGTGTGACCTTGGCGCGCAGCTCCGGATCGGAGATCTGCCGCTTGATCTGCCAGCGGGCCAGCTTCTCCTGGGGGGCGGCCAGCCGCGGGTCGATGGTGAAGCCGACGGCACGGGCCTCCAGCGTCCAGTAGATGAGGTCGCGGAACGTCCGGGCCGTACCGGGTACCTTCTCGAACGTCTTGCGGATCGGGGCCGGGATCTTCCGGTCCGGCTTGGGCTGGATCCACGGCGGGGTCCGCTGGAACAGCACCAGCTCGTCCACCTTGCCGACCAGCTGCGGAACGAACTGGATCGCCGAGGCGCCGGTACCGACGACGGCGACCCGCTTGCCGGTGAAATCGTAGGAGTGGTCCCACTCGGCGGAGTGGAACGCCGTGCCCTGGAACCGCTCGATGCCCGGCAGGTCCGGGAAGGAGGGGATGTGCAGCGCGCCCACGCCCGAGACCACCGCGCGGGACGTCAGCACCTCCCCGTCGGCGAGCGTCACGTTCCAGCGGCGCGCGTCCTCGTCGTACTCCATCGCGTCCACGGCGCTGCCGAACCGGATGTGCTCGCGGACCCCGTACTTGTCGGCGGTCCGTTCCATGTACGCGCGGATCTCCGGCTGCGGCGCGAACATCCGCGTCCAGCCGGGGTTGAGCTCGAACGAGAACGAGTACATGTGGGACGGAACGTCGCAGGCGCACCCGGGATAGGTGTTGTCGTGCCAGGTGCCGCCGAGGGCTTCGCTCTTCTCCAGGATCACGAAGTCGTCGAAGCCGTTCTTCTTCAGCCGGATGGCCATGCCCAGCCCGGCGAAGCCGGAGCCGATGATGACGATCCCGTGGCCCGATCGCGTCGAGTGCTCGCTCATGCCGTCCCTTCCACGTTAACCTACTCTGAGTAAGTTACTACGGGTAGGTTACTGACACCAGGTCCAATGGACCAGATCGGCCGAGAGGATTTTCCTGTGAGCGCCGCCACACCCCCGAGACGCCGGATGTCGCGCGCCGAGCGGGAGCGCCAGATGCTGGACGTGGCCGAGGAGATCTTCGGCGAGCGCGGCTACCGCGCCACGTCGATGGACGAGATCGCCGAGCGGTGCGGCGTCTCCAAGCCGATGCTGTACGAGTACTTCGGGTCCAAGGACGGGCTGCTGCTGGCCTGCGTCTCCCGTTCGCAGGCCGAACTGCACGAGGTCACGCAGAAGGCCATCGCCGGGGCCACCACCCCGCAGGACGTCCTCTGGCGCGGGATGGTCGCCTACTTCTCGTTCATCGACTCGCACAGCCGGTCGTTCGCGATGCTGGCCCAGCAGCCGTTCGGCGGGCCGCCGGAGACGCCGGAGGCGATCGAGGGCATCCGCCGGCAGCAGACCGCACTGATCGCGGGCGTGCTGGCCACCTTCGCCGCGGACGCTCCGGCCGATGCCGTCGAGGCGTACACCGAGATCATCATCGGTGCCTCCGAGCGGCTGTCCCTATGGCGCACCCGCCGTCCCGACGTGACGGTCGAGGAGACCGCCCGCTACATGACCGACTTCTGCTGGAACGGCCTCAGCCCGTACCTGAGGGAACTCGATATCTAGTGCGGTGACCACGATCCTTCGCCACGCCGCTGCTTCCGTTGACTCGTGGCGTGTTCGCCTATGGCCCTGGCGTTCTGAGGCGAACATGCCACGAGTCAACCTGGGCACGCCGGTGGCACCGCGCTAGGAGACCCGGCGGGGCAGTCCGTCCAGGGACTGGATGAGCAGGTCGAGGCCGAACTCGAAGTCGGTCTCCGGATCCTGCCGGGCCAGCTCCGGCGCCAGCGCGATCACGTGCGGGAACCGTTCCGGGTCGAGCCGGGCGAAGGTGGCGACCGAGGCGTGCTCCAGATGGTCGAGCATCTTGACCGCGCCGACCTCGCGCATCTGCGCGCCCAGCGCGTACGCCAGCAGCGCCCGCATGGCCCGGACGGAGGTCGGCCCGTCGAACCCGGCGGCGTCGGCCAGCGCCAGCGCCCGCTCGGCCGGCCGCAGCGCGACCGGGGTGTCGATCTTGTGGGTCAGCACGATCGTCATGCAGCGCGGGTAGTCGTGCGCGACCTTGCGGAAGGCGCGCACCAGCGCGCGCGCCCATTCCTTCCAGTCCTCGCCTTGGCCGCCGGGCTCGCCCGGCCCGCCGGCGTCACCCGGGTCGCCGAGGTCCATCCGCGCGACGACGTGCTCCGCGACGCCCTCCAGGAGGGCCGCCTTGTTGGGTACGTGGTTGTAGAGCGACATGACAGCGACGCCCAGTTCGGCGGCCACGGCGCGCATCGACAGCCCGTCGCTGCCCTCGCGCTCGATCAGTTCCACGGCGGCCTGGACGATGCGTTCCCTGGAGAGCGCGGGCCGCACCTCCGGCGGGTGGATCCTCTTCGCCATCGCCCGTTCCTCTCACTGCCCCGGCCACCGTTGACACCCGTAAGTACCGCGTGACACGGTACGTACATTGTACGTTTGACAGGCAGCGCACGCGCGTACAGCGTACGTGGGGTCCGCGAAGGAGCCGCCCGTGTCGACTCATGACCTCTACACCCACCCCGTCTCCACGTCCACCTACGACATCCCGCTGGCCGGCGATACCCGGTTCACCTGGGAGTACGACGACGGCCGCGAACGCCTCCTCGCCCTCTACCAGAAGGGCAAGGACAAGCAGTGGGACTCCACCAAGCGGATCGACTGGGATCTCGAGGTCGACCCGCACAACGTGATGGGCGTCCCCGACCAGTCGCTGGCCATCTACGGCACCAAGTACTGGGACATGCTCAGCCTCAAGGAGCGCGGTGAGCTGCGCCAGCACCAGGCGTCCTGGCAGTTCTCCCAGTTCGTGCACGGCGAGCAGGGCGCGATGGTCACCGCGGCGCGGATCGTGGAGACGGTGCCCGATCTGGACGCCAAGTTCTACTCCGCCACCCAGACCATGGACGAGGCCCGGCACGTCGAGCTGTTCGCCAAGTTCCTGCAGGACAAGATCGGGATGGTCTACCCGATCAACACCAAGCTGCAGGAGCTACTGGACGAGACACTGAGCGACTCCCGCTGGGACATGCCCTACCTCGGCATGCAGGTGCTCATCGAGGGCCTGGCGCTGGCCGCGTTCGGCGTCATCCGCGACATCAGCACCAAGCCGCTGCCCAAGCAGATCCTCGCGTACGTGATGCAGGACGAGGCCCGGCACGTCGCGTTCGGCCGGATGGCGCTGCGCGAGTACTACGGGCAGCTGTCGGCCCCCGAACTCAAGGAGCGCGAGGAGTTCGTCATCGAGGGCTGCCACCTGATGCGCGACCGCATCCGCGGCCGGGAGATCTGGACGAACTTCGGGATCGACCCCGCCGAGGTCGACGAGATGGTGGAGAACTCCCCGTACATGCGGATGTTCCAGGGCCTGCTGTTCAGCCGGATCGTTCCGTGCGTCAAGGACATCGGGCTGTGGAGCGAGCGGATCCAGGGCACGTTCGAGGAGATGGGCGTGCTGGAGGCGTCCAAGGCCGACCTCGACGCGCTGATGCACCAGGACGAGGAGATCGCCGAGAAGCTGGACGCCGAGCGGTTCGCCGCCGAGGAGGCCGACCGCAAGGCCGAGGTCGACGAGGTCATCGCCGCCGAACTGAGCGGCTGACGGTTCGACGGCCCGGCGGCCCGACGGTTTGACGACCT
This sequence comes from Actinomadura sp. 9N407, assembly GCF_044326315.1. Lineage (NCBI taxonomy): Bacteria > Bacillati > Actinomycetota > Actinomycetes > Streptosporangiales > Thermomonosporaceae > Actinomadura > Actinomadura sp. 9N407. The sequence continues at coordinate 314,938 of NZ_JBIRAW010000008.1, read as the reverse complement.
GGAGGGCCACCGGCCTGACGACCTGATGACCCTGCCGGGCTGAACGGTTCGGCGCCGAACGGTTGACGGGTGGCGCCCGGGCGCCGGACGATCTCAGGCACGCCCGGACGTCCCCCACCACCGGAGGCAGGCACCATGCCCCTCACGCACTTCGACGGCGCTCTCGCCGTCGTCACCGGAGCCGGCAGCGGCATCGGCCGCGCCACCACGCTCGCCCTCGCCGAGCGCGGTGCCACGGTCATCGCCGCCGACATCGACCTGCCCGCCGCCGAGCGCACCGTCACCCTGGCGAAGGCGCTCGGCGCGGCCGGCACCGCCTACCAGGTCGACGTGTCCGACGCGGCGGCGATGGAGGGCTTCGCGGCGGAGGTGCGCGAGGTCCACCGCGTCCCCGACATCGTCGTCAACAACGCCGGCATCGCGGTCGCCGGTTCCTTCCTCGACACCGGCGTCGAGGACTGGGAACGCGTCATCGGCGTCAACCTGTGGGGCGTGATCCACGGCTCCCGGCTGTTCGGCAACCAGATGGCCGAACGGGTCCGGGCCCTGCCCGCCAAGCCGGACAAGCCCAACTTCGGCGGCCACATCGTCAACATCGCCTCGGCCGCCGCCTACGGCCCGTCCCGCGTGATGCCCGCGTACTGCACCACCAAGGCGGCCGTGGTGATGCTGAGCGACTGCCTGCGCGGCGAGCTGGCCGGGCTGCGCATCGGCGTCACCGCCGTCTGCCCGGGCTTCTCCGGGACGAACATCTTCCGCAACGCCACGTTCGTCGGGATGGAGGACGCCGAGCGCGAGCGCCTGCGCGGGCTCGGCGAGCGGGCGCTCAAGGCCCGCCGCTACCCGCCGGAGAAGGTCGCCGAACGGATCGTCGAGGCCATCGTCAAGAACAAGCCCCTGGTCCCCGTCAACTTCGAGGCCCATCTCATCCACGCGCTGTCGAGGATCTCTCCCGGCTCGATGCGCCTGCTCGCACGGGGGCCCGCCCCGCTGCGCTGACCCGTCCCGGGGGAGGAGAGGAGCCGGCCCCATGACCGCCCCCGCCCCACCGAACGACCGTCCCCGCACCTGGAAGGCCCGGATCCGGTGCCGCGACGGCGACCACACGCTGGAGCTCACCGACCGCGAACTCGTCGCCGAACGCCTGCTGCGCACGTCCCGCAAGCACTCGTACGACCCCGACACCGACATCGACTGGGACGCGCCGCAGGATCCGGACCGCTTCTACACGCCCCCGCAGCTGGTGTCCCTGTACGAGACGCCGCTGTGGGACGCGCTCACCCACCGGCAGCGGGTCGAGCTGAGCAAGCAGGAGATGTGCAGCATCGCCTCGTTCGGCATCTGGTCCGAGCTGATGCTGATGCAGTCGCTCATCATGCACGCCTACCGGGGCCGCTACGACAGCGACCATGTCGGGTACGCGCTGACCGAGATCGCCGACGAGTGCCGGCACTCCCGGATGTTCGCCCGGATGGTCCGTACCTGCGGCCTGCGCACACACCGCCCCCGCGCCCTGGAGTTCCAGACGGGCAAGCTGGCCGGCGCGGTGTACGACCCGATGCCGATGTTCGCCGGCACGCTGGTCGTCGAGGAGTTCACCGACGCGTTCCAGCGGCTCACGTTCCCCGACGAGGACATCCAGCCGATGGTCCGCCAGGTCACCCGGATCCATGTGATCGAGGAGGCCCGGCACATCAAGTACGCCCGCGAGGAGCTCAAGCGGCTGGTGGCGAAGGCGCATCCGGTCCGGCGCCGGATGGCCGCGTACGGCCTGGCCCAGGCGACGCGCGTGATGGCCACGCAGGTCATCCACCCGTCCTGCTACGAGGCGGTGGGGCTCGACCCGAAGCTCGCCCGCCGGGTGGCCGCCCGCAGCCCGCACCGCCGCGCCACGCTCGAGTGGGCCTTCCGCAAGTGCACCGGCTTCTTCGACGAGGTCGGCTTCCTGGACGGCCGCGCCGGCGACGTCTGGCGCAAATCAGGCCTACTGGCGAAGGACTCCCTCGGCTAGCATCCCGGCGGCAGATCGCTCCTGGACGGGCACCTCGTCAGGGTGGTCCAGGAGGGCCAAGCAGGCCGCGTACCCCGTACGGGGCGCGAGGCCGTGCATGGCGATCCGCCCGTCCAGCCCGGGACGTCCCTCCCAGGACAGCAGCCGGGGCGGCTCGTCCGGCGCGGAGACGCGCAGGTCTCCCATCGGGACCCGCAGGCCGTCACCGGTGGCCTTCAGGAGCGCCTCCTTGCGCGTCCAGTACGCCAGCAGGCCGGCGGGACCGCCCGCGTCCTCGCCAGGGGCCAGCAGATGGCCGGCGATGTCGTCGCCGATCCGGCCGCTGTCCTCCTCCACGTCCACCCCGAGCGGCCCGTACGGCGACACGGCCACAGCGACCAAGTCGCCAGAGTGCGACACCGACAGGTGCGGGACGGACGGCTGTGAGACCGACAGGTGGGTGGCCGCCGGGTCTGCGGGCAACAGGGCTGGGCCGCCGGCGATCACGGGCGGGCCGTGCGGCTGGTCGCAGTCGGCGCAGGCGCGGGTGAGCGGAACACGTTCTGCCGGAATCCCGAGCCGGGCCCCGGCCACCAGCCGGGTGATCGCCACCCCGAGCGTGAACCGGTCGCGGTCGGCCTCGCGCAGATAGCGCCCCCGGCGGCCCCGCTCGGCCGGATCGAGGAGACCGATCAGCCCGGGCCGCGCATCGTTTCGGGCCGCCCACCAAACGGTAACCGGTTCCACTTTCGCTCCATTCTTCGCGGGGCCGGGGACCGTCACATTAACCGATGGCATGTTCGCTATTCATCACTCGATGCCATTGGTTCGTCACGCCCACGATAAAGGCCGCGGGATGATGGTCCATCCCGCGGCCCGTCGACTCGGAGCCTTGGCTCTCAACTCGGGAGTCACCTGACCCAGGACACTCCATCCGGCTGTGCGGCCACGTCGCCGACCTCCTCCTCCCCGAACATGCCACGCCGTACCGCCCCGATCACCTGGCGGGTACGCGGCGCCGCCCCTCCCTTTATCGGAACAGCTTATAAGCATGGTAATGCGAATATGCCATGATCGGCCGGTTCGGATCGGAAACGATTTAACGGAAGCCGCCCAGCACTTCCCTGGCGACCCGGGTCGCATTGGCCAGGCAGTCCCGCTCGCGCGCGTCGGCCGCGCTCTCATCGCCCGTCTGCTCGCTGTAGCTGACCGTTATCACCGCGTTGCGGACCCGTACGGTGACCTGACCGACGACCGTCGGCTGCCCCCGGTCGGCCTTGAACCAGCGGTACGCCTCGTCCCCCATCCCGGACTGGCGGTGCAGGCTCACCGTCCGTTCCAGAGTGGCGTTGTGGGCCTGCGTCCACTGCGCCCCGAAGTAGCTCTTGGCGTCATCCACAGGCGTCGCGGTGTGGGCGGGCGCGTACAGGTGCGCCTCGACCCGCAGCCAGCGGAAGTCGTCCCCACCGGACGAGTAGGTGCACGTGGTCAGCGTCTGGTTGGAGCTCTCGCGCCGCTCCGGCTGCGGGATCAGGCTCTGCACCGTGCCGGCCGCGACCGTCCCGCACGGCGGCGGGAGCGTGGTGATCGGCTCCACCGGCGCGGGCCGCGCGCTCGGCGGCGCCGTACCGGACGGCGACGCGCTGGAGGACGCCTGCGCCCCCTCCCCCTTGGAATCGCCTGGCGGCATGGACGCCGGAACGATCCGGTCGTCCCCGTCCGGGACGAGCACGAACACCGCTCCCGCCGCCAGCGCGAAGGAGACCACCGCGATGAGGATCACCAGCAGCCGCGGCCGCCGCGCCGGTGACGGCGGCTCCGGCGGCGAGTACACCCTCTGGAAGGGTTCCGGCGGACGCGGAAGGCCCACTCCCGACTCCCTTGGTCGCCCCATGTCACTCGCACGGTAATCGCCCCCAAGCCAGGCTGGCCAGCTTTCGGGAAGGCAGGTGTTAGTGGCGTCCGGTGACCCCGGCCCGCCTGTCCAGGTGGAACGGACCCAGGCGACGAGCCCCCAGGCGAGGAGCGCAGCTCGCGAAGGCACAATGGACACGTGTTGCTCGTGGAGATCGCTCATACTTCGGGCGCGGTCGCCAAGACCTCGGCCCGCAAGGCCAAGATCGAACTACTGGCCGGCTGCCTGCGCGCCGCCGGCCCCGCCGAGGCGCCCTTCGTGGTCGCCTATCTCTCCGGTGAGCTCCCGCAGCGCCAGATCGGCGTGGGGTACGCCTCGCTGCGCGACGTCCCGCCACCCGCCGCCGAGCCCGCCCTGACCGTCCCCGAGGTGGACGCCGCGTTCAGCGAGATCGGCGCGGTGTCCGGCAAGGGATCGGTGATCCGCCGACGCGAGCTGCTGTCCGCGCTCCTGGCCCGGGCCACGCACGTCGAGCAGGACTTCCTCATCCGGCTGCTGTCCGGCGAGCTGCGCCAGGGCGCGCTGGAGGGGGTGATGGCCGAGGGCATCGCATCCGCGGCCAAGGTCCCCGCCACCGAGGTACGCCGGGCCGTCATGCTGCGTGGCGCCCTCGGCCCGGTCGCCTCCGCGGCCCTGTCCGACGGTGTCGACGCCCTCCGCGCGTTCACGCTGGAGGTGGGCCGCCCGATCAAGCCAATGCTCGCGGCCGCCGCCCCTTCCGTGGACGAGGCGTACGAGAAGAGCGACCTCAAGAAGGGCGACAAGACCGGGACCGAGGCCGCGGTGGAGTGGAAGCTCGACGGCATCCGCGCCCAGATCCATGTCAGCCGGCCTTCACCCGAGAAGCCAGGGGAGGAAGCAGGGGATGCAGCGGAACTCCCGCGCATCGCGATCTTCACCCGCACCCTCGACGACATCACCGACCGGCTGCCCGAGGTCGTCGAGGTGCTGCGCGGGCTTCCGGTCCGCGACGCGGTGTTCGACGGCGAAGTGATCGCGCTGCGCCCGGACGGGCGGCCGCACCCGTTCCAGATCACCGCGGCCCGTACCGCCACCCGTACCCGCCAGGCCGGCCCCGAGCAGGTGCCGCTGTCGGTGTTCCTGTTCGACGTCCTGCATCTCGACGGCGAGGACCTGCTCGACCGTCCCGGCACGGAGCGGAACGCGGCGCTCGTACGGGCCGTCCCGGAGAAGCTGCGGATGCCCCGCGTCCTCACCGCCGACCCGGCCGAGGCCAAGGCCTTCCTCGACGAGGCGGTCGCCCTCGGCCACGAGGGCGTGCTGATCAAGTCGCCCGCCACCCCGTACACCGCGGGCCGCCGCGGCGCGGGCTGGATCAAGGTCAAGCCCCGGCACACCCTCGACCTGGTGGTCCTGGCCGTCGAGTGGGGCAGCGGCCGCCGCCAGGGCCTGCTGTCCAACCTGCATCTGGGCGCCCGCGATCCCGAAACCGGCGGCTTCGTGATGCTGGGCAAGACGTTCAAGGGCCTGACCGACAAGCTGCTGGCCTGGCAGACCGAGGCGCTCCGCGCGCTGGCCGTACGCGAGGACGACTGGACGGTCCACGTCCGGCCCGAGCTCGTGGTCGAGATCGCGTTCGACGGCGTCCAGCGCAGCACCCGCTACCCCGGCGGCATCGCGCTCCGCTTCGCCCGCGTCCTGCGCTACCGCCCCGACAAGACCGCCGCCGAGGCCGACACCATCGACACCGTCCGCGCCGTAGCCCCCGCCTTCGACTGATCCCCGTTGACTTGTGGCGTGTTCGCCCCTGGCGTCGCCCTTGGAGGCGAACTCGCCACGAGTCGACGCGAGACCGCGACGCTCGCCGCTAGTTGTGGCGAGTGGGGCGGCCGGCGGGGGGTTCGGTCTTGCGGCGGTGCAGGGAACGGTCGAACGGGCGGCGGCGGTTGACGCGGTCGCGGCGTTCCTGGGCCCGGCGGTGGCGCCGTTCGGGCGGGATGAGGTCGTGCCGGCCGGCGATGAACTCCTGGACCCAGATCTTGGCGCGGATCAGCGGCCGGCGGAAGCGCACCTCGTGCCAGAGGGCACGGCGGTGCTTGCGCGAGCCCGGCGCGTACCGCCAGCGGGCCCAGGGCGAGCCCGGACGGGCCACCCGGAACACGCCGATCACCAGCAGCACCGGGATGAACAGCCCGATCATGCCGGTCCAGATCTTGCCCTTGAGCAGGGTGAGGACGGCCAGTACCAGATTGATGATCAACGAGCCCACGTACACGCCGATCACGAACGGGCGGCCGAGGTCACCGGTCAGATCGGGTTCCAGGCCCTCGAAGCCGACTGGGCGGACGCCCAGCAGCAGCAGCAGGCCGGTGACCGCGATCGCCACGAAGACGGCGTCCACGCTGGCGCGGCCCTTCTCCGTCCAGTAGACGTCGCTGAGGTGCAGGATCAGCGCGAACTCGTCCAGCACCAGGGCCGACCCCATGCCGAACACCACCGCCGCCGCGACGACGAATCCGCCGTACTCGTCGGGGATGGCGAAGCCGGCCACCCCGCCGACCAGCATCAGCACCACACCGAAGACGACATGGTGGATGTGCAGGTCACCGGCCTTGACGTTGCGGAACCACCAGCGGACGTCGGCCCGGATCAGCCGGACGTTCACCCGCGTGAACAGGAACGTGACGATGAAGGCCACGAAGAAACCGAGCAGCGGCGACCGGCCCGCGTCGACGATGCGCAGCCCGAAGAACTCTGACATGGACCCCCCGCGCACCATAATGCCCGGTGACATGCGCGGATATGGTGTCCGGGGACGAAGGGGGGCCGGCATGAGCCGTGCCGTGGACCGTTGCGATCCGGATCGGCGGGCGTGGAGTTCCGAGGCGATCCGGCTGGTGGAGGCCGATGCCAACCGCAGCGCCGACACGCATCTGCACGTGTTCCCGCTGCCGCCCGAGTGGGGCATCGACCTCTACCTCAAGGACGAGTCCGTCCACCCCACCGGGTCGCTGAAGCACCGGCTGGCGCGGTCACTGTTCCTGTACGGGCTGGCCAACGGCTGGATCCGGGAGGACACCACGATCATCGAGGCGTCCAGCGGCTCCACGGCCGTGAGCGAGGCGTACTTCGCCCGGCTGGTCGGGCTGCCGTTCGTGGCGGTGATGCCCGAACGCACCAGCCCGGAGAAGATCGGGCTGATCGAGTTCTACGGCGGCCGGTGCCACCTGGTGGCCGACCCGACGACGATCTACGCCGAGTCGCGGCGGCTGGCGCGCGAGTGCGGCGGGCACTTCATGGACCAGTTCACCTACGCCGAGCGGGCCACGGACTGGCGCGGCAACAACAACATCGCCGAGTCGATCTTCGAGCAGCTGCGGCTGGAACGGTTCCCCGAGCCGTCCTGGATCGTGGTCGGCGCCGGGACCGGCGGGACCTCGGCCACCATCGGCAGGTACGCCCGCTACCGGCGGTTCCAGACCCGCGTGGCCGTGGTGGACCCGGAGGGCTCGGCGTTCTACGGCGCGTTCCAGGACGGGGACCTCGACCGTACGGCGGCCGGCTCCCGGATCGAGGGCATCGGCCGGCCCCGGGTCGAGCCGTCGTTCCTGCCCACCGTGATCGACCGGATGATCCAGGTACCGGACGCGGCGTCGATCGCGGCGATGCGCTGGACCAGCGAGGTGACGGGGCGCAACGTGGGCGGCTCGACCGGCACCAACATGTGGGGCGCGGCAGAGTTGATCGCCGAGATGCTGGCCCGCGGCGAGCGCGGCAGCGTGGTCACGCTGATCTGCGACGGCGGCGAACGGTACGCGCACACCTACGGGTCGGACGCCTGGCTGGCCGAGCAGGGGCTCGTGATCGGGCCGTACGACGCGGCACTGCGGGCCTTCCACAAGACCGGCGAGATGCCGGCGGAGCCTCGCGTCAGCCCGCGAAGCGGATCGGATTGACCAGGTCGGCGTAGATCAGCAGACCGCCCATCACGATCAGCACCACGGCCATCACGTATGTCACCGGCAGGGCCTTGGCCACGTCCACGTAGCCGGGGTCGGGACGGCCGCGCAGCCGGGCGAAGAACTTCTTGATCGCCTCCAGCAGCGCCCCGGCCATGTGCCCGCCGTCCAGCGGCAGCAGCGGGACCAGGTTGAACAGCCCGACGGCCAGGTTGAGCGAGCCGAGCAGGGCGATGAACATCGCCACCTTCTCGGTCACCGGCCACTCCGAGGCGGCGATCTCGCCACCCAGCCGGCTGACGCCGACCACGCCGACGGGACCGTTGGGATCGCGCTTCTCGTCGCCGAACGCGGCCTGCCAGACACCGACCATCTTCTGCGGCAGCCGGATCAGCGCCCCGGCGGTGTGCACGGTCAGCTCGCCCATGTAGTCGGCGACCGCGATCGGCCCCTGCCGCTCGCGCTCCTGCAGCGGCGTGATGCCGAGGAAGCCGACGGTGACGACCTTCTCCCTGTCCTTGAGGTCCGCCATCTGGTTGCGGGCGATCGGTACCTGGAAGGGCGTCGTCTTGCCGTCGCGCTCGACGTTCATCGTGACCGTACGGCCGGCGGAGTCGCGGATCAGGCCCTGCAGCTGGTCGTACGTGGTGATCTTCTCGCCGTTGTACGAGACGATCCGGTCACCGGCCTTGAGCTGCACCGCCGCGGCCGGCGTCGGGGTGTAGCCCTGCGGGCAGTCGGTCAGCTGCGAGTTCGCCGGGATCGCGCACTTGGCCACCGAGGAGATCACCGGCTGCGGGGTCGGGGTACCGATGCCCATCAGCAGGATCGCGAAGAAGATCACCGCGAGGATGAGGTTCATCGCGGGCCCGGCGAACATGATCGCCAGCTTCTGCCACCACTTCTTGGCGTAGAAGACCCGGTCCTCGTCGCCCGGCCGGACCTCCTCCAGCGCCGCGCCCCGGGCCGACTCGATCAGTCCCTGCCACGGTCCGGTGCTCATCCGCCTGGCCTGGCCCGGCTTGTCGCCCTTGCGGGGCGGCAGCATGCCGATCATCCGGATGTAGCCGCCGAGCGGGATCCACTTGATCCCGTACTCGGTCTCGCCCTTGTGCCGCGACCACAGCGTCGGCCCGAAACCCACCATGAACTGCGTGGTCCGTACCCGGAAGAGCTTGGCGAACGAGAAATGGCCCAGCTCATGCAGCGCGATCGACGCCATCAGGCCGAAGAACAGGATCAAGACTCCCGCCAACCAGCCCATGCGCGCCCCGTTCTCCGTGATCTCGATGACTGGACAAGCGTACGTGATTCAACGGGCGCCGAACCGCGTACGAATACACGCGTATGACGGGGGAATACGCGCGCGGGCAGGGGTGGTAGGAAACTACGCGCGCGTGCAGGGGAACGTGCAGGGGAACTCGGGCGCTGCTAGCCTGGCGGGCAGCCGCTGATCCCGTGCGGGAGAGTCCCTTGCAGCCGGCCAGGGACGCCGAAGGAGCAAATCCTCCCCGGAACCTCTCAGGCCCACGGACCGCACGGACCAGGCGACCTCTGGAAAGCGGGGACCTCCGTGTCCCCCGCCGAAGGTGAAAGCCCGTCCCGGGAGATCCATCCGGACGGGTGAAGCTCTCAGGCGCCGATGACAGAGGGGGAGGCCCGACCACGCCCGGTGCGAGTGGGACGATTGGACCACGCGCCCGTGACGAAGGAGCCGACCCGTGTCAGCCGACAAGCCCGCGCCCGACGACAAGCCCGCGTCCGCCGCGACATCTCCCGCCAAGAAGACGCCGCTGTACGACGTGCACCGGGAGCTCGGCGCCAACCTCGTGGACTTCGCCGGCTACCTGATGCCGCTGCGGTACGCCAGCGAGACCGCCGAGCACCGCGCCGTCCGTACCGGAGCCGGGCTGTTCGACCTCTCCCATATGGGGGAGATCTTCCTGAACGGGCCGGGCGCCGGCGCCGCGCTGGACTACGCCCTGGTCGGCAAGCTGTCGCCGATGGCCGTCGGCAAGGCCCGGTACACGATGATCTGCGCCCCGGACGGCGGCGTGCTGGACGACCTGATCGTCTACCGGCTGGCCGACGAGACGTTCATGGTCGTCGCCAACGCCTCCAACGCCGTGACCGTACGGGAGGCCCTGGTCGAGCGGGCGGCGGGCTTCGAGACGGTGGTGGACGACCGTTCCGACGCGTACGCCCTGATCGCCCTGCAGGGCCCGGACGCGGAGGGGATCCTGGCGCGCTTCACCGCCGCCCCGCTGCCCGACGTGAAGTACTACGCGATCACCGCCGACGAGGTCGCGGGCGTCGATGCCCTGCTGGCCCGTACCGGCTACACCGGCGAGGACGGCTTCGAGCTGTTCGTGTCCGCCGAGGACGCGGTGCGCCTGTGGCAGGAGCTGGCGGCCGTCGAGGGCGTCGTCCCGGCCGGGCTCTCGGCGCGCGACACGCTGCGGCTCGAGGCGGGCATGCCGCTGTACGGCAACGAGCTGACGAGCGAGACGAACCCGTACGAGGCGGGCCTCGGCCGCGTGGTCAAGCTGGACAAGCCCGGAGATTTCGTGGGGAAGGCCACCCTGGCCGCGCAGGCACAGACTCCGCCAGGCCGTAGGCTCGTGGGGCTGGTCGCGCACGGCCGCCGGGCACCCCGCAAGGGGTACGAGGTCGTCACGTCCGACGGCACGCCGTGCGGGGTGGTGACGAGCGGCGCCCCGTCGCCCACACTGGGCAGGCCGATCGCCTTGGCGTACGTGGACTGCGCCCTGTCCACCGAGCCGGGCGCCGAGACCGGGCTCGCCGTCGACGTCCGTGGCCGGCGGGAGCGGGTCGACGTGGTCGACCTTCCCTTCTACAAGCGTTCCTGAGATCTGGAGAGAAAGCATCGTGAGCGTTCCGGAGCAGCTCCGCTACAGCGAAGAGCACGAATGGGTGTCGGGTCTCGGCGAGGCCGGGGACGGCATCGTCACCGTCGGCATCACCGCACACGCCGCCGACGCGCTCGGCGAGATCGTCTTCCTTGAGCTGCAGCCCGGCGAGGGCGACACGGTCGAGGCTGGCGAGCCCTGCGGCGAGGTGGAGTCCACCAAGTCGGTCAGCGACCTGTACTCCCCCGTCACCGGCGAGATCACCGCGATCAACGCCTCGGTGGTCGACGAGCCCAAGGTCATCAACGACGACCCGTACGGCGAAGGCTGGATCTTCAAGGTACGGATCGCGGACGAGCCCGGCGATCTGCTGGACTCCGCGGCCTACACCAAGCTGATCGAGGAGAGCTGATCGTGGGCCTGTACGACTCCCTGGCCGAGGCCGACCCTGAGGTGGCCGAGGCCGTGGCCGCCGAGCTGGACCGGCAGCAGTCCACGCTCGAGATGATCGCCTCCGAGAACTTCGCCCCGGTCTCCGTACTGGAGGCGCAGGGCTCGGTCCTGACCAACAAGTACGCCGAGGGCTACCCGGGCAGGCGCTACTACGGCGGCTGCGAGTTCGTCGACGTCACCGAGCAGCTGGCGATCGACCGTGCCAAGGAGCTGTTCGGCGCCGAGCACGCGAACGTCCAGCCGCACTCGGGCGCGCAGGCCAACACCGCGGTGTACTTCGCGCTGCTGCAGCCGGGCGACACGATCCTCGGCCTGGACCTGGCGCACGGCGGGCACCTCACCCACGGCATGCGGCTCAACTACTCCGGCAAGATGCTGAACGTGGTGCCCTACCACGTCCGCGCGGAGGACGGCCTGGTCGACATGGACGAGGTCGCCGCGCTGGCCGCCGAGCACCGGCCCAAGATGATCGTGGCGGGCTGGTCGGCGTACCCGCGGCAGCTGGACTTCCCCGCGTTCCGCGAGATCGCCGACTCGGTGGGCGCGCTGCTCATGGTGGACATGGCGCACTTCGCCGGGCTGGTCGCGGCGGGCCTGCACCCCTCGCCCGTCCCGTACGCCGACATCGTCACGACCACCACGCACAAGACGCTGGGCGGTCCGCGCGGCGGGCTGATCCTGGCCCGCGAGGAGTACGGCAAGAAGATCAACTCCGCGGTCTTCCCCGGTATGCAGGGCGGCCCGCTGGAGCACGTGATCGCCGCCAAGGCGGTCGCGCTGAAGATCGCCGCCTCGGAGGAGTTCGCCGAGCGGCAGCGCCGTACCGTCGAGGGCGCCCGGATCCTCGCCGAGCGCCTCACGGCCGAGGACTCGGCCAAGGCCGGTGTACGGGTCCTGACCGGCGGCACCGACGTCCACCTGGTCCTGGTCGACCTGGTCGACTCCGAACTCACCGGCCGGGACGCCGAGGACCGGCTGCACGAGATCGGCATCACCGTCAACCGGAACGCGGTCCCCAACGACCCGCGCCCGCCGATGGTCACCTCCGGCCTGCGGATCGGTACGCCGGCCCTGGCCACCCGGGGCTTCACCGCCGCGGACTTCACCGAGGTGTCCGACATCATCGCGCTGGCTCTGCAGCCGGTTTTCGACCAGGACGCATTGGCCGCCCGTGTACGGGCACTGGCAGACAAGCACCCGCTCTACCCCGGCCTGTAGAGATCCGTGGTCCCCGCTCTCTCTTCCTAGGGGAACGGATTTCCCTAGGGCGAACGGAGCGGGGGCACCACGGAGCGAGGCGGCAGAAGGCGGGAGCCACAGCGCGGGAGCCACAGCGCGGGAGTCACAGCGCGGGGGCTCCACAGAGCTAGGCAAGCGAGGCAGCAGAAGGCGGAAGCCTCAGCGCGGGAATATCGAGGAGGCACTCATGGCGATCAGCGTGTTCGACCTTTTCAAAATCGGCATCGGCCCCTCCTCCTCCCACACCGGCGGCCCGATGGCCGCCGCGCACCGCTTCGCGCGCGGGCTGCACCGCGACGGCCTGCTGGAGAAGACCGCCTCCGTCCAGGCGATCCTGTACGGCTCGCTCGGTCTCACCGGCAAGGGCCACGGCAGCGACAAGGCCGTCATCCTGGGGCTGGAGGGCGACAAGCCCGAACTCGTCGACGTCGACACCGTCGACTCCCGGATGGCCGACATCCGCTCGCGCGGTGCCCTGCGGCTCTTCGACTCGCACGACATCCCGTTCGTGGTCGGCGAGCACCTGATCTTCGAACGCAAGCAGTCGCTCCCCGGCCACCCCAACGGGATGCGCTTCACCGCGTACACCGCCGACGGGGACGAGCTCCGTTCCAAGGTCTACTACTCGGTCGGCGGCGGCTTCATCCTGGATGAGAACGCCACCGGCGCCGACCGGATCAAGCCCGACGACACCGTCCTGCCGTACCGCTTCGACACCGCCGTCGAGCTCCTCGACCACTGCCGCGAGACGGGTCTGTCGATCTCCGCCCTGATGATGGAGAACGAGAAGGCGTTCGGCCGTACCGAAGCGGAGATCCGTACCGGCCTGCTGGACCTCTGGGAGGTCATGCGCGCCTGCGTCGATCGCGGCTATAGCCGCGAGGGCCTGCTGCCCGGCGGCCTCAAGGTCCGCCGCCGCGCGCCCCAACTGCACCGCCAGCTCATCACCGAGAAGGACTCCGACCCGCTCCACGCCATGGACTGGGTCACCCTCTTCGCCCTGGCCGTCAACGAGGAGAACGCCGCCGGCGGCCGCATCGTCACGGCCCCCACCAACGGCGCCGCCGGCATCGTCCCGGCCGTCCTGCACTACTACGCCAAGTTCGTCCCCGGTGCGTCCGACGACGGCGCCGTCCGGTTCCTGCTGACCGCGGGCGCCATCGGTGCCCTGTTCAAGCAGAACGCCTCGATCTCCGGCGCCGAGGTCGGCTGCCAGGGCGAGGTCGGCTCCGCCTGCTCGATGGCCGCCGCCGGCCTCACCGAAGTCCTCGGCGGTACCCCCGAGCAGGTGGAGAACGCCGCCGAGATCGGCATCGAGCACAACCTCGGCCTCACCTGCGATCCGGTCGGCGGCCTCGTCCAGGTCCCCTGCATCGAACGCAACGCGGTCGGCGCCATCAAGTCGATCAGCGCCACGCGCATCGCGTTGCGCGGCGACGGCAAGCACTTCGTCTCCCTCGACCGCGCCATCAAGACCATGAAGGACACCGGCCGCGACATGCTCGACAAGTACAAGGAGACAAGCCGCGGCGGCCTGGCCGTCAACGTCATCGAATGCTGACGCCCGGCCTCGTCCTCATGCCCTGGTCACCACGGGTCTCTTGAGCGGTCCGTCCCGCAACTGCAGCCCGTCGCGCTGAATGGCTCCGGTCAGGTGGCTGAGGCCTTTTGTCTCTCGAATCACTTGGGCGCGCCTGGCGACCACTTGGGGTGGCACCTGAATGCGAGCGATCATGTTGCGCCTGGCGTCCGGTCAGCGTCACGTTGGTTGCTGTAGCCGGTTCATGTTCGATGTGATTCTTTTCGGTCGGCGCCGGGACTGCCAGCGTGGGATCGCGCGACATTGCGCCTCTGCCGCCTTGCACACAGCACGCGACGATTGCTTGGCAGCTGTTGTTGGCCTACCTCAACTCACAGCCTTGCTGGCGTACTGCACCAAGCCGCAACCGGCGCGGCACCGGCTTGCGCTGGACGGCGGCGTACATCCTCCGCATCCATCCGTCTGCTCACCACCCCAGCCAAAGTGACGCTCACCCAACGGCACGGCATGAGAAACGCACCCTCCCGCACCACTCGGCTCAACAGGGCTGCCTGCTCAGCCACCCCAGGCCGGTAAAACGACCGGACCCACCTCAACTGAACAGCACACCGCTGGATGAGGATGACCTGAGCCCAGGGGCAGCGACGCCACCACCTTATTACTGTTGGGATAGCCAAAACAAAGCGGACAAACTATCACCAGTATCAGCATTTCCAGTCTGGGATAGCGGTTCCTGAATTGCTGTTCGCCAGTGCGTTCGACTAAAATGGTTCGTGGTGATGGAGGGAGGCCGGTCGATGGTAGATGCCTTGTTGACCACAGGACACATTGCTGCGGCATCCGAATGGGAGGGCCGTGGCTGGTTTCCCCCAGGGCCCTCCCTTGCGATTCTCCTCAGTGAGGAACGGCTGGACGGCTTGAGCGATGTCGAGCTGATCGAAGTGATCGCGGCCGCGCGCCGGCAGACCGCATGGACGCAGGCACGCGAGCTCACCGCGATCGCCGAACTGGTGGCTCGCCGTCAGGAGCGGGACCGGCGCGACGATGACGATTACCGGATCCTTTCCGCCGGTGAATCGCTCATCGAGGAGATCGCGGCCGCGTTGACGGTGACCGGGAACGCCGCCGCCACTCTGATGCACATCGCCGAGCGGCTGGCCCGGTCTCTGCCCGGAACGCGCGCCGCCCTCGCCGCGGGTCGGATCGATCTGGCGAAAGCCCGGGTGATCTGCGACGCCGCCGAAGGACTGCCCGACCACGTGGCCGCACGGCTGGAGCAAGCGGCCTTGGAACGGGCCGCGCGTCAGACCACCGGCCAGCTGCGCCGCCGGGTCACCACCCTGGCCCGCCGGCTGGCCCCCGACAGCTTCGACGAGCACACCCGGCAGAGCGTCCGGCAGCGGCGGATGGAGGTGTGGGACAACGCCACCGGCACCGCCGCGCTGGCGTTGCTCGACATCCACGCGGAGGACGCCCACGCCATTCACAACAAGATCAGCGCGGTCGCGCAAGCGCTGAAGGCCGACGGTGACTCCCGTACCGTCAACCAGATCCGTACCGACCTGGCCCTCGTTCTACTGCGCGGCCACGCCCTTCCCGACGCCGTCGCGCAGCTACTTGACCAGCCACTTCCCGAGACAGCCCCGCACGTCGGACAGCCTGACGGCCAACCGGAAGCCGACTCGCCCAAGAGCGAACGGTCGCCCCGAACCGGCCCGCAGGACGACCCGCCAGGCATCAGACAGCACTGCACCCATCACGGTGCGGTCGATCGGCCCGGCAGCGGGCGACCCCAAGAGGATCAGGGGACGGATCCACTCCTTGATGGACCGGGCTGCGCGGAATCGGAGCCGGAAGGTCCACAGACCGGGGAAAGACGATTGGACGGTGGACGAGACCACCCGGTGCCGTCGCAGCGTCGGGTGCCCGCACCTTGGGAGCGGCAGGGCGAGAGCGAACTCATCGAGACGCTCGCCCACGACGCTGAACAGCGGCTCTCACAGGTGCGTGGCCATCTCGCGCTCACCGGCCGACTGCCCGAGTTGGCCGCGTGCGTGGTACGAGCCGTGAACGGCCTCCATGAAAGCCTCACGCCGTTCCGCGACTCCTGGTGCGAGACCGACGAGCACGGACGGCACGGTCATCCCGGTTACCGGCCTCCGGCCGCACTCCGACGCATGATCGAGGCGCGGCATCCCGTCTGCGTGTTCCCCACCTGCAATCGCCGTTCAGACCTGTGCGACCTCGACCACACCCTTGCCTACGACAGGCATGGCCCCACCTGCGCCTGCAACCTCGCGCCTGTATGTCGGCACCACCACATCACGAAACAGACTCCCGGCTGGCACCTCTTTCAGCCCTGGCCTGGACTGTTGATCTGGATCACGCCTGCGGGCACCTGGCACATCGTGCGACCGGAATGATGTCGGGGAGTCCGACCGAACCGGTGCCAGGAGAACCCGATGCCAGGAGAAACCAGACGGCGCCCAAAAAGGACACTGCGATGGCTCACGAGTACTCACCTGAGCCGATCGAGCATGGTGTTCAAGCACGCCGTGGCCGCCACCACCACTACGGCGGGGGCGTGGAAAGACGCGTCCTGCTCAACACTGCCGCCAGCACCCACCCCAGGCAGGACATTTCCCTCTCGATGCCGCTGCCGTTCAACCAGCAGAGCAGCGCGTTCGCCGAACGCAGGCTCCTGGTCCGGCCGAGTCCAGGTAATGGCCGCAGATGCGGAGCCACTCGATCGGTTCTCGCGCATGCCGTCAGGGGGTGAAGGCTGCTCTGGCGAAATCGCTGAAGGTACGAGGTGGGCGGCCGGTGACGCGCTCGACGGTACGGGTGACGCGGTCTTCGGCGCCTTCGGCGATGGAACGGTCGAGGCGGGCGAGGAGCGCGGCGAATTCTTCGGGTATCTCGGTGGCCAGGCGGTCGCGCATCTGCTCGTAGGTGAGCACCCGGTGCCGTACGGGACGTCCCATGACCTGGGAGATCGTGGCGGCGATGTCGTCGTAGCTCAGCGCCTGGGGTCCTGTGATGACCAGGTCGGGGCCGGGCGCCGTCGCGTCGGTGAGGGCGTGGACGGCCACTGCGGCAATGTCGTCGGCGTCGACGAAACCGACGCGGCCCGTGCCGGTGGCGGTCATGATGGTGCCTTCTTTGCGGATGCTGTCCGCGTGCAGGTGCTGGTCGGTGAAGTTCTGCATGAACCAGGACGGCCGTAGCACCGCCCATTCGTCGATCACGTCGGCGAGTGCCGCGTGGACCTGCCCTACTGCCGGGCCTCCGGCGGGGATGGCCGAGGAGCTGAGGAGGACCGCGCGGCGTACACCGGCGGCGCGGGCCCGTTCCAGGAACGGCAGCATGACGGCGGCCGGATCCGGGGAGCCGATCGGCGGTACGAGGTAGATCCGGTCGGTGCCTCGCAGGGCCTCGTCGAACGTGGCGGGGTCGTACCAGTCGAACCGTACGGGTCGGGCTCCGGCGGGTGCGGTGGGACGGCGCGCGGCGGCCTTGACGGTGTGGCCGAGGGCGGTGAGCCGGGGCACTATCCGGCTGCCGGTGGTACCGGTGGCTCCGGTGACCAGGATGGTGCTCATGACTTCGCGTCGCTCATGGACGCGGGCATGGCGAGCGGGTTCCAGTAGTCGCGGTAGCGCACGATCCGATCGTTCCGGGCCGTCATCACGACGATGTAGGGGATCTCGATCGGTGTGCCGGTGGAGACGACGCGGGCGGTGGCGCGCATTTCGGTGATGACGGTCTCCGGGTCACCGGTTCGATGGATCTCCAGGTACGGGAAGTCCTGGAGGTCGATGTGGTCGGGGTAGTCGCTCATGTAGTCGGCGACCGCCGCCCGGCCTTCCAGCCGGCTGGGGTAGCCGTCCGGCGCGAAGGGAAACTCGATGACGACGTTCTCGTCGCACAGGGCGACCCAGCCGTCGATGTCCTTGTCCAGCAGGAGCCGCAGCCCTTGGTGGAACAGGTCCTCGGGAGTCATGGGGGCGCCTTTCGATAGGATGTGGACCAGCAGTCCGCTTAACAATACGGACCGACGGTCCGCTTAGCAACTGGAGGACCCCGTGAGCCCACGCAAGGAGCGCGCCGACGCCCTGCGCAACCGGGAGTCCGTACTGGCCGCGGCCGATGAGCTCTTCGCCCGCAGCGAGAGCCCCGGCAGCGTCTCGATGGACGACATCGCGGCGGCGGCGGGCGTCGGCAAGGGCACGCTGTTCCGCCGGTTCGGCGACCGTACGGGTCTCGTCCACACATTGGCCGAGGCACGGATCGCGCCCTTGCGCGACGCGGTGGAGTCCGGGCCGGCACCGCTCGGCCCCACGACCCCGCCGTACGAGCGCGTCCCGGCCCTGCTGGCGGCCATCCTGCGCTTCAAGCTCGACAACCGCCATCTGTCGCTGGCGCTGGAGGACACCGGAGGCGGCAGCCCGTACCAGGCCCCCCACTACACGTGGTGGCACCGCATTCTGCGGGGCGCGCTGAACGAGATCACCGACGACGGCGACTTCACCGCGCACGCGCTGCTGGCCGCCACCCGCGCCGACCTCGTCGAGCATCTCGCCGGTGAGCAGGACTCCGACCCGGAGCGGATGATGGCCCAGCTGATGACCTTCACCGCGAAGGTCCTGGGAAAACGCTGATCAGAGGGTACGGACCGAAGCGAGCACCTGGTCGAGATCGCCTTGGCGGCGGACCGCCGCCGTCGTCCGACTTGATCGTTTTAGGAAATACGACGGCCATCGCGCACCTGGTGAAGTGACCGGCGCCGGTGGCACCGGGACGACCCGTTCAGGGAAGGGACAGCCAGATGTCGGGTGGGCCGACGATCGCCTGGGCGTCGGTCAGGCGCAGGCCCGCGTACGCGCAGCAGTACGCCACGGCTGCATGCTGATAGAGGTAGGCGGCGAGGATGTCAGCGGCGGAATCGCCGGGCCCCGCAGCGCCTCCTCCCGGGTGCAGATCCCAGCCTTCGATGATGCCGTCACGGGCGATGCTCCCCTGGTTCCCGCTGCTGGGATTGGCGTAGAGCCCGTACGCGAAGGTGCCCGCCGACAGCGGCACCATGACCTCCGACGTCTGGGGCGCGTATCCCCAGGGCTGGGTGAGGACGCATCCCCCAGGAACATCGGTCGCGCCGACGAGGTCGTCGTCCAGGTCGTACAGGTCATGCGGCTCGTCCTCTTCCGGCCCCTCCGCCGGGGTCGCCGCCAGCCGCCGTGCGGCCTCCTCGGCACTGATGCCCGCGACACACGCCAGTCCGGTGCCGTTGTAATGGAAGTCGCCGAGCGCCGCGATCAAGCGGGACGCTTCCGCCACGGCGGCGGCCTCGGCGGTGGACAGCGCGATACCGGCGGGAGGCGCACCGAACAGGTCAGGGGTGGCCCCGGCCAGGCTCAGCCGTCCGGGCGACCAGCCCGCCATCATCGGGCGCCACGGGTCGGCGCTGGCGGCGGCCAGGGCTCGCGCGTCGTCGGGACGGTTCTCGAACACCGCATGCCAGAGCGCGGTAAGCCCCTCGGACCATCCATCGGCAGTCACCACGAAACTCCTTCGAGACGGAAGCAGAACGATGGTGGCGCACGCCAGTGACAGTCCTCGCCCGGCAGGTCCGCCCGGAACCCTGTCCGCGCCAGCCGGTCC
Source organism: Actinomadura sp. 9N407 (assembly GCF_044326315.1). NCBI lineage: Bacteria > Bacillati > Actinomycetota > Actinomycetes > Streptosporangiales > Thermomonosporaceae > Actinomadura > Actinomadura sp. 9N407. The sequence goes on along the minus strand of NZ_JBIRAW010000008.1, from coordinate 295,350 downwards.
CGCAGGTCGTCCAACACTGTCTCTTCGATAGTGATGGTGAAAGAACGCATCAGTCCATTGTGCGACCCGTACCAGCAGGTCGAGCACGACGGCTGCCGCTGCGCGGAGAGCCCTGATCACTCCGGCCAGGCGTTGACCGTGAGGTGCCGGATCTCGTGGTGGCGTCCTGTGGCCAGCACGTCCCGGACGGCGTGCGGGCGCACGTCCGTGGCCGCCAGTGCGGAGAGCGGAATCCATTCTTGAACGAGGTGCGCTTCGCGGCTGACGACGTCGGTACGGTCGATCGTGGCCAGCAGATAATGCTCGACGGCGTGGACCCGCCGTCCGGCGTCGACGAAGCGGTTCTCGACGACGAAGAGATACTCCCAGTCGACCAGCCGGGCGTTGGTCTCCTCCTCGATCTCCTTTCGCAGCCGGGACTCGAATGTGTCGCCTATCTCGTACCCGCCGCCGATGAAGCCGTAGTGGTGACCCGGTTCCGAATCCGAAGGCCGCTGAACCAGCACACGACCTTCCTGGACGATGAGCGAGCGGACACTGGGCCTTACCGCGCGTCGGGCCGCAACCTCCGCGATGTAGCGGCTCTCGCTCTCAGACATCCGGCCAGACTAACCAGGGGTGGACATGAGAGCTCCATCCGATCGCCTCAGGTGGCGGTATCGGGGCTCTGGCACCGGCGGGCTTCGAGCGCGTCCAGGATCAGGTCCAGGCCGTAGCCGAACTCGCTGGAGTAGTCGTAGCCCGGCCGCAGGGCGTGGTCGACGATCATCTCCGTGAGGTACGGCAGCTCGTCCGCCGGCAGGTGCTCGAGGATGCCGCCGGCCACGTCCTCGACATCGTCCGGCGTCGTCAGCGGCAGGCTCACCTCTTGGATGACGAACCCGTCGATGTAGCTGTCGATGAGCGACACGGCGTGCGCGGCCATCGGCAGCGTGAACCCCGCCGTTCTGAGGACACCGAGGACGGCGTCGTGATGGCGGAGCGTCGCCGGCCCCGGGTTGCGGCGAGAGTCGATGAGGCCCAGGGCCCAACTGTGCTGCGACAGGACGGCACGCGCAGAGCAAGCGCGCACACGGATCGCTTCGCGCCAGTCGCCGCATCCGGCACCGGGTAGCTCGATCGCCGCGAACACCACGTCGACCACGCCGTCGAGGATCGCGTCCTTGTTCGGGACGTGGTGGTAGAGCGACATCGCCTCCACGCCCAGTTCCTGCGCCACCCGCCGCATCGTGATCGCCTCCACGCCGCCGCGATCGGCGACCCGGATCGCGGCTTCGAGCACGCGGCCTCTGCTGAGCGGTTGCCGAGGCGCTGGCTGTGGTGATGGCGGCAAGACGACTCCAGGGGACGGACGTATTGACAAGCTTACAGGCGTAAGTCACCCTTACGAATGTAAGTCACCTTACGAGCGTAAGTCATTTCCGGGCAGGACCAGTCGGCAGCTCGGCGGACGTCCGACCCTCGACGTGCCCCACCGGGGCGACAGAAGGAGAACCCGATGCCGATGCCGCTGTGGTGGGGACACATCAACAAGCGGGTGTTCAACCCTCGCGCGATCGCGGGCGGGAAGTACCCGGTACTGACCCACGTCGGCCGCACCTCCGGCACGACGTACCACACCCCACTCGACGCACATCCGGTCGACGGCGGCTATCTGTTCATTCTGGTGTACGGGTCGGGCTCGGACTGGGTGCAGAACATCCTGGCGGCCGACAGGGCGCGACTCCGGGCCGCCGGCCAGGAGATGGAACTCGCCGCCCCGCGTCTGATCGGGAAAGAGGAGGCGTTCCAGGCCCTCTCCGATGAAGTGGCACGCCCACCCAGGGTTCTCCGCATCACCGAGTTCCTCCGCATGGACCTGGCCGCACACTGACGACCAGTCGAGGCGTACTCGGACGAGTGGGGCTGTACACCGGACGTCGTCGGCGGAAGGATCGTGTGGGCTGAGATCAAGTGATCGTCCATCGGGTAAAGCCGGAAGCATGCTGAGTGCTCATTGGCAGACGTTCTTTATCGCAGCTCCACTAATGGCGACCACGGCCGGACTGAGCGCGCTGCTCCTGGCATCTGAGCCGGCCGAGGAGGCATAGAAGAGACCCAGAGGAGGCGCGAGCGGGGCGCAGAAGATGTGTAGAGGAGGCGTAGGAGCACCCGGAAGGATCATTCTGTCGCCGGGCTAGCCTGGAGGCTTCTCGAAGCCACGACAGTCTGGAGTGAGCAGGTCTTGACCTCGAACGAGATCGTCGTGCGTGCCGCTACCGACGCGGATGCGGCACGGGCGGCACGGACGTTGCGTATGGCGTTCGCCGACAATGTGTTCACCCGGCATGTGATCGCCGCCGACGACCATCTGGAGCGACTGGAACGGTTCCAGGGATTGTTCGTCGGGCGGATCGGCCTTGAACAGGGGCGGGTCTGGGTCGAGGACGGTGTCGGCGCGGTGGCCGTGTGGACGACGCCGCGGACGTCCGGTGAGATCTTCGCCGAACTGGCGCCGCGGTTCGCGGAGCTGGCCGGGGACCGGCTGGAGGCGTACGAGGCGGCCGAGTCCGTGATGGCGGCCCACCGGCCGCAGGGGCCGTCGTGGTTCCTCGGCGTGGTCGGGGTCGACCCGGCGCGGCAGGGCGGCGGGCTGGGCGGTGCGGTGATCCGGCCGGGGCTCGAGGCCGCCGAACGGGAGGGCGTGCCCGCGTTCCTGGAGACCTCGGTGGCCCGGAACGTGCCGTTCTACCAGCGGCTGGGCTTCGAGGTCACCGCCGAGTACGACCTGCCGGACGGCGGTCCGCGTACCTGGTCGATGACGCGTTATTAGACCAGGCCGGCTGCTTTGAGGAGCTTCTGCCAGTTGTCGTCGCGGCGGCGCCCGACAACGGCTTCGACGAGTTCCGGATAGCCCGGCCCGAGGACGTTGTGGTCGAAGAACGTGACGATGTCCGGCGCGAATTCGACGGTCTCGATCTCCACGTCGACGTTCTTGTAGAAGAAGACGTAGTCGTCCGGGTCGCAGTAGTAGACGCTGCCGTCCTGGAGGTCCAGCCTGATGGGGGCGCCGACGATGCCCTCGGGTGTGTCGTAGCGCTCGTAGCCGATCTCCAGGGGGTGGCCGAGCGGGCAGCCCGGGAGTTCCGGTCGTTCGGCCCAGGCACGGGGGTTCGCGATCTCCTCGGGCTGGCGGAAGACGAAGAAGTCCCCGCCCAGCTCGTGGAACGTGCGGAAGACGTCGGTGACACCGGCCGGCAGTTCCGGGATGGGTTCGAGTTCTCTGGGCGCGTCGATGGTGACGCCGAAGCGGTGCTCCGATTCGGTGCGGCGGAGCAGGTCCAGCTTGGCGCTGATGCCGTTCATGCCTTGCGCGCCAGGATGTAGGCCTGCGGGGTGATCTCGTTCTCGCGGGCCTCGCGGACCAGGTGGGCGACCACGTCGAACCCGGTCTTGCGCAGCAGTTCCATGGTGTGGTCGGGAGACAGGCGGTGGAAGTCGAGGTCGACGGTGTGACCGAACGCCTCGGAGTAGTGGTTGGGCTCATCGCCGACCTGGAAGGCGAGCAGCAGGTGGCCTCCGGCGGACAGGGCACGGTGGAACTCGGCGAAGGCCGCGGGGACCTCCGCCGGAGGCAGGTGGATGATCGAGTAGTGGGCGACGAGGCCGCCGAGGTGGCCGTCCGGTACGTCCAGGGCCGTCATCGTGCCCTCGTCGAAGCGCAGGCCGGGGTGGGACCGGCGCGCGTGCGCGAGCATCCCGGGTGACAGGTCGACGCCGAAGACGTCCAGCCCGTGCGCGTGCAGCCGTGCCGTCACATCCCCGGGACCCGAACCGACGTCGGCGACGGGACCTGAGGCGGCCTCGGCGAACGCGGCGATCATCGCGCGGTCCAGCGGCTTGGCATCGAGATCGTCCGGGAAGTGCGCGCAGTAGTCGGCGGCCATGGCGTCGTAGCCGGCCCGGGTGTTACGGAAGTACTCGGTCACGGTCGGCCATGAAATCACATGATTGTTTAGGTTGTCCCGGTTTGCACGCCCCGCCCCACGGGGGTGTGGGCGCCGGAGAGGGCGGGGCCGCCGCAGTGGGCGCAGACGAGGTCGGGGTCGAGGATCTCGCCGCACGAATGGTGCCAGCGTACGGGCGGGTCATCGGGGTTCAGGTGGCGGTCGCCCCACTTCATGAGCGTGATCAGGACCTCGCCCAGTTCCCGTCCCGAGGGCGTCAGGTGGTACTCGAAGCGGGGCGGGTGATCGCTGTAGCGCTCGCGGCGGATGATGCCGGCCGACTCCAGCTTGCGCAGGCGGGTCGTGAGGATGTCGCGGGAGGCGCCGGTGTTGCGGGCGATGCCGTCGAAGCGCCGTACGCCGTGGAAGAGCTCGCGGACGGCGAGGATCGTCCAGCGCTCGCCGATGATGTCGAGCGTGTCGGCGATGGAACAGGGCCGCGGTTCGGCGTCCTTAGGCATGGCCCTCATTTTAGGAACGGTCGACGGCCGCCGGTGTGGCCGATGGCGAAGGCGCCGCCCCCACGGTGCGGGGGCGGGGGCGAAGGCGGGTGTCCAGGAGGAGGCAGGCCGCCGCGGTGGCGACGGTCGCGGCGAGGATGAGGAGCCATCCGTCGCCGAAAGCGGGCGCCTCGGTCGAGCCGAGGGCGGCGACGAGCAGGGCGATGCCGAGGACGGTCCCGATCTGGCGGGCCATGGAGACCACGGCTGAGCCGGTGGAGAAGCTCTGCGGCGGCAGGGCCCCGACGGCCGCGCCGATCAGGGTGGGAAGGGTGAGGCCAACGCCGATCCCGGTGAGGATCATGCCGGGCAGCATCCCGGCGGCGTAACCGGCGTCGAGCCACGCGTACCACCAGGTGATGCCCGCAGCGAACGCCACGCAGCCGAGGGCTGCGACGCCTCCGTTGCCGATCCGGCGGACGAGCGGCCCGGCGCCGACGGCCAGGGCGGGAACCATGAGCGGGCCCGGGGCGATGGCGAGGCCGGTACGGAGCGGCCCCCAGTCCCAGACCTGCTGGCACCACAGGACGGCCGACAGCAGCATCGCTGCGAACGCGACGGCGAACAGGACGTTGGCGAGCGTGGCGGGGCCGAAGGACGGCAGCCGGAACAGGGACAGCGGCAGCACGGGCACCCGGTGCCGGGACGATCGGAGCACGAAGGCGAGGAGGAGGGCGACGGCGGCGGCGAGCGAGCCGATGACCTCGGGCGATCCCCAGCCCCAGTCCTCGCTCTTGACCAGGCCGAGGGCGAGGGCCGCGATGGCGGTCGTGAGGACGGCGGCGCCGAGCAGGTCCGGCCGCGGCGCGTCCGTACGGGCGGGGACGGCCGGCAGCACGCGGGGGCCCGCGATGAGGATGGCCAGGCCGACGGGGATGTTCACCAGGAAGGCCCAGCGCCAGTCGAAGCCGGTGAGGATGCCGCCCACGACAGGGCCGAGGGCCGCTGCGACGCCGCCGATGGCCGTCCAGGCGCGAACGGCCGGTACGCGGCGTTCGGGCGGTGCGGCGGCCAGCAGCAGGCCGAGGGACGCGGGGATGAGGAGGGCGGCGCCGGCGGCCTGGAGCGTACGGGCGCCGACCAGGGTCCAGACGGTGGGAGCCAGGGCGCACAAGGCCGAGGCGAGGGTGAAGACGGCGACGCCGATCAGGTACGCGCGGCGCGGGCTGATGCGGTCGGCGAGGTTCCCGGCCGGTACGAGGAGGGCCGCGAAGACGACCGCGTAGGCGTTGAGCACCCAGGACAGGTCGTCCAGCCCGGAGCCGGCGAAGTGGGCCCCGACCTCGGGCAGCGCGACGTTGACGATGAACAGATCGAGGTTGGACATCGCGACGCCTGCGGCGACGGCGGCGAAGACGAGACCTGGCCTGGGCATGGCGGCTCCATGGGGACGTGGTTCGGTCGACACTGTCCGTTGGAAAAGACAACTTCCCCGGGACGCTAATCCAGTTAGTTGGAAAACACAACCCACTACCGGAAAGCGTTCGGGGGCCGTGGCGCTCGGCCACGACCCCCGAAACGACGGGCCGCTCAGTGGAAGGGGCCCGCGGAGTCGTCCGTGATATCCCCCCGTACGTCGAAGGGCTCCATAGTGGAGCCGGCCTGTGCTGGAACGTCCTGCAAGCTGAACCCTCCATCCCCTCGACGCCGATTTCTTCGGACACTAGCCCAGCTACCAGCGGATTTACGGATCGAAGGCCTCAAAATCCGTCAAAGCCGCCATGACATTACCTAGGGGGTGAGCACCATGTTCGCCAGGATCCGTCCCGCCAGGTCGGCATCGCCGTCGATGCCGACCTTGACGTCGGTGGGGGCACAGCGGCCCGCGGCCAGGCGCATGAACGTCTCCCAGTCCATCCGCAGCGTGACGTCGGCAACATCACCGGAGACGGAGACGGCCCCGGAGCCTGAATCAGGGCGGGCGCGGCCGTCCTCGCCGATCCGGATCCGGGAGGTGAACGGTACGGGCTCGGAGACCTCGAAGACGACCGTCCGGTTCGTGCCCGCGCCCGAGCGCTTGCCCACGATCATGGGGAGTCCGGACTCCATGATCGTGCGGGCGCAGAAAGCGGCGGGGGCGTCCAGATTGCCGGGACGGCCGACCGCACGGCGGATGTCGTGCTCGTGGATGTAGCAGTCGAACGCCCGGAAGACCATGAACTCCCGGTACGGCACCATACGGCCCGTCGGGGCGACCGTGGGCTGCTCGGAGTCGGTCTCGCCGAGCGCCGCCAGCCTCCGGTCAAGCACGTCCCTGAGCTCGGCCAGGACGTCGGCGCCCGGCCGGCCGCGCCGGGCGTCCACCCCGGGCTCCACCAGCCGGCCCAGGTCGTTGCGTACGTGCGGCGGCTCCTCGGCCATCACATGACCGGCGGCGGGGTCCTCGCCCAGCAGGAGCAGCTCCGTGCCCACCAGGTGCGCCGCGACGTCCTGTACGGACCATCCGGGGCAGTCGGTGGGCCGCTTCCAGTCCTCCGGAGAGAACGCCTCCCCGAGCGCGATCGTGGATCTCAGGGTCTGCTCGAACGCGGCGATGTTCGCCTGCATCTCCGAAGTCATGGGTTGAAAGTGGCACGATCCGCGCACTTCCCACAAGATCCCGTGACCCAGGGAGTCAGGCCACCGTGCGCTTCTGCTCGCCGGAGACCGGGCGCAGCTTGACCATGGCGGGCAGCGAATCGCGTTCGAGCGCGGTCCGGAGGTGGGCGACGGCCTCATGCTCGATGTGGTCGCGGAGGTCGGCCAGGTCGGTGTTGCGCCGGTACGCGACGTTCAGCCGCAGGCGCGGTTTCCGGGAACTGCCGAGCAGCCGCGCCTGAACGCCCTGGACGCCCGGGTACTCCCCGACCTCCTCCTCCAGGGCCTGGGTGACGGCCTTGCCGGTCAGCCGGGTCGTACCATCGGAGGTCTCGGAGCCCAGCGCCAGGCCGGGCAGCCGTTCCGAACGCGCCTGGGCGAGCAGCCAGGCCAGCCCGAGCAGGGTCAGGACGACGCCGCTCGCGGCCACGACGGGCCAGAACCAGCCCTGCTCCGCCGCGTACCGGCGCATCTGGCCGGTGATCAGCGCATCGGACGCCGGGCCCTGGCCGAACGCGCCCAGCCCGCGGGCGAGCGCCATCGCCCCGGCCGCCGTCAGGACGAGGCCGAGCAGGGTGAGGCCCACATGGTTGATGCGCGACGCGTGACGGTCCATGGGCGATCAGTCCCTATTCCTTTGGCTTGCGAATCCGGACCGCGACGCCTCGCCTGGGCAGCGGCCCGGCCTCGTCGAGGCGTTCCCGTACGGCGGTCTCCACCCGGGAGCGCAGGTCTCCCGGATCACGCATCGCGGTACCGGCGGTCAGTTTCACCTTGCGCCGCCGTACCTTCACCCGGCCGACGTCCGTCACGCCCGCGACGTCCCGGGCGGCGGAGCCGGCGATGCCGCGCAGGCCGCGCCGGGTGATCGCGACCATCACGTCGGGATCGTCGCCGTGCAGCGGGATCAGCCGCCCGCGACCGCGACGCAGCCCGGCCACCAGGAAGAACAGGCCGACCAGGGTCGTCACCGCGGCGGCCAGCAGCCCGGCCGCCTCCTTCCACGACGTCCCCCACGCCCACGACGTCACCCGGTCGTACGGGACGAGGCGCGCGGGATCCCCGGTCAGCGCCGAGATCGCCTCGATCGCGGTGAGCAGCCCCGCCGCGGTGACCAGCAGGGCCGCCAGCAGCGCGGGCAGGATCCGCCGGGAGTGGAACGCGCGGCGCGCGGCACGGTCGGCGGCGCGGGACGGACCGGGCCTGCCTCCCCTGGCCTGCGCTCCCTTCGCCTGCTCTCCCTCGGCCCGTTCCCCGGCCGGAGCGGGCGGCAGCCGCCCGACGCTCGTGGTCATTCGCCCCCCTGTCGCGGAACGTGCGGAGCATGCGGAACGGGTGCGTCGCGACGGCCGCGCCGGGATCGTGGGGCCGGAGGTCGTTCAAGCTCGGCCACCTCGATGTCCACCTGGCGGACCGTGAAGCCGGTCAGGGCCTCGACCCGCTCGCGAACGTGCTCCCGTACCCGTTCGCTCACCTCGCGTACCGGCTCGGGATAGACCACCGACATCCGCACGCGCGCGGTGACCACGGTGCCCGCCACGTCCACGTCGGTACGAGCGGCACGGCCCTGGCCCTTCTTCCTGCCGAGCCCGCCCGCGTCCTCGGTCTCGCCCACGGCGCGGGTGACGATCCGGGCGACCGCCTTCTCCGCGATCTTCGTATGGCCGCGCTCTCCCCGGTACGGATCGCCCGCGTCCGGCGAGCGCCCGGGCCGGGGCGGCGGCTCGACCGTGGGCGGCAGGTCCGCCTGGGGCGACAGGCTCGCCGAGGTCACGACGAGCCCTTCCGCGTACCGAACGAGGAGAGCAGCTCGCCCAGGTCCACCTGGCCGGCGACGACGCGCCCGACCACCAGTCCCAGCAGGCCGAGCAGCAGCACGATCACGAAGGTCCCGAACCCGCCGAACGCGCCGGCGAACCCGAGCGCCGTACCGAAGGCCAGCCCGATCGCCGACCACATCATCTTTGCGTCCATGTCAGTTCCCTCTCAGAGGCCGGTCCGGTTCCCTCGCAGCCCTCTCTCAGATTTCACTCAAGCCCTCACAGAACCCTCTTCAGGTCCCGCTCACAGCAGGAGCCGTGCTCGTTGGCGGCGCTCCCGCCATCGAGCCAGCCGGCGGACCGGCCAGCGGCGGCGCCGTACCGCGACGACCGTGCCCCGGGCCGGGGACGCCGGAGACAGAGACCCCCGGATGCGCCGCAGGCCGTCGGCGAACTCCGCCGGGTCGCCGCCCACATCCGGATGGTGGGCCCGTACCCAGGCCCGGAACTCCGCCCGCTCCCGCTCGGCCGCCGTCGTCCGCGCCATCAGCCATTACCCCTGGCACCGTCGTCGATGTCGCCGATCAGCACGTTCACCGGAAGGCCCCCGGCCAGCGGAAGGACGGCCTGCCGTACCGTCTCGGCGATCTCCGCCAGCGGCCGGCCGGGGCGGGCGACGACGCCCACCTCGATCTCGCCGTCCCGTACGGCGACGCCGCCGTACGGGGGGCCGACCCGGTAGGTGACCACATGCGCGCGCGGCCCGGCGGTCAGGCCGGCCACGTCAGGAAGGCCGGTCACGGCCGCGCCGATCCGCTCGGCGAGCCGCTCGCGCTCGGAGGCGGCCGCGGCCCGGCCGGTCAGGGCCTGGGTTCCCTTCATCGCACCCGCGGCTCGGACGGCTGCGACTCCTCCTCCGCCTCCTCGCCGGGCAGATGGATGTCGGCCACCTCGATGTTGACCTCGACGACGTCCAGCCCGCACATGTGCTCGACCTCGTCGATCACGTTGTCGCGCACGGCCGCGGCCAGGTCGGGAATGGACGTCCCGTACTCCACGATCAGATCGATGTCGATGGCGGCCTGCCGCTCGCCGACCTGCACCGCGACGCCCTGCGTCGCGTTCTGCTTGCCCATCCCGCCGGGCAGCCGCTCCTTGACCGAGCCGAGGGTACGGGACATCCCGGCGCCCATGTCGTGCACGCCGCCGATCTCGCGCGCGGCCATCCCCGCGACCTTCGCGACCACCGAGTCGGCGATCTTGGTACGGCCGTTCGGGGTGACCAGGTCGCCCCGCTCGCCGCCGGACGCCTTGTCCAGGCCGCCGCCCGGCGACCGCCCGCTCCGCTCGCGTTCCGATCCCCGCGGCTGTTCCGATCCCCGCGACTGGCCGGGCAGCGATGCCCCGGACGGCCGGTCCGTTGTCGAGCCGCGTACGTTTCCCTCACTCATGACGGCATCCCCCCGGTGCGCCGATGGTGTGAAATTCATACTCACCACGCGCGACGGGAAACCACCATGGGTGACAATAAGCAGGTCAATTCCTCGACCGCCGGACTGCGGGACCGCTGACTACTGGTCCGCCGGACTATCCCGGCACGGGATAGAAGCGCACCTCGGGCCGTCCTACCTGGCCGTAGCTGGGACGGCGCTGGGCGAGGCCGTTGTCGGCGAGATACTCCAGATAGCGGCGCGCCGTCACCCGGGACACGCCGGTGAGCGCGGCGGCGGCGGCCGCCGACAGGCCGCCGGGCGCCTCCGTCAGCACTTCGGTGATCGCCTCCAGCGTCGCGCCGCTCATCCCCTTCGGCAGTGACCGCTGGTCGCCGGTACGGAGCGCGGCGAGGATCCCGTCCACGTCGGCCTGCCCGCTGACCTCGCCCGGACGCTCGGCGCGCTGCCGGAACCGCTCGTACCCCTCCAGCTTGTCGCGCAGCGAGGCGAACGTGAACGGCTTGAGCAGGTACTGGACGACCCCGACCGACACGGCCGAGCGGACCACCGTCAGGTCCCGGGCCGAGGTCACCGCGATCACGTCCACCGCCAGGCCGCCCGCGCGCAGCGCCCGGCACACGGTGAGCCCGTGCGTGTCGGGAAGGTAGAAGTCCAGCAGCACGACGTCCACGGCCTCGCGCTCGCAGAACCGCAGCGCGTCGGCGCCCGAGTGCACCACGCCGGCCACCGTGAAGCCCGCCAGCCGCTCCACGTACTGCCGGTGGGCCTCGGCGGCCAGCTGATCGTCCTCCACCACCAAGACCTTGATCACAAGCCGGTTCTGCCCTTCCCTCGGCCCCCGGTCTGCCGGCCCTTGGGTTCCCCTGCGTTGTACGGCTCGCCGGCGCCTTCCGGATCAACGACGACGGGCAGCCGGACCCGCAGCAGCGCGCCACCGTCCCGCTCGACCTCGATCGTTCCCCGGTAGCGCCGGACGGCCTGGCCGACCAGCGCCAGCCCCAGCCCGCGCGGACCGGCCGGGCCTTCGGCGGTCTTGGTCGTCCAGCCGCGCCGGAACATCTCCTGCGCGCGGGCGGGATCCAGGCCGGGGCCGGTGTCGCTCACCTCGATCACCAGCTCGCCCGCGCCCGTCCGGGCGGTGACCGTGACCCTCGGCGGCCGGTCCTCGGCGGTGCCCTCGATCGCTGTGCCCTGCTTCCCCGCGCCCTCAGTCCCCGCACCCTCGATCGCAGCGCCCTCGATCGCCGCGTCCACGGCGTTGTCGATCAGGTTGCCGAGGATGGTGACCAGATCGCGGGGCTCGATAGCGCCCTCGGCCCCCTCGATCGTGATGTCGTCGGCGACCGCCAGGTCCACCCCGCGCTCGGCGGCCTCGGTCGACTTGCCCAGCAGCAGCGCCGCCAGCACCGGCTCGCGTACGGCGCCCACCACCCGGTCGGTGAGCCGCTGCGCCGTCCGCAGCTCGGCGGTGGCGAACTCGACCGCCTGGTCCGGACGGTCCAGCTCCACCAGCGACACGACCGTGTGCAGCCGGTTGGCGGCCTCGTGCGCCTGCGAGCGCAGCGATTCGGCGAAGCCCCGGACCGTGTCCAGCTCACCGAGCAGGGCCTGCAGCTCGGTGTGGTCACGCAGAGTCACGACGTTTCCCATGGCACGATCCCTGGACCGTACCGGTGCGGTGTTGACCACCAGCACCCGCGTGTCCCCCACATGGATCTCGTCGGAACGCGGATCGGCGGAGTTCATGGCGCCGACCAGTTCCGCGGGCAGGCCCAGCCGGCCGGCCTCCTCGCCCTGCGGCTCCCCGCGCAGATCGAGCAGCTCCCGGGCGGCGTCGTTGCACAGCACGACCCGGCCGTCGCCGTCGAGCAGCACCAGCCCTTCCCGTACGGCGTGCAGGATGGCCTCGTAGTAGTCGAACATCCCGCGCAGCTCGCCCGGCGCCACGCCCCGGGTCTGGCGCCGCAGCCGCGCGCTGACCAGCGAGCTTCCGCCGATCCCGAGGGCCAGCACGGCCAGCGCGACCGCGATCAGCGGCACCAGGCGCTCGCGCAGCTCGGCGGAGATCGTCCGGATCGTGATCCCGACCGCGACCAGCGCGACCACCCGGTCGGCATCGTCGAAGACCGGCGTCACGGTACGGACCGAGGGCCCGAGCGTCCCGGTGTAGGTCTCGCTGAACGTCCGCCCGGCCAGCGCCGGTGCCATGTTGCCGACGAAGTGCTGGCCGATCCGGCTCGGGTTGGGATGGGTGTAGCGGATCCCCTGCGGATTCATGATCGTGATGAAGTCCACATCGGTGTCGTGCCGGACCCGTTCGGCGTACGGCTGCAGGGCCTTGCTCGGATCCGGCGACGACAGCGCCCCGCGCACGCTCGGCGCGTCCGCCAGCGTCAGCGCCACCACCGTCACGGTGTGCCTGGCCTGGACGTCCGCCGCGCGCTGCGAGTCCATGTACGCCAGCACCGCACCGGCGACCACCAGCAGTCCCACGATCGCGGCCTGCAGCACGAGCAGCTGCCGGGCCATGCTCCAGCCCTTGCCGGAGCCCGCCATCATCCCTGTACGCCGCATTCCGAGCACATCCCTGAACCCGTTCCACCAGCCGCCACCGCCGATTCCGGGAGGTTTCGGACTCACCGGACCGGCCGCGCGTCGCCGCGGTCGTGAACGAAATGTACACAAGGGTGACCCGGCCCAGGGTCCCGCGCATAGTCACCGTGCAGACATGTGATCCGCGCGGACGCCGGCCCATCCGATGAGGGCCCCTGGTCGACGTCCCTGGCTTCCCCCCGCTCGAAGCCAGGGACGTCATCGGACCGGGTGACCTCACGGTGCCGGGCCGGCACCGCAAGGTCCTGCTGACCTGCCGCCCCCGGTTCGGGCTCGAGCTCCCACGTGCCCGAGCCGGGGGCCAGGCGGGTGACTAGGCGGGTACTACGGGTTTCCTGAGCCGACACGACCTTCCCTAGGCGGGCACAGGCTGCTCTATGCGGACACGACCTCTGGAGCCGTCGGGACGGGCTCCTGCATCTGGAAGCGGATGACCACGATCAGGCCGTCCAGGTCCATCGCGGCGCGGTAGCGCTCGACCGGGCCGTTGCTCAGGTCGGTGTGGATCTCGGCGGGCGCCGCGTCCGGAGCGCAGATCACGGTCACCAGCAGCCGCGGCCGCAGCCTGCTGCCGGTGAGCCGGATCCGCGCGTCCCGTACCCCCGGTACGTGGCGCGTCTCGCGCAGCAGCTCGCCCGCCGCCACCCCGGCCAGATGCCGGGTCGGCGTGTCCAGGGCGGCCCGCCGGGTGAGCATGATCGACCGCACCTGGACGTAGAGCCACATCAGCCCGGCCAGCGCCATGGTCTCCGCGACACCGCCCGCGACCGGCCAGAACCATTCGTGCTCCCCCGCGTACCGCGCCATCTCGGAGGTGAGCATGGGACGCCCGGCGCTCCCGGCACCGAACGCGCCCAGCCCCAGCAGCAGCCCGCAGACGCCGGCGGCCAGCAGGGCCAGCCCGGTCAGCAGGATCGCGGCTCTCGTTCCACTCATCGTCGGCCCCCCATCTCAGTCCTTCCGCCAGCGCAGCCGGACGCGCACCCGCCGCGGATCCATCAGGTCCATCTCCGACAGCCGGGCCGCGAGCGCGGCCCGGACCAGGTCGGTGAGGTTGGCGGGGTTGCGGTAGCGGGTCACGGCCCGGACCGCCACCCGCCGCCGGAACCGGCCGCCCTTGATCCGGACCCGGACCTTGACGATGCCGGGCACGCTCAGCGCCGCCGAGACCAGCGAGCGCTGCAGCGCCCTGCGGCTGATCGCGGCGGCCATGTGCGGGTCGGCGCCGTGCAGCGGCACCATCCGCGGCCGGCGGGCCGGGAGCAGGCTGAGCAGCAGCACGAGCCCCGCGACGGCCACCCCCGCCGCCGCGCCAAGCGCGCGCGGGTCGTCCCAGGACGTCCGGTGCAGCGCCGCCGCCCACCGGTCGGCCGGGATCAGCCCGGCCGGCCGTCCCACCAGGACGCTCACCACCTCGATCGAGGCGAGCCCGCCCGCCACCAGCAACAGCAGCGCGGCGGCCAGTCCCGCCGCCGCCCGGCGCGGCCGGAACTCCCGCGCGGCCAGCCGCCGGGCCCGCTGTCCGGTCTCAGCGTCGCCGGTCGCCGTCTCCACGACCAGCGTGTCGCTCATCACCACATCACCACCCCCGAGGTGCGCAGATACACCTCACCCATGGTGATGGAAGATGACAGCCAGTGAAACCCGGCGCGCTGCAAGGCCCGGGACCAGGGGAAACGATCACCCCTGCGCAGCGTTCACCCGCGTCCCCGGGGCGGGCGGATGATCCAGGTCAGCGGAAGACGACCGTGCGGTCGCCGTTCAGGAGTACGCGGTGTTCGGCGTGCCAGCGGACGGCACGGGCGAGGGCGAGGCACTCCATGTCGCGGCCGACCGCCATCAGGTCCTCGGGGCTGTGGGTGTGGTCGACCCGCGCGACCTCCTGCTCGATGATCGGGCCCTCGTCGAGCGCGGCGGTCACGTAGTGCGCGGTGGCGCCGATCAGCTTCACCCCGCGCGCGTGCGCCTGGTGGTACGGGCGAGCGCCCTTGAAGCCCGGCAGGAACGAGTGGTGGATGTTGATCACTCGGCCGGGCAGCTTGCCGCAGAAGTCGTCGGACAGGATCTGCATGTAGCGGGCCAGGACCACCACGTCGGCGCGGTAGTGCTCGACCAGCGTGAGCACCTCGGTCTCCTGGGCCGCCCTGGCGGCCGCGGCCACGGGCAGGTGGTGGTAGTCGATGCCGTACGACTGGGTGAGCGGGCGCAGGTCGGGATGGTTGGACACGACCGCGACGATCTCGATGTCGAGCAGCCCGGACCGCTGCCGGTAGAGCAGGTCGTTCAGGCAGTGCCCGCCCTTGGACACCATGATCAGTACGCGCTGCCGCTCGGCGGTGTCGGTCAGGCTCCACTCCAGGCCCAGCTCGGCCGCCAGCGCCGCGAACGCGCCGCGCAACTCGCCGGGGTCGGTGTCCGCGAGCCCGGCGAATTGCACCCGCATAAAGAACCGGCCGGTATCGCGGTCGCCGAACTGCTGGCTCTCGAGGATGTTGCAACCGCGTTCAGCGAGCAGTCCCGAGACGGCGGCGACGATGCCGGGACGGTCGGGGCACGAGAGCGTCAGCACGTATTCGGACACGGTGTCACTTCCGCTGAGTGTCGGATTCCGGGTGGCGGTACGCCGATGGAAGCAGAGCTTACGCGGCGATTCCGTTCCAGGAGGTCAGGAAGTCAGGAGCTCGGGAGCGGAATGCCGCCGCGCGCGGAATGTTGAGGAGAGTGTGAGCCTACGTACGATCCGCTTCTCGATCCTGGACCGCTCCCGGACAAGGGAGGGCGAGGGCCATCCGCGCGCGCTGCGGGACACGGTCGAGTTCGCCCGGCAGGCGGAGAACCTGGGCTACCACCGGTTCTGGGTGTCGGAGCACCACGGCGTCCCTGGCGTGGCCGGTCCGGCGCCGACCGTACTGGCGGCGTCGGTCGCGGCCGCGACGTCCCGGATCCGGGTGGGAACGGGCGGCGTCATGCTGCCGAACCATCAGCCCCTGGTCGTGGCGGAGCAGTTCGGCGTGCTGGAGTCGCTGTATCCCGGGCGTATCGACATGGGGCTGGGGCGTTCGGTCGGGTTCACCGGCGGTGTACGGCGCGCGCTCGGCCACGACCGGCAGGACGCGGACGACTTCGCGCCCCGGCTGGCGGAGCTGCTCGGCTACTTCACCGGTGATCAGCAGGAGTATCCGGGCGTGCACGCATGGCCGGCGGAAGGGCTGCGGGTGCCGGCATTCATCCTGGCCACCGGGTCCGGCGCGGACATCGCGGCCTCGTTCGGGCTGCCGCTGGTGATCGCCGCCGTACGGAGCCCGGAGCGGATGCTGGAGGCGATCGAGCGCTACCGGAAGGGCTTCCGGACCACCTTGTGGGGGCACGAGCCGTACGTGGTCGTCTCCGGGACGATCGCGATCGCCGACACCCGCGACGAGGCATGGCGGATGCTCGTACCGGAGGCCTGGTCGAACGCCTACTCCCGCGTTCACGGCGAGTTCCCGCCGCTCGTCCCGGCGGAACGGATCCTGGCGATGGACATGAGCGAGCGGGAGAAGCGCTACTTCGACGAGGCCCTGCGCGGGCACCTGTACGGGACCGAGGACGAGGTGGCCGAGGCCCTGGAGGAGCTGGTCGAACGCAGCGGGGCCGACGAGTACCTGGTGCACACCAGCACCCATGACCGGGCGGCGCGGCTGGAATCGCACCGGCGGCTCGCCGGGCTGGACGGAGCGAGCGGGCCGAGCCGGGCGAGTGGGCTGTATGGGCCGAGTGGATCGGGCGGCGATTCCTACCAGCGAGTAGTTTCGGGTGGGCCACTCGGGTTAGATTCGCTCGCATGCGCCGCCTCCTCGCCCTCCTCCTGACCCTCACCGTCGTGCTGGCGGGCTGTAGCGACGGCCCGAAGGAAGGGGACGGCGGCAAGAAGACCGAGCCTCCCGGCGCGTCCGGAAAGCGGCCCGAGACCGTCAAGGGCATCCCCACGGACGCGGGCACGCACAAGCGGAAACTCGACGTCGGCGGCCCCGGCCACCGCGAGTACCTGCTGCACGTCCCGCCCAAGCTGACCGAGGGCGAGTGGCGCGACGGCAAGCCCGCCAAGCCGATGCCCGTGGTGCTGGCCCTGCACGGCGGGCTCGCCAACATGGGGCAGATGCGGAAGCTGACCGGGTACGACCGGATCGCCGACGACCAGGGCTTCCTGGTCGCCTATCCGGACGGGTTCATGACGACCTGGAACGCGGGCGACTGCTGCGGCGCCTCGAAGCTCGGCGACATCGACGACGTGGGCTTCCTGTCCAAGCTGATCGACGAACTGACCGGCGCGGGACTGGCCGATCCCGCCCGGGTGTACGTGACGGGGTTCTCCAACGGCGCCGGGATGGCGTACCGGATGGCCTGCGAGCGGCCCGGGAAGATCGCCGGGATCGGGGTCGTCGAGGGCGCGCTGGTGACCGACTGCGATCCGGGCCGGCCGGTCTCCGCGATGATCGTGCACGGCACCGCCGACCGCAGCGTCCCGTTCAACGGCGGCGGCCGGCGCGACTTCAACGACGGCCGCCCGTACCCGCCGGTCAAGGACGCGGTGGACTTCTGGCGCCGGGTCGGCAAGCTGCCCGAGCCGACCAGGACGCTGCGCGGGCTGAGCAACGGCGCCGACTGCGCCGGTACGGGCAAGGGGCAGGGCGGCGCCGAGGTGACGTTCTGCAAGATCGAGGGCGGTACCCATCGCTGGCCCACCGGGGCGAGCACGATGCTGTGGAACTTCTTCGAGAAGCATCCCCGGGTAGGCTGACGACCAGGCGGTCCGGCAATTCATGAATCGTTTTCACATTCGCGATTTCTGTGGCACTGTGGCGGGATGAACCTCCGGGACCGTTACGACGCCGCCACCGCCGCGTTCGAGGCGCCGTTCGCCGTCGTCGACCTGCGGGCCTTCCACGCCAACGCCGCCGAACTGGCCCGCCGCGCCGCCGGCAAGCCGATCCGCGTGGCCAGCAAGTCGGTGCGCTGCCGGGCGCTGCTGGACGACGTCCTGGCCCTGGACGGGTTCGCCGGGATCATGGCGTTCACGCTGCCCGAGGCGCTCTGGCTGGCCGGGCACGGCACCAGCGACGACATCCTGGTCGCCTACCCGACCACCGACCGCACCGCGATCACCGCGCTGGCCGCCGACGAGCGCGCCGCCGCCACCGTGACGCTCATGGTCGACTCCACCGACCACCTCGACCTCATCGAGAAGGCCGCCGGCGGCCGCCCGATCCGGGTCTGCGTGGACATCGACGCCTCGTACCGGCCGCTGGGCGGGCGGGTGCGGTTCGGTGCCCGCCGCTCCCCGCTGCACACCGTCGCCGACGTGCGCGGGATGGCCGAGGAGATCGTGCGGCGGCCGGGACTGCGGCTGGTCGGGCTGATGGCGTACGAGTCGCAGATCGCCGGTGTCGGCGACGTCCCGCCCGGACGGCCGGCGCGGGCCCGCGCGATCCAGACCATGCAGCGCCGCTCGCGGATGGAGCTGGCCCGGCGGCGCGCGGGGATCGCCGCCGCCGTACGGGAGCTGGCCGATCTGGAGTTCGTCAACGGCGGCGGCACCGGCAGCGTCGAGAAGACCGCCCGCGAGCGCGCCGTCACCGAGGTCGCCGCGGGTTCCGGGCTCTACCAGCCGCACCTGTTCGACAACTACTCCAACTTCGGCGGGCGCCCGGCCGCGATGTTCGCGCTGCCCGTCGTCCGGCGGCCCGGCCCCGGCGTCGTCACCTGCCTGGGCGGCGGCTACCTCGCCTCCGGCCCGGCCGACGCGCTGCGGCTCCCCCAGCCCTACCTGCCGACCGGGCTGTCGTACGACTCCGACGAGGGCGCGGGCGAGGTCCAGACGCCGCTGCTGGGTTCCACCGCCGATCTGCTGAGCGTCGGCGACCGCGTCTGGTTCCGGCACACCAAGGCCGGCGAGCTGTGCGAGCGCTTCGACGCCCTGCACCTCATCGAGGACGGCCGCACGGTACGGACCGTCCCGACCTACCGCGGCGAGGGCGCCACGTTCCTTTAGCTCAGCCTCTGAGCTGAGTTTTCAGCGCCGGGTTTCCGCGACCCTGTATCCAGGGCCGGCTCTCCGCCGCCCTCACTTTCCCCTCCCCCCGTTTTCCGTTGTTCCAGTGTCACCCTGACCGGCTACGTTGGCCGGTATGACCAACGCTCCACTGATCAGCGTCCGCGGTGAGGCCATGCTGGAGGTCGAGCCGGAGATCGCGCGGCTGTCGGTGCACGTCCAGTCGCAGGAACGCGAGCGGCGCGCCGCCCTCGACCGGCTGGTCGAGCGCAACCAGCAGGTGCTCGAGCTGATCAGGTCGTACGGGGAGGCGGTCGAGAAGCTGGAGACCGGCGGGCTGTCGATCACGCCGCAGCTGAAGTACCGGCGGCGCGAGGGCGACATCCGCGCCTACCAGGGCACGGTCTGGATCCGGCTGGTCATCGCCGACTTCGCGGTGCTGGGCGAGCTGGTGACCCGGCTCGGCGACGTCGAGCGCACCTACGTGCACGGCCCCGACTGGGGGCTGCGCCGCGACAGCGATGTCTACAAGCAGGCCGCGCGGCAGGCCGCGAACGAGGCGGTCGAGCGCGCCCGCAGCTATGCCGAGGCGCTGGGCGCCAGCCTGACCGGGCTGGTCGAGCTGGCCGACGAGGGGCTCACCAGCGATACGCGCGGCGGTGCCGAGCCGGTCGCCATGATGGCGTACGGCGCGTCCGCGGGCGCGGAGAGCGCCGAGCCGCCCGCGATCGACCTGGAGCCCGCCACGCAGATCGTCCGGGCCGCCGTGGAGGCCCGCTTCACCGCCACCGCCCCCGACCTGGGTTAGAGCGTGTTCGCGAAATGACCGCAGCAGAGCAGGGGACGCCGCCGCAGCCGTCGCTGACGGACCCCTGCACCGAACGGGGGCCCGCCGGGGAGCTGCTGCACCGGCACCGGCACCCCGGGACGGCGGCGCGCGAGCTGGACGTCTTCCTCACCGGCCAGGTCTTCATGGACATGATCTTCACCGGGCTGCCCGGGCTGCCGCCGCCCGGTACCGAGCTGGTCACCGACGGGCTCGGCTCGGCGCCCGGCGGGGTCGCCAACATCGCGGTCGCGATGAGCCGGCTCGGGCTGCGCACCGGGCTGGCCGCCGCGTTCGGCGACGACATGTTCGGTGCCTACCTGTGGCGGACGCTGTCGGAACAGGAGGACGTCGACCTGCGCTGGGCCCGGCGCGTGGGCGGCTGGTCCACCCCGGTGACGGTGTCGCTGGCCTACGCCGCCGACCGCAGCATGGTCACCTACACCCGGCCGCTGCCGCTGCCCGCCGACGACCTGGTCGAGTCGCCGCCCCGCGCCGCCACCTGCTTCGTCGACATCGACCGCCCCGTACCTGACTGGGCGCTGGCGATGCGCGAGGCCGGGGCACTGGTGTTCGCCGACCTCGGCTGGGACCCGACCGAGACGTGGTCCACCGACGTCCTCGACCGGCTGGAGAACGTCGACGTCTTCCTGCCCAACGCCGTCGAGGCGATGGCGTACACGCGCACCCGTACCGCCGAGGAGGCCCTCACCGCGCTGGCCGAACGCGTCCCGGTCGTGGTGGTCAAGCAGGGCCCGCGCGGCGCGATCGCGATCGACTCGTCCACCGGCACCCGCGCGTCCGCGCCGGCGCTGCCGGTCACGGCGCTCGACCCGACCGGCGCGGGCGACGTGTTCGCCGCCGGATTCGTGTTCGGCACGCTCGCCGACTGGCCGCTCGACCACCGGCTGCGCTTCGCCAACCTCTGCGCGGGCCTGTCGGTACGGCATCGCAGCGGCTCGCTCGGCGCGCCCTGCTGGGGCGAGATCGCCGCGTTCGGCGAGACCGGCGAGGTACCGCCCGAGGTCCTGGAGCAGTACGCGTTCGTCGTCCCCTACATTCCCGAGACCGAACTGGAGAGCGGCGCCGACTCGGTCACCCGGGCCGAGCCGACGCTGCGGCAGGGGGCGTTCTGAGCATGGCGAAGGGCGGTACGGCGAGTGACAGCACGCTGAAGATCGCGATCGTGGGGGCGGGCAGCGGCTACATGCCCGGGGTGATCCGGGGGCTGCTGCATCGGGCGGACGACCTGGCGGGCGCCGAGCTGGCCTGCCACGACATCGACGCCGGCCATCTGGAGCTGATGGCCGGGCTGGCGCGGCGGATGTTCGCGGCCCGGGGCGCGGCGTTCACGGTCACCACGCATGCCGGGCCCTCGGGGCTGAAGTCCGCGCTGGACGGCGCCGCGTACGTCTTCACCACGTTCAGGCCGGGCGGCATGGCGGGCCGCCACCTGGACGAGTCGATCCCGCTGAAGTACGGGGTCGTGGGGCAGGAGACGGCCGGACCCGGCGGCTTCCTGATGGCGTGCCGGTCCGTACCGGTGCTGATGGAGATCGCGGCGGCCGCCGATCCCGGCGCCTGGATCGTCAACTACACCAACCCCACCAACGTCGTCACCGACGCCGTCGCGCGCCACTCCGGCGCGCGCATCATCGGCCTGTGCGACCAGCACGTCGGCGACACCGAGATGTGGGCGGACCTGCTCGGCCTGCCGGCCGACCGGCTGGAGGCCGACTGGATCGGGCTCAACCACGCCACCTGGGCCGAACGGCTCCGGCTCGACGGCGCGGAGCTCGATCTGCCCGCGCTGCTCGACGGCCTGGAGATCCCGGGCGGCGGCGCGACCCCGTGGCGCGACCCGACCCGCATGGTGGAGCTCGCCAAGACGCTGGGCTTCCTGCCCAACTCCTACTCCAAGTACTACTTCTTCCATGACGACGTCGTACGGGAGCTGCGTGAGAAGGGCCGCACCCGTGCCGAGGACATCCAGGCGATGCTGCCCGCGTACTACGAGCAGATCCGGGGCGAGGCGGGCAAGGCCGACCCCGATCCCAGCCGGGAGCGCGGCGGCGGCGAGCACGGCGAGTTCGCGGTGGACGCGATCTGCGCGCTGCACCGCGACGAGGGCCGCCGGATGATCGTCAACACCCGCAACAACGGCGCGATCACGTCCCTCGAACCGGACGCGATCGTCGAGGTTCCGGCCCTGGTCGGACGGTCCGGGCCGGTAGCGCTGACGATGGGGCCGCTGCCCCGTCCCGTACGGGGGTTGACCCAGGCCATCCACGAGTACGAGCGGCTGGCCGCCGACGCCGCCGTGACCGGATCGCGCCGTACGGCCCTGCAGGCCCTGATGGCGCATCCGTTCGTGGGGAGCAAGCACACGGCCGAGAAGATCCTGGACGAGGGGCTGGCCGCACATCGGGGGCACCTGCCGCAGTTCTCGTGAATCGGGGGTCCCGGGGCGGGTTCCCCTGAACGCGCTTGCCGGTTCGCGCGTACTCAAGGTGTGGGAGCAACCGACTGCGGCGACTACCGGATCGGTCTCGGCGTCTACGCCCTCGGGCGGCTGGCGGGGACCGAGGCCGACGAGCTGCGCGACCATCTGGCCGGCTGCGGGCGCTGCCGCGGCGAGCTGGCCGAGCTGCGCGGCGTGGTCGATCTCCTGGACCGGACGCGAAGAGGCGCCGGTCCCCGCGCTCGCGCACGGGCCGGCGCCTCGTTCCTGCTGTTCAGCGGCGGCGGCGCCTGCGCCGCCAGATCACCAGGGCGGTGACCGCGGCGGCCGCGCCGGCCCCGGCCAGCAGCAGCCGGCGGTCGACCCCGCCGGTCTCTTCGTCGTCCTTGCCGTCGGCCGGCGTGAACATCGCGTTGACGACCCTGGCCACCTGGCCGGCCTCTTCCTTCAAGCGCTCGGCGCCGCGGTGAGCCACGTTCCGCGGGCTGACCCGGTCCGCGAGCTCGTCGATCGTCTGCGCGAGCTCCAGGCGAGCGCGCTCTATCTGCCGCTCCAACGCAGCCGGGTCGCGGGACCTGTCAGCCATGCCTGTTCCTTCTCGTTCGAGCCTCAGGACGCATGATCCGAACAGTGTCGCAGGTCTGTCCGCGAAACGCCCGCGCCGCCCCAGCCGATACGGTGGGCCTGACAGTCCGCAGCCGATCACCCCAGAGAGGCAGGTACCGTGTCAGAGCGGTTGGAGCCCGGCGATGTCGCCCCCGAATTCGAGCTTCAGGACGCCGACGGCGCGCCCGTCACGCTCGCGTCCATGCGCGGCAAGCGGGTGATCCTGTTCTTCTACCCGGCGGCGATGACCCCCGGCTGCACCAAGGAGTCCGTCGACTTCCAGGGCAGCCTGGCCGAGCTGGAGCCGGCCGGCGTCACGGTCGTGGGCGTCTCCCCCGACAAGCCCGCCAAGCTGGCGAAGTTCCGGGAGAAGGAAGGGCTGACCTTCCCGCTACTGTCGGACCCCGACACCGAGACCCTGCGCGCGTACGGCGCGTACGGCGAGAAGAAGCTCTACGGCAAGGTCGTCGTCGGGGTGATCCGCTCGACCTTCATCATCGACGCCGAGGGCAAGATCGAGAAGGCGTACTACAACGTGAAGGCCACCGGCCATGTCGAGCGGCTGCGCCGGGATCTAGAGCTGTAGTAGTTCCCTTGTGCTAGCCAACCCCTGTGCGGACGGGGGGATTCGAACCCCCACGGTGTCGCCACCAACAGGACCTAAACCTGCCGCGTATACCTGATTTCGCCACGTCCGCCGGTGCCTCCGGTGCCGTACCCGGAGGCGCCAGGCCAGCTTAGCGCCCTGCTCGCGGGCCCTGAGCGGAATTCTCAGTTGGTGAAAATCGCCCTCGGCAAGAGGACGAACCCGGCCTAGTCTGGACGGGTCCCGGTTTCCGCCCCTTCGACGGGCGGCGGTGGCCGGGACCGGCCGCGGTCAGCAGACACCCAGACGCAGGTGGGCATCGTGAGCGAACCCTTCTTCCATCGCGTGCTTCCGTACGACGGGATGGACGACTATCTCGCCGGGACGCTGCCGTTCCTGCGCGAGGGCGTCGACGCCGGTGACCGGGTGCTGGCGGTGGCGCCGCTGGCCAGCGAGCTGCTGCTGCGCGGCGAGCTCGGCCCCGCCGCCGCCGGGGTGGACTTCTACGATCCCGCGGCCTGGTACGCCCATCCCGCGCGCACGCTGGCCGAATGCCTGGGCCACGCGGACGAGGCGGCCTGGCGGGGACGCCGGCTGCGGATCATGGGCGAACCCACCTGGACCACCCGCTCGCCGCTCGAGGTCCTCGAATGGCAGCGGATCGAGGCGCTGGTGAACGTCGCGTTCGCCGGCACCGGGACCGCGATCCTGTGCCCGTACGCCAGGACGCTGCCGGCGGGCGTGGTCGCCTCGGCCCGGCGCACGCATCCGGAGACCCTCAAGGGCCTGACCGCGATGCCCAACCCCGGTTACATGGACCCGTGGGCCTACAGCGCCCAGTGCGACAGCGCGCCGCTGCCGCCACCGCCGCCGCACGCCGAGTCGATCCCCCTCGACCGTCCGGACCTGTACTGGCTGCGCGCGTACGTCGGCGACTTCGCCGCCCGTACCCCGCTGCCGGCCGAGGACCTGCAGCGGCTGCTGGTCGCGGTGACCGAGGTGGTGACCAACGCGACCCGGCACGGCGGTCCCCCGATGGCCCTGACGATGTGGGCCGATCCCGAGGACCGCTCGCTGGTCTGCCAGGTCACCGACGGCGGCAGCTGGACGTCCGGCGGGGAACGGCACGGGTACGGGCTGGTCCCGCCGCGGCCCGCGGGGCCCGGCCGGTTCGGGCTGTGGGCGGTCCGGCTGCTCTGCTCCATCGTCCAGATCCGTACCGGAGAGCAGGGCACCACGGTGCGGCTGCGGCTCCGGTTCCCCGCCGTCCCCGCAGGTACGGTCCGCCCGGTGGGGCATGCTTCATGAGTGAACGCACAGCACACAGCGTGAGCGAGTCCGTGCGTTGGGCTTCCGATTTCCGCCAGGCGGCGTACCCTGGACACGACCCCGACGACCTCGATGGGCAGGCCATGGAGACCAGCTGGTTCGCCAAGCGTCCCGTCAGCAGTGTCCGGCCAGGCGACCACGGCTGGCTGGCCTATTCCGGCGCGGAGGAGCGCGACCTGGTGATCGGCACCTTCATCGAGGAGGGGCTGCGCACCGGCGAGAAGGTCGTGTACGTCACCGACACGCCACCGGACGAGCTGCCGGGGATGGCCAAGCGGACCTCGCTCGATGTGAGCTCCTACCTCTCGTCCCAGCAGCTGAAGGTGATCCCGCTCGAGGTGGCCTGCCTCGACTCGCGCGGCGCCTTCGTGCCCGACAAGTTGCTGGAGACACTCGGCCGCGAGGTCGACCTGACGTTCGGCCAGGGCTTCCGCGCCGCCCGCCTCACCACCGACCACAGCCGGATGATCAACCGGCCCGGCCGGTACGACCTCGGGCGGATGCTCGGCTGCGAGCACCGGTTCGGCGACGCGGTGTCGCCGAGCACGATGGCGATGGCCATCTGCCAGATCGCGCGGCAGGCCTGCCCGCCCGGCGAGCTGGCCGCGCTGCGCGCGACGCATGAGGTGCTGATCGAGGTCGATCCCGAGTTCGACGACGGGATCCTCAAGATCGTGCGCACCTTCGAGCCGCACGGGCTCCGGCTGGAGGGCGAGCTCGACGACGTGCGGCACGCCCGGTTCAGCGAGGCGCTCACCAAGGCCGCCCTCGCCCGCACCCGCCGGGAGATCCATCTCGACTTCGCCGAGCTGGGCTTCATCGACCTGAGCGGTCTCACCCTGCTGGCGCAGCACGCCACCCGGCTGGACGGCGACCGGGAGCTCGTCCTCGACCATCTTCCTCCCAACACGGAGAACCTCATCGAGCTGGTCGGCTGGCACCGGCTCCCCGGGCTGTCGCGCGGGCGAGAACGCGACGCCCTCTCCGCGGAAGGCCGTACCTCATGACGAGTACCGAGAAGAGGCTGGAGCACCGGGCGTTCCTGTACCGCGGCACCGACGACTTCCTGTCGGTGACCGTGCCGTTCCTGGCCGCCGGGCTCGATGCCGACGAGGCCGTCGTCGCGGTCGTCCGGCGGGCCGCCATCGAGCCGCTGCGCGAGTCCCTCGGCGACCGCGCGGGAACGATCGAGTTCTATCCCTCCGAGGAGTTCTACCGCCATCCGGTACGGACGCTGAAGAGCTACCAGGAGCTGGTCAACGCCAAGGCGCCCCGTTCGGTCCGTGCCCTGGCCGAGCCGGTCTGGCAGGGCTGGAGCCCGCGCGAGACCCTCGAATGGGCCCGGTACGAGTCGCTCATCAACATCGTCTTCAGCGGCTCGGGAGCGCGCGCGCTCTGCCCGTACGACGAGGCCACCCTCCCGGCCGAGATCATCGACCATGCCCGCCGTACCCATCCGCTGCTCGCCCAGGGCTCGGCCACGGTCGGCAACCACGACTACGTCCGGCCGGGCGACTTCGGCGCGGGCTGCGACCGCACGCTCCGCTTCGAGCGCCCGCGCGATGCCCTCTACATGCCCGTCGAGTCCGACGACCTGCACCGGCTGCGCGCGTTCGTCGCCGAGCGGGCGGCCGCGCACGGCCTCGACCGGCAGTCCGCGCAGAACTTCGTGACCGCCGCCAACGAGGTGGCCGCCAACGCGCTGCAGCACGGCGCGCCGCCGGCCGGCCTGTGGCTGTGGTCCGAGGGCGCCGAGCTGGTCTGCGAGATCGGCGACAACGGCCTGTGGCGGCCCGCGCCCGGCGCGCTGGTCGGGTTCATCCCGCCCGACTCGGCGCTGCAGCGCGGCTTCGGACTGTGGACGGTACGGCTGCTGGTCGATCTGGTCGAGGTCAGGGCCGGCTGGGACGGCACGTTCGTCCGGCTGCGCCTGTGCCGCTGATGCGATGGGGGCGTCATGGAGACCCTCTGGTCCGTCCGCCGGCCGGTGTGCGAGCTGCGCCCCGGTGACCATGCCTGGCTGGCGTACGGGAGCCAGGAGGAGCAGCACCATGTCGCCGGCGCGTTCATCCGGGCCGGGCTGGCCGCCGGCGAGAAGGTCATCTACCTGGCGGGCGCGGCCCCGGTCACCGTTCCCCGGCTGCCCGCCCATGAGCTGCTGAACGTCGTCTCCCTCGACCGCGCCGAGCGGCACGCCGACCACAGCACCGGCCACAGCACCGGTCACCGGGCCGGGCACTTCGATCCGGGCGCGCTCGTCCGTACGGTGGCCGAGGCGATCGGCCGGGCCGAGGACCAGGGGCACCGAGGCATCCGGATCGCGACCGACATGACCTGGGCCGTCCGCCGCCCCAGCGGGCTCGAGCTGCTGCTCGGCTGCGAGCGCCGGATCGACCAGGCGATCGGTCCCAGCACCCGGGCGATCGCGCTGTGCCAGTTCGACCGCTCCCGCTGTACGGCCGCCGAGCTGGAGGCCCTCGGCGAATCGCACGGGGTCGCGGTCGCCCCCGACCCGTTGTTCGAGGACTCCGTGCTGCTGATCGAGCGGATGTTCAAGCCGCTCGGCCTGGCACTGGTCGGCGAGCTGGACGCCTCGCGGCACGCCGTCCTCGTCCAGGCCCTCAGCACCGTGACGGCGGACGCCGTCGACCGCGAGGTCCATCTCGATCTCGCCGGGCTGGGATTCATCGATCTGGGCGCGCTCAACATCCTCGCCGACGCGGCCGCGCGGACGGCCGGCTGCGGTGCCCTGGTGCTGGACCGCATGTCACCGCAGCTCCGTACCGTCATGGAGACGGTCGGCTGGCACATGCTCCCCGGCCTGCGCCTGGGTCCCGATCGCCCGAGCCCCTGAGCCGCTCAGTGCCCTGGGGGTGTCCCTGCCGGCCCCGGGACGCGCGACGGGGACGGGGGACTCGGCTCGCTGGTCGGGGCGGGGATGGGCATCTCGCTTGCGGGCGATCGCGGAGGCCTGTTCGTGGGCGACCGTGTGGGCGAGTGCGTGGGCTTCGGTACGGGCGGCGTCACGCTCTGGCTGGGCGTCGGGCCCGGCGGGCTCAGCGGCTCCGGCCGCGCCGGGCGTTCCCCGCCCGGCCACAGCAGCACCAGCGCGATCACGACCGCGGCGGCCAGGACCGGCACGGCCCACAGACCGGCCCGGGGCCGGAACCGGCGGCGGATCCTGCCCGGGCTCGCTCCGTGGGCAGGGTCCGCAGCGTTCCTGAGCCGGTGCAGCAGCGCGCCGTCCGGCTGGATCCGGTCGGCGCCCCGGCGGTAGTGCTCGCGCAGCAGCGTCTCGAGCTCATCGCTCATGCGCCCGCACCTCCTCCATGTGCCGCCGCAGGGCGGTCATCGCCCGCGCGGTGTGGCTCTTGACCGTCCCCCGGGAGATGCCGAGGGCCTCGGCGATCTCCTGCTCGCTGAGGTCGCACCAGTACCGCAGCACCACCACCGCGCGCTGCTTGACCGGCAGCGCGCGCAGGATCTCGTCCAGGTCGCTCCCCAGGGCGGGCCCGTCGGCGGACACCGCTGCCAGCCGCTCCACGTCGGCGGGCGAGCCGACCGGGAAATCGCGGCGCCGGGACCTGCGCCGGTGCTCGTCGATCGCCAGGTTGACCAGGATCTTGCGGGCGTACGCCTCGGGCTCGCCGGCGGCGACCCTCTTCCAGCGCCGCGCGACGCGCTCGTAGGCGACCTGGAGCAGGTCCTCGGCGAGGTGCCGGTCGTACACCAGGAAGACGGCGGTACGCAGCAACCGGCCCGCGGTGGCGGCCACGAACTCCTCGAACGTGATCTCCGCCCCGCGGGCCTCCCGCGCGCTCATCGTGAACAGGGCACGGCTCCCGTCACGGCTGCCGCGGCGGCGCCGGCACGGGTTCGGCGGACTCCCTCGGAGGCGCGGCCGTGGGCGACGGTACGGGCCGCCTGGTCGGCGGAACGCTCGTCGGCGACGGCTGCGGCACGCCGGGCTGAGCCTCGCTCGGCCGGGAGGGCGTCGGTGGAACGCTCGTCGGCGCGGGCCGGGGCTCGCTCGGCGGGCAATCGTCTGCGCGCGTCGGCTCCGTGGTGGCGGCGGGCGCGGACGGAACGGGGGTGGGCGCGGACGGGACCGGGGTGGGCGCGGACGGAACGGGCGTGGGCTCGACCGACGGCGGCCGCGAGGACGGTCGCGACCTGGGTTCCGAAGTGGGCTCCGGTTCCGCCACCGAGGGCGGTGCGGGCGCCGGCTCGGACGGGAGCGTGGGACACGGCACCGGCTTCTGCGCGGCGGCCGGCCGGGTCTGGACGGGCGACGCGCCCGCGGTGGAGAACCAGATCCCGGCCGCCAGCGCGCCGGCACCGGCGCCGGTCCCCGCGAGCAGCAGCACGCGGCGGCGCTTCGAACCCTTGACGATCATTTCGCTCCTCGGAGGGGGACGTTTCCGTACACCTCTCCAACCCCCTCGGGAGCGCCCGCGGTTGTCATGCCCGCGGATTTTTCTCCGGCGCGGGCCGTTCTCCGGCGCGGGCCTTCCCTCTCAGCGCGTGCGCGCGGTGGCCAGTGCGTCGGGCAGCAGCTCGGCCAGCGCGCGGAAGGCGCGGCCGCGATGGCTGATCGCGTCCTTCTCGTCCGGTGCCAGCTCGGCGGTCGTCCGGGTGTCGTCGTCCGGGACGAACACCGGGTCGTAGCCGAAGCCACCGGAACCGCGCGGCGCGCGGATGATCCGGCCGTGCATCCGGCCCTCGACGACATGCTCGGCGCCACCGGGAACGACGAGTGCGGCCGCGCAGACGAAGTGGCCGCCGCGCAGCTCGTCGGCGACATCGGCGAGCTGGTCGAGCACCAGGTCCAGGTTGGCGCGGTCCTTGCCGGAGGCGGCGGCGTCGCCGAACCGGCCCGACCAGCGGGCCGACAGCACGCCGGGCATGCCGTTCAGTGCGTCCACGCACAGCCCCGAGTCGTCGGCCACGGCGGGCAGCCCGGTGTGGGCCGCGATCGCGCGCGCCTTCAGCAGGGCGTTGCCCTCGAAGGTCGGCTCGGTCTCGGGGACGTCGGGGGCGTCCGGGAACGCCTCCAGCCCGGCCACCTCCAGCCCGGCCATCGCGGCGCCCAGGTCGCCCAGGATCCGCTCCAGCTCGACGATCTTGCCCCGGTTGCGGGTGGCGAGCACGATCCTGTTCACCGGCCGAGAACCTCGTTCTGCAACCGGGTCAGCTCGGCGCAGCCGCCGGCGGCCAGGTCGAGCAGCGCGTCCAGCTCCGAGCGGTCGAACGGGGCGCCCTCGGCGGTGCCCTGGACCTCCACGAAGCGCCCGTCGCCGGTGCACACGACGTTCATGTCGGTCTCGGCGGCCACGTCCTCCTCGTAGCAGAGGTCGAGCCGGGGCTCGCCGGCGACCACGCCGACGCTGACCGCGGACACCGAGTTGATCAGCGGGTCGCCCTTGCACATCCCGCGCTTGCGCATCCACGCCACCGCGTCGGCCAGCGCGACGTACGCACCGGTGATCGCGGCCGTACGGGTACCGCCGTCGGCCTGCAGCACGTCGCAGTCGAGCTGGATCGTGTTCTCGCCGAGCGCCTTGTAGTCCAGGCTCGCCCGGATCGACCGGCCGATGAGCCGGGAGATCTCCTGGGTACGGCCGCCCAGCTTGCCCTTGACCGACTCGCGGTCATTGCGGGTGTTGGTGGCGCGCGGCAGCATCGCGTACTCGGCGGTCACCCAGCCGAGCCCGCTGTCGCGCCGCCAGCGCGGCACCGAGTCCTTGACCGAGGCGGCGCACAGCACCCGGGTGCCGCCGAACTCGATCAGGACCGAGCCCTCGGCATGGTCGAGCCAGCCGCGTTCGAAGCGGATGGGCCGGAGCTGGTCGGACGCACGATCATCTGGACGGGCCATGGGGACCACCCTAATGCCCGGCCCCGCCCGTCCCGGACCCGGCCGAGCCCCCGCCGAGCCCGGCCGGGCCCTTTCCGGAACCTGGCGGAAAGCCGGTTGATCTCACGTTCGGTGGCAATTAATGACCCTGAGTCATACTGGGGGGACGGGGATGAACAGATATATGGCCGAGGCGGCCGGAACCGCCTTGCTGGTGTTCTTCGCGGTCGGCAGCGCCGTGTTCGGGCTGGCCGAGATCGGCACGCTCGGGGTCGCGCTGGCGTTCGGGCTGGTGCTGCTGGCGCTGGCGTACGCGATCGGCCCGGTGTCGGGCTCGCATGTGAACCCGGCGGTCACGGTCGGCATGCTGCTGGCCAAGCGGATCACGCCGGTCGAGGCGGGCGTCTACATCGTCGCGCAGGTCGTCGGCGGCATCGTGGGGATGGCGGTGATCCGGCTGATCGCGGGGCTGGGCAACACCACCATGCAGGTGAACGGCGCCAACAGCTACGGGGAGAAGATCAACGCGGGCGGCGCGTTCATCCTGGAGGTCGTGCTGACCTTCATGCTGGTCCTGGTCGTGCTGATGGTGACCCGCCGCAACGACGTCTACGGCTTCGACGGGCTGGCGATCGGCCTGACGCTGGCCCTGGTGCACCTGGTGGGCATCCCGCTCACCGGCACCTCGGTCAACCCGGCCCGGTCGATCGGGCCCGCGCTGTTCGGCGGCTGGCACTCGATGGCGCAGCTGTGGCTGTTCATCATCGCCCCGCTGATCGGCGGCGTGCTGGCCGCCCTGGCCGAGCCGTACCTGCGGGCGAGCACTGCCCGCACACCGAACGAGCCGAACGAGCCGCACGTTCCAGGGGGTCAGAGCTCGTAGACGGCGCCCACGGCGGCGAGCTCGATGGCGCCCCGGAAGTCGCTGGCCTTGGCCTCCATCAGGGAGCGCTGCGCATCGTTCCACGGTACGAGGTGGGTGAGGACCAGCCGGTCGACCTCCGCCAGCGCCGCGTGCTCGGCCGCCTCGCGCGCGGTGAGATGCAGGTCCTCGGGGTGTCCGGGCTGGTCGAGGAACGAGGCCTCGCACAGGAACAGGTCGGCGCCGCGCGACAGCTCGACCAGATCATCGGACGGGCCGGTGTCGCCGGAGTAGGCCAGCACGCTGCCGCCGTGCTCGATCCGGAACGCGAACGCCTCGACCGGATGCGGCATCTGCGCGGTCGTCACCCGGAACGGGCCGATCTCGTACGGGCCGCGGCGCAGCGTGTGGAAGTCGAACGTTCCGGACATGCCCGGGTCGGGCTCCAGATCGTAGGCGGCGGCCATCCGGCGCGGGGTGTCGGCGGGGCCGTGCACCGGGATGCTCGGCAGCGGGCCGTCCGGACAGTAGGTGCGCGCCACCCAGTACCCGCACAGATCGAGGCAGTGATCGGCGTGCAGATGCGACAGGCAGATCGCGTCGATGTCGTACAGCGGCTGGAAGCGCTGCAGCGAGCCGAGCGCTCCGTTGCCCAGGTCCAGCAGCAGGGAGAACCCCTCGGCCTGGATCAGATAGCAGGACGCGGGGCTGTCCGGCCCCGGAAAGCTGCCGGCGCAGCCGATCACTGTGACCCGCACGCTCACTCCTCCTCTTGCTTTCCCCGAGCTTTCCCCAAGGAATCAGGTGGACAGAGCCTTACTCTCGGCCGTCTCCACCACACCGATCTCCGGCCCCAGGAAGCGGCGGCCGAGCGCGGCGAACACGGCGGGGTCACCGGTGGCGCGGAACCGGTGCTCGGGCGGGGGCGACGCCTCCGCGCGGGCCAGCCCCTGGTCGTGCAGCACTCGATAGACGTCCTTGGCGGTTTCATCGGCACTAGAGACCAGTGTGACCCCGTCACCGACGACATACGAGATGACACCGGTTAGCAATGGGTAGTGCGTGCACCCGAGGATGAGGGTGTCGCACCCCGCGTCGATGATCGGGCGGAGGTAGCCGCCGGCGGTCTCCAGTAGCTCGTCCCCCATCGTGACGCCGTCCTCCACGTACTCCACGAAGCGCGGGCACGCGGCGGCGGTCAGCTCGATGTGCGGGGCGGCGGCGAACGCGTCCTCGTAGGCGCGGCTCGTCACGGTGGCCTCGGTGGCGATCAGCCCCACCCGGCCGTTGCCGGTGGCGCGGACGGCCCGGCGGGTGGCCGGGTTGATCACCTCGACCACCGGGACGTCGTAGCGCTCGCGGGCGTCGCGCAGCATCGCCGAGCTGGCGCTGTTGCAGGCGATCACCAGCATCTTGACGCCCTCGTCGACCAGCTGGTCCAGCATCTCCAGGGCGAACGCGCGGACCTGGGCGATCGGCCGCGGGCCGTACGGCTGGCGGGCCGAGTCACCCAGGTAGACCAGCGGCTCGTTGGGCAGCTGGTCGAGGATCGCGCGGGCCACGGTGAGGCCCCCGAACCCGCTGTCGAAGATCCCGATCGCCCGTGACCCCTGAAGGCCGCCGGAGCGGGCCTCCGCTGGACGGAGCCCGCCGCCCGTACCGGGCACTGGGGGGCCTGGGGGGACGTCCCCCCAGATGCGATCGGACATGGTGTACAAGGCTAGGCGAGAACGGGTCCCTCAGGCGCGTCATGCGTCGTACATCACATGGTCACACAGCCGAAACCCGCGTGGATTCGGCCGGATGTGACCGACTCCACCGATGCGGGCCCCCGGGCGTGCCGCGGATTCCTGGGGACGGGGAGTTCCGGGGGGTCTCGATCAGCTCGTGCGGCCGACGCGGGCGATCTGGCGGCTCTGGGCGACCAGGCGGCCGGCCGTGTCCCAGACCTCGACCTCCTCGTCGAACCAGCCGCCGGACAGCAGCCGCGCGTCGCCGTACACGGCCAGCGGGCCGGGCGTGGGGACGGCGCGCATGTGCCAGGTCAGCTCGACGGTGGGGGCCCAGCCCTTGGCGCCCAGGTTGAGCGCGACCGGGGGCAGCGCGTCGACGGCCAGCGCGAGCGAGTACGCGTCGGCCGGGTAGCCGTCGGCGAGCTCGAACCAGGCCCGGACCTCCGGGCGGCCGCTCGGCCGGCCGTCCATCCAGCCCATCGTGACCGGGTCGAAGCGCATGTGGACCCGGTCGGCGAAGCCGCGGCTGCGCTCCTCGACCCGGGGGAAGCCGGTGCACTCGTCGATCGGCGGCAGCTCCGGCGTGGGCGGCGCGCCGGCCCAGTCGGGCTCGGACGCGGCGTCCAGGGTGCCGGTGGTGATCAGCGCCTCCACCAGCGCCTGGTCGTTCTGGACCAGGCTGACCCGCGCCGTGGCGGCGGTACGGCCCGCCTTGCGGACGTCGACCAGGATCTCGGCGGGGCCCGGCTTGGCCACCCGCAGGAAGTTGGCCGCGGTCGACAGCGGGTGCTCGTGCGGCGAGGCGTCCACCGCCGCCCGGCCGAGGACCGCCATCAGGTACCCGCCGTTGAGCGCCTCGGCGAAGCCGAACCCCTCGTCGAGTACGGCCGCGTACCGTCCGTCCGCGACCTTCTCGACCGCCGTCGCCTCACCGAACCTGCTCATGCCTGGATGACCTCCGGAGCCATTACTAGAATCGCGTTCGAGTATGCCGCCCGCCTGCGCGATCTCGCAATGCGGCCCCACCCGAGGGTGCGGTCCAGGGGGGCCGTCGGGGGGCTACAGGATGGGCTCAGGCCCAGAGCTGGCCTTCGAGCCGGGCCTCGGCCTCCTCCAGGGTGCCGCCGTAGGCACCGGTGGACAGGTACTTCCAGCCGCCGTCGGCCACGACGAACGCGATGTCGGCCCGTTCACCGGCCTTGACCGCCTTGGCCGCCATGCCCAGCGCGGCGTGCAGGGCCCCGCCGGTGGAGATCCCGGCGAAGATGCCCTCCTGCTCCAGCAGCTCGCGGGTACGGCGCAGCGCGTCCCGCGAGCCGACCGAGAAGCGGGTGGTCAGCACCGAGTCGTCGTACAGCTCGGGGATGAAGCCCTCGTCGATGTTGCGCAGCCCGTACACCAGCTCGCCGTACCGGGGCTCGGCCGCCACGATCTTGACGTCCGGCAACTGCTCGCGCAGGTAGCGGCCGACGCCCATCAGCGTCCCGGTCGTCCC
This sequence comes from Actinomadura sp. 9N407, assembly GCF_044326315.1. Classification (NCBI taxonomy): domain Bacteria; kingdom Bacillati; phylum Actinomycetota; class Actinomycetes; order Streptosporangiales; family Thermomonosporaceae; genus Actinomadura; species Actinomadura sp. 9N407. Next base: position 260,674 of record NZ_JBIRAW010000008.1, on the reverse strand, counting down.
GAGCCCGGCCACGAAATGCGTCAGGGTCGGCAGGTCGGCCAGCAGCTCGGGACCGGTCGTCTCGTAGTGCGCCAGCGCGTTCGCCTCGTTGCCGTACTGGTAGAGCATCACCCAGTCGGGGTTCTCCCCGGCCAGCCGCTTGGCCACCCGGACCGCCTCGTTGGAGCCGCCGGCGGCCGGCGAGGAGATGATCTCGGCCCCCCACATCTCCAGCAGCTGGCGGCGTTCGGACGAGGTGTTCTCCGGCATCACGCAGACCATCGAGTAGCCGCGCAGCTTGGCGACCATGGCCAGCGAGATGCCGGTGTTGCCGGAGGTGGGCTCCAGGATCGTGCAGCCGGGAGTGAGCAGCCCCTCCTTCTCCGCCTTCTCGATCATGTAGAAGGCGGGCCGGTCCTTCACCGAACCGGTGGGGTTGCGGTCCTCCAGCTTGGCCCACAGCCGTACCTCGGGGCTCGGCGACAGCCGGGGCAGGCCCACCAGGGGCGTGCCCCCGAGGGAGTCCAGCAGGGATTCGAAGCGCATCGGCACGGGCCTCGCTCAGCCGCCGGCGACGGCCGGGAGGATGGTGACGCTGTCACCATCGGACAGCTCGGTCTCCAGGCCGTTCAGGAAGCGCACGTCCTCGTCGTTGAGGTAGACGTTGACGAACCTGCGCAGGCCCTTGTCGTCCACCAGCCGGCCGCGCAGGCCGGGGTGCCGCTCGTCCAGGTCCGAGAACAGCTGGTCGAGCGTGCCGCCCTTGCCGTCGACGGCCTTGGCGCCGTCGGTGAGGTTACGCAGGATCGTGGGGATCCGGACCTCGATCGCCATCGCGAAGATCTCCTTCAGGTCGTACGGGCGCCCCGCCGCGGCCGTCTCAGGCATCACAACAGGGCGGGGCAGGGGGGAATTCCGCGGGTTTGGTTCAGTTCCCTTGCGCGTCAGCGACAGTCGTAGACGACTTCGGCGCGCGAGTGCCCGAAGAGGAAGCTCTGCACGGGCGGCGGCGTGGCGGCGGCGAGCGGGCGACCGCCCGCGTGCTGCTCACTCGTCCACATGGGCGCCAGCTTACCGGGCCGGTGGTCCCGCAGGCTCACCCGGCGGCCTCCACGATGCTGACCTCCTCCTCGGTGACCTCGCCGTCCAGGATCCGGTACGAGCGGAACTCGAACGTCTCGGGGTCGCCCGTGGACACCAGCACGTAGTGGGCGTTGGGCTCCGCCGCGTAGGAGATGTCGGTACGCGACGGGTACGCCTCGGTGGAGGTGTGCGAGTGGTAGATCACCACTGGCTCCTCGTCCCGGTCGTCCATCTCGCGCCACACCTTGAGCTGCTCGAGCGAGTCGAAGCGGTAGAACGTCGGGGAGCGCTCGGCGTTGACCATCGGGATGAAGCGGACCGGCCGGTCGGACCCGAGCGGCCCGGCGATCACGCCGCAGGCCTCGTCGGGGTGGTCGGCGCGCGCGTGCGCGACGATCCGGTCAACCAGGGCACGCTCGATCGTCAGCATGATCCGAAGGCTACCCGGCACGTCCGGCCGGGCCCACCGGGGCGTCACCAGGCCCGGCGTCCCCCTCCCGCACCGGCTCGTCCCGCGGCTCATCGTCCAGCTTGAGGTGCATGCGGACGCGGGTCCCGCCGGGCCCCGAACGGATCTCCACGATGTGGCACAGCCGACGTACCGCCCACATCGCGGCCTCGCCCGGCTTGTGGTGATGCGGCGGGAAGCAGCCGAGGAAGCGGTCCTCCATCCGGCCCTCGGGGTCGCCGACGTCGCACAGCAGCTCGCCGTCCTGGGCCCACACCCACAGCAGTCCCCGCCCGCCGCCCTGCCGGACGACGGTGGTGGCGACCTCGTTCACCGCCAGTACGAACGGCAGCGACCGGTCGGCGGGCAGCCCGAGCCGGGCGGCCTCGGCGGCGAGGAACTCGCGCAGGGCGGGCAGCTTTCCCCCGGCGAACGCCTTCCATGCGGCGCGCTTCGGCGGGGCCGCCAGCGGGCGGGCGTTGCACTCGGCGTAGAACACGGCGGGATCGACGTACTGGCCGCTCGGCCGCGGGCCCCGGTCGTTCACCACCTCGGGATGGGTACGGGCCGCGTCGGTGAGGACGTGCGCCGGTAAGGCGGCGGCGTCGTACGCGCACATGAGCAGGGTGGGCGTACCGGCGAAGGCGACGTTGAGCAGCGCCTCGTGCCGCTTCCACTCGCAGACCTCCAGCGGGGTACGCCCGTTCCACACCGGCTCGGCCAGCAGCCGCAGCCGACCGCGCGGCCACCAGTCGCGGCGGGTCCGGTCGTGGTAGGCCGCCAGCGTGCTCATCGGCCCGGTGAACCAGGCCGACGCCTCCACGAACTCGACCGAGCGCGCCGCGTCGGCTCCGAGCTGCTGCCGCAGCAGGCGTTCGGCACCGGGCCCGACGATGGCGACGACGGCGTCCCCGCCCAGCAGCCCTTCGCGCAGGTGCGGAACGGCCGCCGCCGCGAACTCGCGGTGCGTCGCGTACACGAGGGCCTGGTGGGCCGTCTCGTCGCGGCCGCTCAGGATGCCGGCCGGGGACGCGGTGAGCCCGAACGACCCGGAGCCGTGGGAGCTCACGAGGGCTCCCTGACCAGGTACACCCCCGGTGGGGGCGCGTCCCAGCCCGCGATCCGCATCATCAGGTGCAGGTAGCCGGGCGGGTCGCGGATGATGACCTGGCGTTCGAGCCCGTCGCCGCCGCGGCCCGAGCCGACCAGCGCCCGCAGCCCCGCCATGTCGCAGAAGTCCAGGCCGGCCAGGTCGAGGCAGAAGTGCCCGCCGCGGCCGGCCACCTCCAGCAGCGCCCACTCCACGGCCGGCAGCGTCGACTCGTCGATCGCTCCGGTCAGCCTGAGCCCGGGCGGGGTGTACGTGGGCGTGATCCGCAGCACGCCGTCGTCGTACAGGTCGTCGACCCGGACCCGGCCAGCGTGCCGGGCGTCCAGGTGCCGCAGCTGCTCGGGCCCGAACCAGCGGCCGTCGTACTGGCAGAGCGCCATCGCCCGCGAGCCCGGCCGCTCGAACACCCGCCGGCAGGCGTCCTCGTACACGGCGAACGGCTCGGTACCGGGCCAGCCGCCCCAGGAGTAGGACATCTCGCAGGTGAAGCGGACGCCTTCGTAGCCCAGGGCGAGGGCGCGCGCGATCTCCGCGTCGACCTCCTCCTCCAGCGCGGCGCGGCCGGCCTCCGGGTCGAGGAACCGGCCGAGCGGGGCGGTCACCACATGCCCCAGGTAGGCCGCGGCCTCCAGGGCCGGCGGATACTCGACGGCGGGATCCCGCCCGGCATCACCCGCGTCCGGGCCGGTCGAGTGCAGGCCGGTCGAGTGCAGGCCGGTCGCGGGGAGGTCGGTCAGGGGCACGTCGGTCACGGGCAGGTCGGTCACATGGACGAACCGGTGCCGCGACAGCAGGCCGCCCCGGACATAGGACGCGAGGACGGCGTCGCGTTCCTCGTCACCGCTGTAGGCCAGGCACAGATGGTCACCGAACGTCATCGCCCCGACGGCGATCACTGTCGCGTCCTGGGACATCCCCTGGGAGCCGTGGGACATCGCGCCCTCCCAACTCGCGCCCTCCCCAAGGAACGCAGGTTTCCTGACGGAGCACGCCCTCCCGCTGTCAGCGTGATGTCACGGTACCAACCGGGCGGCGGGCCGTCGCCGCCTTGCGTTGAGGAGAGCCCGTGGTCAGGGGGTGCCGTTCTCCACGGATATCCCTGGCATCGCCAGGAGTCCGGTGTCGCGGAGCAGCACGGCGGCCTTCTCCGGAACGCCGCGCAGCAGGACGTGCCGCCGCCGTCCGCCACCGCCGTCGCGGGCGGCCTCGAGCATGCCGCGCAGGCCGTCCTCGTCGCAGCCGTCGACGGTCGACAGATCGAGGCAGACCAGCCCTGCGCGCGCGGGCAGCGTGGCCAGCGCCGTGGTGAGGGCGGGCCGGGCGGCGGCGTCGACGACTCCGGCCAGCACCAGCCCGGGCGGCCCGAAGGCCGGCGTGATCCGCAGCGTCCCGTCGTCGTGCAGGTCGTCGGCCCTGACCCGGCCGACGTGGTACGACTCCAGCTCGGCCAGCCGGGCGGCGTCGAACCAGCGCCGGTCGTACTGGCAGATCGCCATCGCGTTGACCTGGGAGGTGCGGAAGACCTCGTCGATCTTGCGCTCGAACTCGGCGAACCGCTCGGTGCCGGGCCAGCCGCGCAGCGAGAAGGTCTCCTCGCCGGTCACCCGGACGCCCTTGTAGCCCTGCGTCAGGGCCAGCTCGATCTCGGTGCCGAACAGGCCGATGATCTCATCGGGGTCGAACCGGCCGGTGGCCATGTAGGCCTCCTCGGCGGTCCGGACGACCAGGGCGCCGCTGTCGAGCGCCCCGGCCAGGTCGAGGCCGGCCGCCTCGGGGGCCGAGCCCAGCCAGTCGACCACGGTCTCCGGCGGATCCTCGTCGGACAGGTAGACGATCTTGTGGTCGGCGGCCAGCCCGTCCCGGATGTAGGACAGCAGGATCGCCTGCCGCTCGTCGGCGTTGTCGTAGGAGAGGCAGAGATGGTCGCCGAACTCCATCCGGCCGACCGCCTTGCCCTGCGTGGGAGTCGTCATGCGGGTCTCCAGGGGGTGCTGGAAGACATCGGGAGACGAAGCTCTTCAGACGAAGGACCTCGTCGCCGCCAACATAACAACACACAACGTGATCATCGCGGGACTTTGGGTAATTGTCCGGATTCACCAGATGGTACGGACGAGGCTCTCCTGCAGCATGGTCAGCCAGTCGTACGCCTCGAACATCACCGCGCGGGGATCGTCCGGATCGAGCAGCGCGGCCTCCTCGTAGCGCTCCTCGGTAATGTCCAGCCGCGTCCCGAGCGCCAGCCGCACGTCGTTGAGCGCGCGCAGCCACGCCTGCGCCTGCCCGTCGTCGATCACCGTGTCGACGCCACCGCCGACGGCCTCGGGCCGCAGCGAGCCCAGCACCGTGTCGGCGGCCTCGCGCTTGCCGTCCCGCAGGCCCATCTCGGTGTAGCGGCGGAACTCCCCGGCCGCCTCGCCGTCCTCGTCGCCGTACGCGTCGGGGAACAGCCGCGCCAGCACCGGGTCGTCGGGCTTGGTCGCGCCGGCGGAGATGCCCACCGCGCCCAGCAGGTCGTCCTTGCCCGGCCCGTCGCCCATGAGCTCCAGCAACTGCTCCATCAGGGCGCGCATCAGCGCGGCCTCCTCGGGCTCCAGCCGCAGCCGGACGCCCTTCTTCGCCTTCTCGACAATGCTCATGGCTCTCAGGTCCCCCGGATCCGGATCAGTCGTCGCGTTTCACGGTGGCCCACAGGCCGTAGGAGTGCAGGATCTCCACGTCGCGCTCCATCTCCTCGCGGGTCCCGCTGGACACGACGGCCCGGCCCTTGTGGTGCACGTCCAGCATGAGCTTCTCGGCCTTGGCCTTGGAGTAGCCGAACACGCTCTGGAAGACGTACGTGACGTACGACATCAGGTTGATCGGGTCGTTCCAGACGATGGCCAGCCACGGCCGGTCGGCGCTCTGGTCCTCCTCGATGTCCGGCCGGTCGAGCTCGACCGGCGCGGGTGCGCTGCTCATCTCCCGCTCATCTCCCGCGACCGTCCCTTTCCCCGCAGAGTCCGTCCGCCAATTCCCCTGATGCTATTCGCCCCGGGCGTCCGGAGTGTGGTGGCCTGCGTCCATGGTGCCCTCGCGGGGTCGTAGGGTTCCACTTGTGGACCTTGGTGTAGGCACGGCGCTGCTGACCGACCAGTACGAGTTGACCATGCTCCAGGCGGCCCTGAGCAGCGGAACCGCCGACCGCCGGGCGGTCTTCGAGGTGTTCGCGCGGCAGCTCCCGCCCGGGCGGCGGTACGGCGTGGTCGCCGGTACGGGGCGGCTGCTGGACGCGATCGAGTCCTTCACGTTCGCCGGGCCCGAGCTGGAGTTCCTGACCTCGCGCGGGGTGGTGAACGAGGCCACGGCGCAATGGCTGGAGAAGTACCGGTTCTCCGGAGACATCTGGGGATATCCGGAAGGCGAGTGCTACTTCCCGGACTCGCCGCTTCTGGTGGTCGAAGGCACGTTCGCCGAGGCCGTCCTGCTGGAGACGCTGGCCCTGTCGATCCTCAACCATGACTGCGCGATCGCCTCGGCGTCGTCCCGGATGGTGCAGGCCGCCCAGGGCCGGCCGCTGATCGAGATGGGCTCGCGCCGTACCCACGAGATGGCCGCCGTCGCCGCCGCCCGGGCCGCGCACATCACCGGCTTCGCCACCACGTCCAACCTGGAGGCGGGCCGCCGGTACGGGGTACCGACGGCCGGGACGAGCGCGCACTCGTTCACGCTGCTGCACGACAGCGAGCGGCACGCCTTCCGCGCGCAACTCGAAGCGTTCGGCGAGAGCACGACGCTGCTGGTGGACACCTACGACGTCGAACGCGCCGTCCGTACGGCCGTGGAGCTGGCCGGTCCCTCGCTCGGCGCGGTACGGATCGACAGCGGCGACCTCGGCGTGATGGCGCGGCAGGTACGCGCCCAGCTCGACTCGCTCGGTGCCCACGACACCCGCATCGTGGTGACCGGCGACCTGGACGAGTACGGGATCGCGGCACTGGCCGCCGCACCCGTGGACGGCTATGGCGTCGGCACGTCCCTGGTCACCGGCTCGGGTGCCCCGACGGCCTCGCTGGTCTACAAGCTCGTCGCGCGCGCCGACGGCCCCGACGACGACGCGCCGATGCGGCCGGTCGCCAAGCGCTCCACGGGCAAGCCCACGCGCGGCGGCCGCAAGTCGGCCGTCCGCCGGGTCGACGGGCACGGCACCGCGTACGCCGAGATCGTCAGCACCGGCGAGCCCACCCCGGGCCCCCGCGACCGGGTCCTGCACGTACCGCTGATGCGCGCCGGCACCGTGGTCGGCCGCGAGCCTCTGGACGCGGCCAGGGAACGGCACGAGCGCGTGATCCGCGAACTGCCGCCGACGGCGCTGCAGCTGTCCAACGGGTCGGCGGCCATCCCCACCGAGTTCGTCGAGGGCGGCCCGCGACCATAAGGCGCGCCTTGGGGGCGGCTGCAAGGGTTCCCCTGGGGTAGCGTCCCAGTCATGGGCAAGGCTCTGATCATCGTGGACGTACAGAACGACTTCTGCGAGGGCGGCTCGCTGGCCGTCGGTGGCGGTGCGGGGGTGGCTGCGGCCATCTCCGGATACGTCGCCGCCAACCGGTCCGCGTACGCGCACATCGTGGCGACCCGGGACTTCCATCTGGACCCGGGCGCGCACTTCTCCGCGGCTCCCGACTTCGTGGACACCTGGCCACCGCACTGCGTGATCGGCACCGAGGGCGCCGACTTCCATCCGGACCTGGCGCTGGCGCCGATCGAAGTGGTCTTCAGCAAGGGCCGCGAGACCGCCGCGTACAGCGGCTTCGAGGGCGTGTCCGACCAGGACGTGCCGCTGGGCGACTGGCTGCGCGAGCGCGGGGTGGACACCGTCGACGTCGTCGGCATCGCCACCGACCACTGCGTCCGCGCGACGGCGGTGGACGCCGTACGGGAGGGCCTGGACACGACCGTCCTGCTCGGCCTCACGGCGGGCGTGGCCAAGGAGACCACCGACCGCGCCCTCGACACGCTCAGGGCCGAGGGCGTCACGCTCGCCGGCACCCCGGTGGTGAACGGCTGACGTGGACACGCCGCCCGCGAACCCGCCGACCGTCCTGCTCGTCGTCGGTGTGTCCGGAAGCGGCAAGACGACCATCGGCGAGGGGCTGGCCAGGCGGCTGGGCTGGGACTACGCCGAGGCCGACGACTTCCATCCGCCCGCCAACGTCGAGAAGATGCGCACCGGGACCCCGCTCACCGACGAGGACCGCGGGCCCTGGCTGCGCGCCATCGCGGGCTGGGTCGAGGGACGGGTCCGGGCCGGCGTCCCCGGCGTGGCCAGCAGTTCGGCGCTCAAGCGCTCGTACCGCGAGATCCTGACCGGCGGGCGTCCCGAGGTACGGCTGATCTTCCTGGACGGCGACCGCGCGCTGATCGCCGACCGGATGGCCGATCGGCTGGGGCACTTCTTCAAGTCCTCGATGCTGGACGGCCAGCTGAAGGCCTTCGAGCCGGCCGAACCGGGCGAGCGGGGCGTGGTCGTCCCGATCACCGGTACCCCGGACGAGACCGTCACGCTGATCCTGGACCGCCTCGGCCTCGTTCCCGGCGACCCGTCCCTGGACCTCGCCGGCTGGACCGCCCCCGAGTTCGAGCGGACCCGCGAGCCGATGGACGGCCCCGAGCGGCCCATGCTGCAGGGCCTGCTCGACTCGCACCGGGCGACGCTGCTGCGCAAGTGCACCGGGCTGACGGGCGAGCAGCTCGTCCAGGAGTCCGCGCCGCCGTCCAACCTGACGCTGCTCGGGCTGGTCCGGCACATGACCTACGTCGAACGGATCTGGTACCGCATCCGGTTCGCGGGCCAGCCCGTCGAGAACGCCTACTCCACGCCCGGCTGGCGGGACGCCGACTTCGAGGATCTGTCCTCCGAGCGGGCCCCGGCCGAGCTGGCCCGGTTCATCGAGGAGTGCCGGCTGGCCGACGAGGCCGCGAGCGGCGCGTCGCTGGACGCCACGTTCACGTTCCGGGACGGCGTGCGCTCGCTGCGCTGGCTGTACCTGCACATGATCGAGGAGTACGCCCGCCACAACGGCCACGCCGACCTGCTGCGCGAGCGGATCGACGGCACCACCGGCGGCTGAACCGGGCCCTCTCCCGGCCGGCTCTAGTCCTCGGTACGGGGGTGGTCGCCGCCGCCGATCTGGTCGACGGCGTGCGCGAGCACCCGGCCCAGCACGGTCATCCCGTCCCGGACGCCGCCCTTCGAGCCGGGCAGGTTGACGATGAGCGTGCGGCCCGCGACCCCGGCGAGCCCGCGCGACAGGATCGCCGCCGGTACCTTGTCGCGGCCCTCCAGCCGGATCGCGTCCGCGATGCCGGGGACCTCCCGTTCGATCACCCGGCGGGTCATCTCGGGCGTCTCGTCGGTCGGGGTCAGGCCGGTCCCGCCGGAGGTCACCACGACGTCGTACCCCTGCTCGACCGCGTCGCGCAGGACCCCGGCGACCGGCTCGCCGTCCGGGACGACGACCGGGCCGTCCACCTGGCAGCCGAGGTCCTCCAGCATCTCCACCAGCACCGGCCCCGACGTGTCGGCGTAGACCCCGGCCGCCGCGCGGTTGGAGATCGTGACCGCCATCGCCCGGATCAGCCTGCGCACCTCGGGCTCCTCGCTATGACCCACGGGTCCACGTTCCCGTCTTGCCGCCGGTCTTCTCCTCGACCCGGACGTCGGTCACCACGGCGGCGGGATCGGCGGACTTGACCATGTCGATCAGCGCCAGTGCCGTGACCATCACCGAGGTGAGCGCCTCCATCTCCACGCCCGTACGGTCGGCGGTACGGACCTGCGCGGTGATGGCGACCCCGCCGTCCTCGATCTGCAGATCCACCTCGACGCCGTGCACGGCGATCGGGTGGCACAGCGGGACCAGGTCGGGGGTGCGCTTGGCCGCCATGATCCCGGCGATCCTGGCCACCGCGATCGCGTCGCCCTTGGGGACCTCGCCGGACCGGATGATCTCGACCGTACGGGCCGACAGCCGGACGAAGCCGCTGGCCCTGGCCGTACGGGCGGAGACGTTCTTGGCGGAGACGTCCACCATCCGGGCGGCGCCCGACGAGTCCAGATGGGTGAACTCCGAGCCCATGCTCACGATGGCAACCTCATCACGTCGACTCTGGAACCGGCCGGGACCCGCGTCGCGTCCTCCGGCAGGACGATGAGCGAGTCGGCCGACGACAGCGACTGCAGCTGGTGCGATCCCTGGCCTTCGGCCGGGGCGACCGAGTGCTCGCCGCGATCGGACGTCAGCCGTCCGCGCAGGAAGTGCCGGAGCCCGTCCGGGGACGTGACGTCCTCGGTGAGCACGGCGCTCAGCGTGGGCAGGTGGTCGGGCGGGAGCCCCTGCATGGCGCGCAGCGCGGGCCGGACGAACACCTGGAACGAGACGTAGGCGCTGACCGGGTTGCCGGGCAGCGTGAAGACCGGGACGCCCTCCAGCAGCCCGAAGCCCTGCGGCTTGCCCGGCCGCATCGCGACCTTGCCGAACTCGATCTCCCCGTCCCGCTCGAAGATCTCCTTGATCACGTCGCGGGCGCCCATCGAGACGCCGCCCGAGGTGATGATCGCGTCGGCCCGGACGAGCTGGTCCATCAGCGTCGTGCGGACCTCCTCCGCCTCGTCGCCGACGGTCGCCTGCCGGTAGCCCTTGGCGCCCGCCTCCATGACGGCGGTGGTCAGCATGAAGCTGTTGGAGTCCCAGATCTGGCCGGGAGCGAGCTGTGTCCCGGGGGCACGCAACTCGCTGCCGGTGGACAGCACGACGACGCGCGGGCGCGGCCGTACGAGAACGTGGGAACGGCCCACAGCGGCGAGCATGCCGAGCTGGGGTGCTCCCAGCCTGGTGCCCTCGGCCACCACGACCTGTCCGGCGCGTACGTCCTCCCCGGCCCGCCTGATGTAGTGGCCGGGAGGGGCGGAACGCGTGATCCGTACCGTGGCGGTGCCGCCGTCGGTCCACTCCACCGGGATGACCGCGTCGGCTCCGGCCGGCATGGCCGCGCCCGTCATGATGCGGGCGGTCAGGCCGGGACGGAGCGCCGACATCCCGGAGTCGCCCGCGGCGATGTCGCCGATGACGGGCAACGTGACCGGCTTGTCCTCGGTGGCGGCCGCGACGTCCGCCGCGACGACCGCGTACCCGTCCATGGCGGAGTTGTCGAACGGCGGCAGCGGGACCGGGGCCTCGACCCGTTCGGCCAGGACCCCGCCCGCCGCCTCCAGCAGCGCCTGCTCCAGCGGTGGCAGCAGCGGTACGGCGGCCAGGATGCCCGCGAGATGCTCGTCGACCGACTTCATGATCCGGCGGGCTCGCCCTCGTGGGCCTGCTCGTCATGCTTGCGGACGAACTCCCGCAGCCAGGCCATGAACTCCTCGGCCAGGTCGGGACGCTCGGAGGCGAACTGCACGACGGTACGCAGGTACTCCATCTTGTTGCCGGTGTCGTAGCGGCGGCCGCGGAACTTCACCCCGTACACCGTGCCGCCGTCCTCGCGCGGCATGTCGGCCAGGGTGCGCAGCGCGTCGGTCAACTGGATCTCGCCGCCGCGTCCCGGCGGCGTCTTCTCCAGCACGTCGAACACCGCGGGGTCGCACACGTACCGGCCGATGATGATCCAGTTGCTCGGCGCCTCGCCGGCCGGCGGCTTCTCCACCAGGTCGGTGATCCGCACGATGTCGTCCTCGCCGGTGGCCTCGATCGCGGCGCAGCCGTACGCCGAGACCTGGTCGGGCGGGACCTCCATCAGCGCCACCACGCTGCCGCCCAGCCGCTGCCGTACGTCGATCATGCGGGTGAGCAGCGCGTCCCTGGCGTCGATCATGTCGTCGCCGAGCAGCACCGCGAACGGCTCGTTGCCCACATGCTGGCGGGCGCAGTGCACGGCATGACCGAGACCGCGCGGCTCGCCCTGCCGGACGTAGTGCATGATGGCGAGGTCGCTGGACTCCCGGACGGCGGCCAGGCGCTTCTCGTCATCCTTGGCTCGCAGCGCCTCCTCCAGCTCGTAGGCCCGGTCGAAGTGGTCCTCGATGGATCGCTTGCTCCGGCCGGTGATCATCAGCACATCGGTGAGGCCGGCGGCGACGGCCTCTTCGACGACGTACTGGATCGCCGGTTTGTCGACGATCGGGAGCATTTCCTTGGGAGTCGCCTTGGTGGCGGGCAAGAATCGGGTACCGAGGCCGGCCGCCGGGACGACCGCCTTGAGGACAGGTTCAAAGTCGGTCATGTAGAGACCCTAGCCATCCGGGAGGTCCACAGCGTGCAGGACATCGGCTCTAAGACCGGCCACCGTGCGGAACTGCTGGCCAGGCGGTCGGCGATGGCACCGCAGGATCGATCGGCGGCGGCGCGGGCGATCCGCGACGCGCTGCTCGGCGTACCGGAGCTGGAGATGGCCGGGACGGTCGCGGCGTACGTGGCGATCGGGGCCGAGCCCGACACCCGGGGACTGCTGTTCGCGATGTGGAAGCGGGGCACGTACGTGCTGCTCCCGCGCCTGCTGCCGGACGGCGACCTCGACTGGGCGTCGTACGAGGGACCCGACTCGCTCGCCCCGGGGCCGCGCGGCCTGCTGGAGCCGACCGAGCCCGCGCGGGGCACCGGAGCGATCGCGAGCGCGGACGTGGTGATCGCACCGGCACTGGCCGTGGACCGCAGGGGTGTACGGCTCGGGCGCGGTGGCGGATCGTACGACCGGGCGCTGGCCAGAGTCGGTCCGGCGATTCTCACCGTTGGTCTGATATATGACGACGAACTGATCGACGAGCTACCTTTCGAGCCGCACGACCAGCACGTTCGGGCCGCCGTGACCCCGTCAGGCGGCTTCGTGCGGCTTCCCTAGGCCGATCTTCAGGAGGTATCTCGATGGCGGCAGATTTCCCGATGCGGGCGCCGTGGCGGATCCTGACCCTTTCCCCTCTCGGCAAGGACATGGTGAGCGGGCTGTTCGCGCCGCTGGGCGACGCCGTCGCGCTGGACTTCCCGGCCACCCGTGACCGGGACGGGCTGCACGCCGCGCTCGGGGACGCCGAACTGGTCATCGGCGACTTCACCGCGCTGCTGGCGCTGGACGCCGAGGCCGTGGCGGCGGCACCCAACCTGGCGTTCGTCCAGATGCCGGGCGTCGGGTTCGACAGCCTCGATGTCGACGCCCTGACGGCGGCGGGCGTTCCGGTGGCCAACACGGCGGGCGCCAACGCCCGCGCGGTCGCGGAGTGGGCGGTCGGCGCCGCCTTCGCGCTCTGCCGCCATCTGGTCTGGGGCGACCGGGGCGTGCGGGCGGGCAAGTGGCCGCAGCACGAACTGATCGCCCGTGGCACCCGTGAGATCCACACCCAGCGCGTCGGCATCATCGGGTACGGCGCGATCGGCGCGGAGGCGGCCCGGCTGTTCGAGGCGCTGGGCAGCCCGGTGTCGTACTGGTCGCGGCGCCGCCGTCCCGAGGCGTCCGCGACGTACCGGGAACTGGACGACCTGCTCGGCACGTCCGACATCCTCGTGCTCGCCGTCCCGCTGACGGCCGAGACCGCCGGGCTGCTGGACGGCGGGCGGCTGGACCTGCTGCCGCCGAACGCGCTGCTGGTGAACGTGGCGCGCGGCGGGATCGTGTCGGACGCCGCCGTCCTGCAGGCGCTGGAGTCGGGCCGGCTGGCGGGCGCGGCGCTGGACGTCTTCGAGGAGGAGCCGCCGGCCGCCGACCATCCGCTGCGCTCGCACGAGAACGTGCTGCTGTCGCCGCATGCGGCCGGGGCCACCGGGCAGGCACAGCTCAACATCATCTCGACGGTCCGGGACAACATCGGTGCGGCCGTGCAGGGGCGCGCTGTGACGAACGTGGTGAACGGTCTGGACCCGCAGGTCAGGCGGCACTGAGCCGGTCCCGGCGGGCCGCGGACACTCAACCAAAATTATGTGAAGCCCGCACGTATCTGTAGGATCCCTAAACGATCAGTTTTCCGCGGCCCGAAGGGTGGGATGTGCATCTCGACATCTGGCTACTCGGCGGGGCGACTCTTGTACTCTGCGCGATCGTCGCCGTGCGCATCTCGCATCGCGCGGGCCTTCCGACCCTGCTGGCGTACATGGGCATCGGGCTCTTCATCGGCGAGGGCGGCCCGTTCCATCTCAACTTCGACAACGCCCAGCTCGCCGAGACGCTCGGGCTGGCCGCGCTCGTCCTGATCCTCGCCGAAGGCGGGATCACCACCAACTGGCGGCACGTCCGCCCCTCGGTGCCCGCCGCGCTCGCCGTGTCCACCCTCGGCACGCTGATCAGCATCGGGATCGTCGCCGGGGCCGCCGGCTGGCTGCTCGGCATGGACTGGCGGCTGGCGTTCCTGCTGGCCGCCGTGCTGGCACCGACCGACGCGGCCGCGGTCTTCTCCGTGCTGCGCCGGCTGCCGCTGCCGTCCCGGCTGAGCGGGCTGCTGGAGGCCGAGTCCGGCTTCAACGACGCGCCCGTCGTGATCGTGGTGATCACGCTCAGCGCGCACGCGGGGATGCCGAACCTGGGCGAGCTGGCCGCCGTGATGGTGTACGAGCTGGTCGCGGGCGGCCTGATCGGGATCCTGATCGGCTGGCTCGGCGCGGCCGCGCTGCGCCGGATGGCGCTGCCCGCCTCCGGCCTCTACCCCATCGCGGTGCTGTCGCTGGCGGTCGGCTCGTACGGCGCGGCGGCGATGGCGCACTCCAGCGGCTTCCTCGCGGTGTACGTGAGCGCGCTCGTCCTCGGCAACTCCCGGCTGCCGCACCGTCCCGCCACCCGCGGCTTCGCCGAGGGCATCGCCTGGCTGGCCCAGATCGGCGTGTTCGTGATGCTGGGGCTGCTGGCCTCCCCGAGTGAGCTGCCGAACCACATCCTGCCCGCCCTGGTCATCGGGTTCGTCCTGCTGCTGGTGGCCCGGCCGGCGTCGGTGCTGCTGGCCACGATCGGCTTCCGGCTGACGCTGGGCGAGAAGCTGTTCGCCTCGTGGGCGGGGCTGCGCGGAGCCGTGCCGATCGTCCTGGCCACCATTCCGATGGTGGCGCAGGTGCCCGGCTCCGAAGAGCTGTTCTCGATCGTCTTCAACATCGTCGTGCTGTTCACCGCGCTGCAGGGCCCCACGCTGCCGCTGGTCGCCCGCTGGTGCCGGCTGAAGTCCGACGAGGAGGCCCGCGAGCTGAACGTGGAGGCCGCGCCACTGGAGGAGCTGCACGCCGACCTGCTGGAGATCCGCGTCCCGCCGGACTCCCAGCTGAACGGCGTGGAGATCTTCGAGCTGCGGCTGCCGCAGGGCGCCTCGATCACCCTCGTCGTCCGGGACGGCTCCAGTTTCGTACCGGAGACCACGACCCCGCTGCGCGGCGGCGACACCCTGCTGGTGGTCACCACCGACAAGGCGCGGAGCGCGGCCGAGCGGCGGCTGCGGGCGGTCAGCCGGCGCGGCAAGCTCGCCGGGTGGTTCGGCGAGACCGGTACGTGATCACACCGTGGGACCGTCGTCCGAACGCCGTGGGAACATCCCCGCGACGCAACCTGTTCCTAGATCCGGGTACCATTTAGCAGTCGTTCGGTAGGACTGCCAGCCGGAACAACCCGACCAGCCGGGATCGGCCTGGCGGAGTCAGCGAGGAGGAACCGTGCCGACGTATCAGTACGTTTGCACCGAGTGCGAGCAGCCCTTGGAAGTCGTGCAGAAGTTCAGCGACGAGACGCTGACCGAATGCCCGGCGTGCACCGGCCGCCTCCGCAAGGTCTTCTCCGCCGCCGGGATCATCTTCAAGGGTTCCGGCTTCTACCGGACGGACAGCCGCGGCTCGGGCAAGTCGACCAACGGATCTTCGACCTCGGCGTCGTCGAGCGAATCGGGCGGCTCGGGTGACTCCGGCGGCTCCGACTCCTCGTCGTCTTCTTCCTCGTCTTCGGACTCGGGTTCGGACTCGGGTTCGGGTTCCTCTGGCTCGGGTTCCTCTGGCTCGGCCTCCAAGTCGGAGTCGTCGGGCTCCTCGTCCTCCTCGTCGAGCTCGTCCTCCGAGAAGGTCGCCTGACCCCCGTTCCACCAGCACGGCCCGTACCACCAGCACCGTCGGGGCCGGAGGATCACACGTTGATGATCCTCCGGCCTTCGTCATGCCGGTGTGCCGTGAGGGTTCGCGCGGAGCGCCGTACAGGCTCCGGCTGCGGTACGGGCGATGCCGGTCCTTGCGGGGCCGGCAGTGGTGGCGCCGGGGGCGCTAGGTGCGGTGCCAGCGTGGCGCGTACGGCCTCCACTGGGACGGCATAGGGCGTCCCGTCCGCCTCCAGGGTCCGGTGCAGCCGTTCGAGTGCGGCCCGGTGCTCCCGGAGCAGCCAGTCGTCCGCGCAGAGCGCCGCGTACTCCAGCATGCTCGGCAGCGAATCCTCGGGCCCGTCCTCGAAATCCCAGTCCGCGTCCCGGTAGAGCCCGGCGAGGCGCGCCCGCACGGAACGACGTCGCGCGTCGTCGTCATCCTGTGTGAGGAGGAGCCGGCCCTCGCGACATATCTCCAGGTAGTGGGCGAGCATGCGGATCGGCGGCGTCCGGTCGACATGGTCGAGAAAGGCGTCCAGGCAGCGCCGCGCCACCCCGTCGGGCAGGTCGGCGACGGCGGCCCGCAGCATCGGCCGCCGGTCGTAAAAGCGCTGGTCGGGAAACACGAGCAGCAGCGACGCCGCCCGCCATACCACGAAGTCCACCGGTCCCCCGTTACCCCGAGCGGTCGGTCAGTGATCGCAGGGTTGGACGGCCGCGCGCCGATCGCCGTTCCCTACTTCTCTGGCAGTAGCCGGGCCGTGCCCCATGAGCCGGGAGGCGTAGTACCGCTCACACCTTCCGCCGGACGCGCCGGACCCCTTCCCCCGGCGACGATGAGACCGCACGAGGAGAACAGGGCGAACAGAGCGGGCAGAATTCCGGCACCTTCCCGGGAAACGCGATAGTACTTGACAACTCTCGATGAGCGAGAGACTCTGAAGCCTCCTTGTTGCGACATATCTCGAAATGATCCGCTGGGAGCAGACCACATGAGCACACCAAGTCCGGCCCCGCCGCCGCGAACACGGGCTTACCGCCTCGCCGCCATGGTCTCCGGCCGCCGCACCAAATGGGCCGTACTGGCCTTCTGGGTGATCCTGCTGGCCACCCTCGGTCCCCTGGCCGGCAAGCTCGGCGACGTCGAGGAGAACGACGCCGCCGCGTGGCTGCCCAGCGGGGCCGAGTCCACCCAGGTCGTCGAGTTGCAGGAACGGTTCCGCCAGGACGAGACCATGCTCGCGATGGTCGTCTACGAGCGTTCCGGCGGCATCACCCCGGCCGACCAGGCCAAGGCCAAGGCCGACGTCGCCGAGCTGGCCCAGCTGCCCGGCGCGCAGCGGCCGCAGGGCCCGTTCCCGTCCACGGACGGCAAGGCGCTGCAGACGCTCGTACCGCTGACCGACGCCGACCTCGTCAAGGCCGTCGACGACGCCCGCGCCCTGGTCGAGCGCGGCCCGCCCGGACTGACCGCGCATGTCACCGGGCCCGCGGGTGGCGGCGCCGACATGTTCAAGGTCTTCGAGACCATCGACGGCTTCCTGCTGGCGGCCGCCGGCAGCGTCGTGATCATCCTGCTCCTGTTCATCTATCGCAGCCCGCTGCTGTGGTTCGTCCCGGTGCTGAGCGCGGTGTTCGCCCTCGGCCTCGCCCAGTCCGTGGTCTACCTGCTGGCCAAGAACGCCGACCTGACCGTCAACGGGCAGAGCGCGGGCATCCTGACGGTCCTGGTGTTCGGCGTGGCCACCGACTACGCCCTCCTGCTCGTCGCCCGCTATCGCGAGGAACTGCACCGCCACCACGACCGGCACGAGGCGATGGCGTACGCGCTGCACCGCGCCGGTCCCGCGATCATCGCCTCCGCCGCCACCGTCGCCGTCGGCCTGCTGTGCCTGCTGTTCGCCGACATGAACTCCACCGCCGGGATGGGCCCGGTCGCCGCCGCCGGCGTCATCACCGCGCTGGCCGCCATGACCACCCTGCTGCCCGCGCTGCTGGTCATCTTCGGCCGCTGGATCTTCTGGCCGCTGGTCCCCCGGCACGACGCCAAGTACCTCGAGCCCGAGGCGTACGAGGCCGAGCACGGCATCTGGAGCCGGGTCGCGCGGCTGGTCAGCGCCCGCCCGCGGCTCATCTGGGCGGCCACCTCCATCGGCCTGGTCGTGATGACCCTGGGGCTCGGCTCGCTGAACGCCAACGGGTTGTCGGACGCCGGCCAGTTCGTCGACAAGCCCGATTCCATCGCAGGAGCCGAGATCCTCGGCCGGCACTTCCCGGCCGGTTCCGGCGCGCCCGCCGTCATCATCGCCCAGGCCCCGGCCGCCGGCCCGGTCGCCGCCGCCGTCAGCGGCACCGACGGCATCGCCAAGGTGAGCGAACCGGTCACCGCCGCCGGCCTCGTCCAGTTCGAGGCGACGCTGCGCGATCCGGCCGACAGCAAGGCCGCGCAGGGCACCATCGACCGGCTGCGCACGGCCGTGCACGCCGTACCCGGCGCCGAGGCCAAGGTCGGCGGCACCACCGCCACCACCCTCGACATCACCCGTGCCTCCGAGCGCGACAACTGGGTCATCATCCCGATCGTGCTGATCGTGGTCTTCCTCATCCTGGTGGCCCTGCTGCGGGCGCTGGTGGCACCGCTGCTGATGATGGGCTCGGTCGTGCTGTCGTTCCTGGCCTCGCTGGGCGCCTGCGCGCTGATCTTCAAGCACGTGTTCGGCTTCGAGGGCACCGACGCGGGCTTCCCGCTGCTGGCGTTCATCTTCCTGGTCGCCCTCGGCGTCGACTACAACATCTTCCTGATGCACCGCGTCCGGGAGGAATCGCAGGCCCTCGGCACCCGCCGCGGCGTGGTCCGCGGGCTGACCGTCACCGGCGGCGTGATCACCTCGGCCGGTCTGGTGCTGGCCGCCACCTTCGCCGCGCTCGCCACGCTGCCGCTGGTGAGCATGGCCGAAATGGGCTTCGTCGTCGCCTTCGGAGTGCTGCTGGACACGATCATCGTCCGGTCGCTGCTGCTGCCGGCCCTGTCGTTCGACATCGGCCGCCGCATCTGGGCCCCGAGCGGCCTGGCCAAGGCCGACCAGCCGCCGGTCCCGGCCGAACGCCCGAAGGTCCTGGTCAGCTGACCTCTTCGTGACCTGACCTCCTCGTGACCTGAGGTCCTTGGTGAGCCGGCCCGCCGACCCTTCAGGCCCCGCCGTCCTGGTGCCCCCAGGACGGCGGGGCCTGAAGTCACTTCGCTGGGCTGCCCCGCGCTCGTCCACCCGCGCGCTCGTCCACCCGAGTTATCCACCCGGGTTATCCACAATCTGTGCGCCCCCTCCCGCCGCCTCGCGAGGCCTCGTTAGTGTCGGCGCCATGTCTCGACCGCCTTCCGCGTCCCAGTCCGCCGCCGATCTCGGGGTGATCGGCGGCTCCGGCTTCTACTCGTTCCTCGACTCCGTCGAGGAGGTGCAGATCGACACCCCGTACGGCCCGCCCAGCGACCGGATCGCGATCGGCATGCTGGCCGGGCGGCGGGTCGCCTTCGTCCCCCGGCACGGGCGCGACCACCGCCACCCGCCGCACAAGATCCCGTACCGGGCCAACCTCTGGGCGCTGCGCTCGCTCGGCGTCCGCCAGGTGCTGGCCCCCAGCGCCGTCGGCTCCCTGACCACCCGGTACGGCCCGGGCACGCTCGCGATCCCCGACCAGCTCGTCGACCGCACCTCCGGCCGCGCGCAGACCTACTACGACGAGGGTGCCGCGATCCACCTCTCGTTCGCCGACCCCTACTGCCCCGCCGGGCGGGAGATCGCCGTGTCCGCCGCCCGCGAGGCGGGCTGGTCCCCGGTCGACGGCGGCACCCTCGTCGTCATCGAGGGCCCGCGCTTCTCCACCCGCGCCGAGTCGCGGTGGTACGCGGCGCAGGGCTGGACGCTGGTCGGCATGACCGGCCACCCCGAGGCCGTCCTGGCCCGCGAGCTCGCCCTCTGCTACACCCCGCTGTGCCTGGTCACCGATCTCGACGCCGGCATCGAGCAGGGCGAGGGCGTCACGATGGACGAGGTCTTCCGCGTCTTCGGCGAGAACATCGAACGCCTCCGCACCCTGGTCGCCGACGTGATCACATCCCTTCCCGCCGACCGCACCTGCCCCTGCTCCCGTTCCCTGGACGGCATGAAGCCCCCTATCGAACTTCCCTAGCGCCCCGTACACCGAGCGGCACCCGCGTTCCACGCGGGCCCGCGTCACAGCCCTGCCCGTACAGCGGTGCCCGTACGACCCTGCCCGTACAGCCGTGGTCGCACAGCCTGCCTGTGAGGCCCTGCCCCGCCCGGACATGCGTTTCCCCTGCCCGTGAGGAGATCGCGTTGAAAGTCAGATTCCGCAGACCCCTCGCAGCTCTGACCGCGGCCACCGGCACGGGCTGCGCGCTGCTGGCCGTTCAGACTCCCGGCACCGAGGTCCTGGTCGCAGCCCGCGATCTCCCGGCCGGGGCCACGCTCCGTCCAGGAGACGTGCGCAGCACGACGCTGCCGTCCTCCGCCATCCCCGCCGGGGCCCTGCGCGCCCGACCCGACCGTCCGCTCAACGGGCCGATGAGACGTGGCGAACCCCTCACCGACGCCCGGATCACGTCCGACGACCTCCTGGAGGGCTACGGCAGGGACACCGTCGCCGCACCCGTCCGCATCGCCGACGCCGCCACGGTGAAACTGCTCCACATCGGCGACCGCGTCGACGTGCTGGCGGTACGGCCGCCCGCCGGCACTCTCGTGGCCGCCGCGGTCCCGATCGTGGCGATCCCCCGCCGGAGCCCCGGCCAGGGCGCCCTCATCGTGCTCGCCACCACCCGCCCGCAGGCGGCCGCGCTCGCGGGCGCAGGCTCCCACCTGGCCGTGAGCATGACGAGGAGTTGGTAGTGTCTTTGCGCGACCCGTCCATCACCATAAGTCACAGAAGGATCCATGAGCGGCTTCAAGAAGTTCCTTTTCCGCGGCAACCTGGTGGAGCTGGCCGTCGCGGTCGTCGTCGGCGCGGCCTTCAGCGGCCTGGTCACGTCGTTCGTGAAGTCCTTCATCGGCCCGCTGATCGCCCTGATCGGCGGCGAGCCGGACTTCGACCGCCTGTCCTTCACGCTCGGCGGCACCGTCTTCCCGTACGGGCTCTTCGTCACGGCGCTGATCTCGTTCCTGATCGTCGCGACCGTCATCTACTTCATGGTCGTGCTGCCGATGTCCAAGCTGCTGGAACGGCTGGTCAAGGCCGAAGAGGCCACCGAGAAGCCCTGCCCGCACTGCCTCAGCGACATCCCGATCAAGGCGAGCCGCTGCCGGTTCTGTACCTCGGAGCTGACCATCGGCGCGCACTAGCCTGTGTCTCAAAGTCCCGGCCCACGGTGCTCGCCTGGCGGCTCGCACCGTGACCGGTTCTTGTGCGAGCGCGACATCGCTCCGCGATCTGCCCGATGACGCTCGCCTCCGGCATCGCCTCACCGGCCAGGTAACGCGCTCGCGCGGTGGCTGAGGCCACTTTGAGACAAGCCCCCTAGCCCTCGGTCCCGTACTCCCAGTGCCAGGGCTCGTACGGGTTGCTGTAGGCCCACGCGGGGTGGAACCACCCGTACTTCTTCGAGTTGGCCTCCAGCCAGTTGAACTGGGCGCTGCTGGCGTTCTCGATCCCCCCGCACAGGTCGAGGGCCTGCCCCTTGCCGTGGTTGCTGCTGCCCGGCACCGCCGCGAACCCGGGCCGCTGCGAGTACACCCGCTGCTGGTCGGGCAGGCTGCGGTAGGAGTCCGTGACGCACATGTCGCGGCTGAACCTGCGCTTGTACGCGGCGTTCAGCTTGTAGAAGGCGATCGCCGCGTCGGCCCGCAGCTGCTCGCCCTGCTGGGGCAGCGGGCACAGGTACTTGTTCGGGATCAGCCCATTAGGGAAGTTCTTGGCGTTCGCCGCCCCGTCCCGGTCGCACTTGGCCAGCAGCCGCCGCTCCCGGTCGGACTCCACCTTCTTGAGCATGGCGCTGAGCTCCTTGGTGAGCCCCTCCGACCTGCTCTTCAGCCCGTCGATGTCCTGCTGCAGCTTCGTCTGCTCCACGGCGTTCCGCGACTGCAGCTCCTGCGCCGTCGACGTCAGCCGCTGCCGGCGCGCCTGCAGCTCGTCCGCCTGCCGCACCAGCGTCTGCTGCCCGTTGGCCAGATGGGTGACATCGGCCGTCGCCCGCAGCGCCTGGCCCGCGTCCCCGCCGCCGAAGATCGACATCGAACCGGCCGCCCCGGGCTGCTGGTACGAGGCGTTCGCGAGCCGGGCCAGCGGCCCGCGGATCCGGTTGAGATCCGCCTCGGCCTTGGCCAGGTCCTTGAGCGTGGCCCGCAGCTTGTCCTGGGAGCTCGCAAGATCCTTCTTGCGCTTCTCCATCTGCCCGGTCGCCTTCTCCAGTTCGGCCCGCGCCTTCGAAGCCGCGCTCCGCAGCTGCTTGACCGGATCCTCGCGCGCGGTGGCCACGCCCGGCAGTCCGACGACCATCACCAGGAAGACCGCGGTCAGCACCGCCGACCGGGGGATTGGCACAGTGTTCCTCCTGATGCCCAAAAGCACGACAGCGGCAGGAACGTTACTACATGTTCACAGACGACTTCACCGAGTCCGGTAACCGTTCCGTTCGCACCACTTCCTGAGGAACGGGATCCCTGCCCATTTCCTCGGGCAGTCACCACGGTACCGCCGCTCGGGCCGCGGCTTCGGACGGCTCTTGGTGGGCACCACCCGTTCCGGCGCCCGCGTCTTCGGCACCGGCCGCGGCGGTACGTACTCACCCTGCGTCGGATGGGTCTCGGGCGCCTGCGGCGTACTGGGCCGCACATCAACGTTCCGCGGCCCCGCCACGGGCTCGGATCCACCGCCGCCCCGTACTCCCACCACGACCAGAGCGAGCACGATCACGGCGACCGCCCCGCCGATCACGTACACCCACTTCACCCGCACGGACCGTAGCGTACCGACCCACCCGCCATTGGACCTAATACCGGACATCCCCCATCCCACTACAACCGGACATGGCCCCCTGCACCTGCACCCGGACTTGAACCGTCCGCTTGCACCCGGACTCGGCTGTCCCGCTCCGCCCCCCTGGCGCACTCCAGCCCGGCATGGCCCATCCCACTCCGCCCACGCCAGCCCGGCATGGCCCATCCCACTCCATAAGAAGGAGCGTCCGCGCCCGCGTTCCCTTACCCTGTGAGGTGCCGTCCGCTACGCTCATCCGGCGAGCGACGACATGCCTCCGTAGCTCAGGGGATAGAGCACCGCTCTCCTAAAGCGGGTGCCGCAGGTTCGAATCCTGCCGGGGGCGCCCAGGTCAGAGGCCGGTCCCGGGATCGCGACCGGCCTCCGGCGGTCCCCCGACTGTCCCCCGGCAGTCCCCGCGAGCGTCCCGCCGTCCGGATCCAGGCGCATCGGATCCCAAGGCGCCATCGGCCTGATGGACGCCGTCTCGCGGCCGGGAGAAATCACCCTATTTTCACCCGAAGATCGTTCTAGACTGTCCTCCTCACCCGGGAGGAAAAGCGATGACCGACGGTTACGGGCAGGTTCATATTCCGGAGGACGTGCCGACCTCGGCGCGCACGTACGGGTGGATGCTGGGTGGCAAGGACAATTTCGAGGTGGACCGGCAGTTCACCATCGGAATGCTGGAGGAGTTCCACGCCGGCGTGGACATCACCCGGGAGAATCGCCGGTTCCTCTACCGGGCCGTTCGGCACATGGTGAGCGATGGGGGCATCCGGCAGTTCATCGACATGGGCTGCGGGCTGCCGACCAATAACAATGTGCACCAGGTCGCCCAGGCGCTCGCGCCCGAGTCCCGTGTCGTGTACGTGGACAACGATCCGATCGTCCTCGCGCACGGGCGCGCCCTGCTGACGACCGACGAGAGCACCACGATGATCCAGGCCGATTTCCGCGAGCAGGAGGCGCTGCTGGCGGAGCCGGCGCTGCAGCGGCTGATCGACTTCGACGAGC
Organism: Actinomadura sp. 9N407; assembly: GCF_044326315.1. Classification (NCBI taxonomy): domain Bacteria; kingdom Bacillati; phylum Actinomycetota; class Actinomycetes; order Streptosporangiales; family Thermomonosporaceae; genus Actinomadura; species Actinomadura sp. 9N407. The sequence goes on along the minus strand of NZ_JBIRAW010000008.1, from coordinate 236,983 downwards.
CGGTGGGCATGCTGTTCCTGTCGGTCGGCCATCACCTGATGGACGAGGACGATCCCGCCCGGGTCCTCGGTGAGATCATCGGACGGGCCGCCCCCGGCAGCCACTTGGCGTTCAGCCAGATGGTCTGCGACCGGACCCCTCAGCGCGTGGACATGAACGCCCGGTTCAACGGCGCCGGACTGCAGATGCGGATGCGTTCCCCGGAGGAGGTCGCCGAGATGCTGCCCGCGCTGGAGCGGGTGGAGCCCGGCCTCGTGAACGTCAAGGACTGGCGCCCCGATCCCGGCCAGCCCGCGCTGGACCCGGTGCCCGCCGAACTCCAGAAGTACGTGGGCCGCTCGGCCCTGGATCCCTCCGTTTACGAATACGGCGGCCTGCTCCGCAAGTCCTGACAGCCGCCGGAAACCGTCGAATGTGCCGGTCCGCCCCCGCTTCGCTTTTGGAGCGGGGGCATTTCCATTCGGGAAATCAGGGGCGGTGTCCCGCCGTCTCAGGAGAGATCTACCCAATCAGGACTCGGGGGTTACGTTTACCGAGGCCCGGGTAGTCACACAAAGCGACGGGTCTTTCCCTGGGTAGATTTTGTCCTTCCGGTGGTGGCACATCCCCATCAGTGCGTCCGCAGGGAAGGGGGCCTTCATGGACCGCAGGATCAGATTCCTGTTCATCCTGATCGCCATACTGCTCGGCGTCATCGTCGCCCTCGTGGCGGGAATTCTCACCGGAGCCGCCGGGAACTCCGTACCGCAGGCCATCCTCACCGGGGGCACCGCGTTCGCGGGCACCGTCACCCTGGCCCTCCTGGTGATGAGCGTCGCGGGCGTCTTCGATCCCGCGCTCGACGAGGAGCCCGGACGACGGCGGTGAGGCGGCCGCCGGGATTCCGATCAAGCGCACAGCGTGATGGGACGTTACGTCGAGTCGCATGGCGGGTCGCTCATGAGCGGGTGACGCAGGCGGCGCAGCTCGGCGAATCCTCCGTTCACCAGGGAAGGGGGCGGCCGTCGCGGAAGAAGCCGCCGGTGGGGCCGTCGCCGGGCAGGGTGACCGCCCACACCACGCTCGCGGCGCCCTCGGACACGGGCCTGCCGCCCGGTCCGCCCATGTCGGTGGCGACCCAGCCCGGGCACACGGCGTTGACCAGGATGCGGTCGGTACGCAGCTCGGCGGCCAGCATCCGGGTCAAGGCGTTGAGCGCGACCTTCGAGGCGTTGTACGCGGGGGTACCGCCGCCCATGTTGGTCAGCGAGGCCGCCTCGCTGGAGACGTTCACGATCCGCGGGTGGGCGCTCTCGCGCAGCAGGGGAAGGAAGGCCTGCACCAGGCGCCACGGGCCGTACAGGTTGGTCTCGGCCGCCTCCCGGACGATGTCGAGGTCGGCGGTGGCGGCGCGCTGCCATGTGTCGTACGTGATGGCGGCGTTGTTGACCAGCACGTCCAGCGTCCCGAACCGTTCGGCGACCTCCGCGGCCACCCGGGTGGCGTCGTCGTCGGACGTGACGTCCAGGTGCAGGGGGTGGACGTTCGGGCCCAGCTCGGTGGCGGCGGTCTTGGCCGCCTCCGGGGAACGGGCGGTGAGCAGGACGGTGTGCCCGAGGGCGGCGAGCCGGCGGCAGACGTCGCGGCCGATGCCCCGGTTCGCGCCGGTCACCAGCGCGATCATGGCGTGCCCGCGGCCAGGGCCATCAGATCCCGGTTGCCGTCGGCCCAGGTGGCGGTCATCACCACGCCGCTGATCTTCCAGCCGCCGTCGCGGACCAGGTCGAAGCGGTAGGTGCCGCCGAGCGTCCACAGCGGCGAGCCGAACGGGTTCGCCAGCCGGTGCGTGGCCTGGAACGAGGCGGTGCAGACGGCGGTGTCCCCGTCCACGGTGACCAGGTGGCCGGTGATCAGGTGCTGGGTGGCGTCGAAACCGCCGAGCACGCCGGTCCAGCCCGCGACGATCTGCTCGGGCGTCAGCGTGACGGGCTCGCCGCCGTTGAGGCTGGTGTAGTCGAGCAGGACCTTCCCGGCGAAGACGGTGGCGAGCAGGTCCCATTCGCGCCGGTCGGCATGCCATCCCATCCGCGTGCAGGTCTCGATGACGTCCAGGCGGTCCTCGGCAGTGGCCATGTCGCATTTCCCCTCGCTGCCCCGGCGCTCTGCCCGGGCATGTCGATCATGCTGGTGCGGGCGTGGCGCGTCCAATAGAAGCCGTGATAACCATCGGTTATGGACGCCCATCTGCGGGATCTTCGGTATTTCTGCGCCGTGGCCGAGGAGCTGAGCTTCACCCGCGCCGCCGAACGGCTGTACGTCTCCCAGCCGGCCCTCAGCAAGCAGATCGGCCGGCTCGAGGAGGCCATGCGGGTCAAGCTCCTCGACCGCGACCGGCGTGCCGTGACCCTGACCGCACCCGGGCGAGCGCTGCTGACGGCCGCGCAGGAGCTGCTGCGTACCTGGGACGAGGCGCAGCGGGCGGTCAGCGACGCTGCCGCCGCCGAGTCCGCCGTCCTCACCGTCGGGCTGTCCACCAGTGTGGGCCGGGGCCTGATGTCCGCGGTACGGGCCCGTTTCGAGGAACGGTGTCCCACCTGGCGGCTCAAGTTGCGCCAGATCAACTGGGACGACGCCACCGCGGGACTCGCGAACGGTGAGGTCGACCTGGCGTTCGTCTGGCTCCCCATCCCGCGCCAGGACGCCTTCAACCTGCGGGTGGTGGCCGAGGAGCCCCGCTGGATCGCGTTCCGGGACGACCACTGGCTCGCCGGGCGCCGCGAGGTCGACTTCGCTGAACTGCTGGACGAGCCGTTCCTGGCCCTGCCCGAGAGCGCCGGGCCATTGCGCGACCACTGGCTCGCCCTCGACCATCGCGGCGGCCGTCCCGCCACCATCGCGGGCACGGTCACCAATGCCGACGAGACGTTCACCGCCATCGAGGAGGGCAGCGGCGTCGCGCTGCTCGCGTCCGGCAACGCCGCCATCTACAAGCGGACGGGAATCCAGGCCATCCCCGTCTCCGGCCTGTCCCCCAGCGAACTCGCCATCGCCTGGAATCCCGGCGACCACCGTCCCGCGATCCGCTCCTTCATCGAAGCGCTCCCCCAGCCCGAACGATCTGCGGCCGGTTCGGTTCATCCGCCGATGCAGGGGTAGGCGCCCGGAAACCAGCCGAACAAGGGGAGGTTCCATGTCGACCCAGGAGACCGGTCAGGTCACGGGTACCAAGGACAAGGACTACAACATCATCTGGTTCGTCGAGGCGTGCCTCAGCAACGCGCTACGCCTGGAGACCTACATCGCGGACGCCAAGCGCGACGGCGACACCGAACTGGCCGAGTTCTTCAAACGCGCCCAGGGCGAAAGCCGCAAGGGCGCCGAGCAGGGCAAGCAGTTCCTCAAGCAGCGCCTCGCCTAGGGACTGTCTCAAAGTGGCCTCAGCCACCGCGCGAGCGCATTACCTGGCCGGGGAGGCAAAGCCGAAGGCGAGCCTCACCGGCCAGATCGCGAAGCGATGCCGCGCTCGCACAAGAACCGGTCACGGTGCGAGCCGCCAGGCGAGCAGCGTGGGCCGGGTCTTAGGAACACGCGTCCGGTCAGGGGAGGCCGACCAGGGCTTCGGCTTCGCCGGTGTGGAACGGGGCGGGGCCGTGCCATTCGAGGAGCAGGACCGTGGCGTCGTCGCTGAGCTGTCCGTCGTGGTAGTTCAGGTGGTGGCGGATGAGGCGGCGCAGGGTCTCGGGTACCGGTAGCCCGTCGGCGTCGTGCCGGATGATGAAGTCGGTGAAGCGGTCGAGACCGAACTCGCGGCCCTCGGGGCTGCGGGCCTCGGTGATGCCGTCGGTGTAGAGCAGCAGGCGGTCGCCGGGTTCGAGCTGTTGGTGGCAGACGGTGGCCGTGACCCCGAGCCCCAGGCCCATCGGGGGCGCGGGCGGGCATTCCAGCGGCAGCGTGCGGCGCCTGCGGATGATCACGGGCGGATGGTGGCCGCGGCTGATCCAGGTCAGCGTCCCGCTCACCACGTCCAGCTCGGCCATGATGCCGGTGACGAACCGGGCGTCGGGGAACTGCTCCTGCACCATCTCCTCGATCCGCTCGGCGATGCCGTTCAGGCCTTCATGCTGGCGGCGGTGGTTGCGGCAGGCGGCGACGGCGAGGTTGGCGGTGAGGCCGGACGCGGCGTCGTGGCCCATCGCGTCGAAGATGCTCAGATGGACGGTCCCGCCGCTGAACGCGTAGTCGAAGGCGTCGCCGGAGATCTCGTACGCGGGTTCCAGCACGGCGCTGATCATCACCTGGTCGGTCGCGCAGGTCCGGGGCGGGATCAGCCGCCACTGCATCTCGGCCGCCACGTTCATCTGCCGGCGCCGGACCAGCCGGGCGTGCGCGTCGCTCACCCCGCGCTTGGTCACCACGAGCAGCGCGACGACGGCGGCCAGTTCCCGCATGCCCTCGAAGGGCGGGTCGTCGGCCGTCCGGGTGGTGACGCGCAGGACGCCCAGCCGCTCCGTGCCGTTCAGCAGCGGGACCCACCACCGCGCGGGACCCGGCTCGCCCGGTGACCCCGGCACGATCTCCCCGTGCTGGAAGGCGCGACCCGGCACCGTGCCCTCGACCGGCATGTCGGCCGGGCGTTCGCCGGACTCCTCGTTGGCGTCGATGCCGTGCCCGGTGAGCAGGAAGAGGATCTCCTCCTGGAGGTCCACCAGGTACACCAGCACATCGGTCAGGGCGGCCTCGGCGGCGTGCTCGACCACCGCGTCCGGCAGCTGCTCGAACGTGATCAGATGGCCGGCCCTCACCAGCCCGGCGAGCATCCGCTCGCGCCCCGACGGACCGCCCATCCCGGTGGCCTCCCCTCCCCGGGTACGCGGGAGTCAGAGCGCCGTGACGGTGCTCGGGACCGGTGCGGCGAGGCGGCGGCAGGACTGGAACGCCGACCGCAGCCCCTCGCGGTCGATGATCTGCCGCAGCCGCGGCGGTACCCCGGCCAGCGACAGGCAGCCGCCCTCGGCGCTGGCCCGCCAGCGGATGCCGAGCAGGACGGGGAACGGATCGCAGCGGACCCGGATCCGGTCGTGCATCTTCAGCATCAGATGGTGCGTGTTCTTCTCGATCATCGAGGTGAGCGCCTCGCCGAGCTGGCTGGTCGTGATCTCGTCCAGTACGCCGGCGACCTGGACCAGCAGATGGTCGTCGTCGGGGACCGGCGCCGTCGTGATCGTTAATTCGGCGTCCGGCAGATAGAGCGACAGCCGGGTGTCCTCCGGGTACAGCGCCCGGATCGCGTCGAGCACATGCGTGCCGTCGGCCGCGGCTCGGCGGCGGTGCGGCCGGGCCGGCGGCGGTACGGTCGCGGACTCGATGTGCGGGTACAGCGGCACCAGCCGGGCGAGCCCGGTGACATGCAGCGCGTGCCGGGTGCGCAGGGCCAGCGTCGGCACCACGATCCGCAGCGTACGGCCGAGCAGGTTCGCCCTGGTCTGGGTACGGGCCAGCAGGACGAGGCCCGCCGCGTCCAGCAGGACGGTGTCACTGAAGTCGACCACCAGCCCCGACCGGCCGCGTCCCGACTCCGTGGTCAACGCCTCGCACAGGGCCTCCCGGATCGCCGCGTAGTTGTGCCACCCCGTTTCCGGTGGCAGCGTGAGCACGGCGAAGCCTTGAACGGTCCTGGTCCGCAGACCTTGCACGGAAGTCTTTTTCATCGGTCATTTCTCTTGTCGACGCGGATACGGCCATGGCATCGGCTCCCTGGAGCCGGGACGAGAGGGGGACGGAACGCGCGCGAGATGTCGGCGGGGGCGTCCGCCCGGCCGGCGCGCCGGGACTCTTTCCAGCCGGACTCTTGGTGCCCGGACTCTTGGCACCCGAGCGCTTGGCGCCCGAGCGCTTGGCACCCGAGTTCTTGGCACCCATGGCCATTCCGGTGAGGCGGGACAGCGCGAGACCTTCTATCGTCTCCGCTTCCGGCCGGATTCCGAGATGGACGCAGCAGCTCCAGATATCCTCTATGCAGCGGCGCACGGTCTCGACGGGCATCTCGGCGAAGTCGGCGTGCAGGCCCGCCACCAGGACCTCGCGCGTTCCCCCGACCGGCACCGGCATTGCCTGATGCTGCACTGCCTCACGGTCCACTGCCCCCTCCGATCACATTCGAGCCGGATCACTCGAGCCGGATCGCGACACTCTGGCCGGATCCCTCGAGCCGAATCACACATCGGGCTCCCGTCCTCCGGGGCGTCGAAGGCGCCGGAGGAACCTTGAACTTTGAAAGGACCTACCCGAACCGGGCAAGGAAAAGAGCGTGCCGATGAAAAAGACGACCATACTTGTGTCGTCGCTCGGCAATTCCACCGTTATGGCGGTTGACGCGGGACGGGCGGGCACGGTTGGCGGAGCGAACGGCGGGGTAACGCGGCGCGCCGCGTTCGACCGTTCCGGGCTCCGCCGTTCCCTGAACCGCTATCTGGCCGAACGCCCCGGACGGGTGTCGGTGGCGGTACGCGACCTGGCCACCGGACTCTCGTACGCGCACGGCACGAAGCTGCGGCCGGGGACGGCCAGCATCGTCAAGGTGCAGATCGTCATGGCGCTGCTGCTCCAGGCGCGGCGCGAGGAGCGCATGCTCACCTCGGACGAGCGGGACCTGGCCGAACGGGCGATCGTGGTCAGCGACAACGACGCGGCCACCGCGCTCTGGCGCGCGATCGGCGGCGGCGCGGGGCTGGCCGAGGCCGGGAGAAGGCTCGGGTTGAAGCACACCGAGCCCGGCCAGGGGACGGCCTGGGGTGCGACCACGACCAGCGCCACCGACCAAGTACGACTCCTGGCGGCGCTCACTTCGGCGGGCGGCCCGCTCAGCTCGCGCGACCGCCACCACGTCCTCGGCCTGATGCGGAACGTGGTGCCTGAGCAGGCCTGGGGAGTGAGCGCCGCCGCCGGTGACGGTGCCGAGGTCGCGCTGAAGAACGGCTGGCTCCCGCGCGTCGCGGACGGCGGCGCCTGGACGGTCAACAGCATCGGACGCATCCACGACGGCGGCCACGACTACCTGATCGCCGTCGTGTCCGACCACCACGCCTCGATGGCCGAAGGGGTGGAGGCGGTCGAGCATGCCGGCGCGACCGTGGTCAGCGCTCTAGCGCGCGCCGGCGATGACGCCGGCACGCGCTGATGCCGGCGCTCACCCCGCCGACTCGGCCGATTCGGCCGCCGCGATGACCAGGCGGGCCAGCGTGGCGCGCTTCAGCTCCGCGTACGCCGCGTCCAGGTCCAGCGCCTTGGACTCGATCAGGTACTGGTGGACGATGCCGCGCAGCGAGCCGAGCAGCCAGATCGCCAGGCCCTCGGGGTCCACGTCCGGCTGGATCAGTCCGGCCTTCTGGCCCGACTCCACGTGGATCGCGATCCGCTCGCGCAGCCGCCGGTGCAGGGCGGCGAAGTCCGAGCGGATCGCCGAGGACGGGCCGACGGCCTCGTACAGCAGCGCGTCGTAGAGCGCGAAGAAGGTGGGGTCCTCCTCTAACGCCTGGCGGTGGGCCTGCAACGCGGCGTCCACCGCCTCCTCGATGCTGCCGCCGCGCGCCTCCAGGTGCGGTAGGAACGTTCCCTCTTCCCACTCGTCCTTGAGGATCTCGACGATGGCCGACAGCAGCCCGTCCTTGGAGCCGAAGTGCAGCGTCACGGCTCCGCGGCTCTGCCCGACGCGGGCCCCGATCTCGGCCACGGTCGTGCTCTGATACCCCTTGGTGGCGAACAGCTCGACGGCGGCTTCCAGCAGTCGCCGATGGGTCGTCGCCGAACGTTCCGCCTGCGTAGGCACCGTACTCTCCCTTTGGGCACGCGATATGGCGGAGTTCTCCGTCCAGCCCAGATTACGGCGGCCGGGGCCCTCCGTCAGGGTTCTTCGGGCAGCGCGGCCCGTAGTCGCCGTACGCGGCGGTACAGGGCCGGGATCTCGTCGAACCGGCCCGCCGCGAGCTTGACCCGTACGAGGACGTGGAGGGCGATGTCCTGCGACGCCTCCGTACCGGCGCGGCGCGCGACCTCAAGGCATTCGGCGGCCCACCGCACCGCGCGTTCGTGGTCGCCCGACTCGCTGGACACCAGGCCGAGGACGCGCAGGCACGTGAACGCGGCGTGGTGGTCGTCGTTGTCACGGGCCAGTGCGAGGCCGCGTTCGGCGTCGCGGCGGGCGGGTTCGGGGTCGCCGAGTATCTGGGCGCTGTACGCGCGCAAGGCGAGGGCACGGGCGAGGTCCTCGGCGTACGGTTCGGGCTCCAGCACCTCGATGCACGCGTCGAGCAGGGGGACGGCCTCGGCCGGCCTGCCGCGATCGGCGGCGAGGACCGTACCGGCGCGGAGCCGGGCGTGGGCGGCGACGCGGGCGTCGCCCTGCCGGTCGGCGGCGGCGATCACCGTCCGCCACAGATGCTCGGCCTCGTCGTGCCGGCGGCGCAGGCGCAGGGAGGCGGCCATCCGCAGGACCAGCCCGGTGGCCAGCCTGAACCGGCCGCCCGCGCAGGCGGTCTCGACGGCGGTACGGAGGTTGGCCGTCTCGCTGTCCAGCCAGGCGCCCGGATCGGGCTCGATCAGCCGGGCGATCAGGTCGTCGCCGATGACGACCCGCGGCTCGAAGCGGGCCGGTGCCGGGAAGTACGGGTCGCGCGGGACGCGGGCGTCGGCGGCGTCGACCAGTTCCAGCCAGCCGAGCGTCAGGCGTTCCAGGGCCGGCTCGCGCTCCGGGTCGCCGGCGAGGCGTTCGGCGGCGAACTCGCGCAGCAGGTCGTGCAGCCGGTAGCGGGGCTGGCCGGCCCGGTCGATCCCGGCCGTGGTCAGCAGGGACCGGTCCGCGAGGCCGTCGACCACCTCGGCGGCGGCGGGATCGCCGAGCAGCACCTCGATGACCCACGGCGCGACGTCGTGCGGGCCGGTCAGCGCGAGCATCCGGAACGTCCGGCGCGCCGGTTCGTCGAGCGAGTCGTACGCGTCCGCGATGTGGGCGCGCACGCCGGTGAGGTGGTCCAGCCTGCGGCCCTCGCCGAGGAGCAGCTTCGCCAGATGGGCCGGCGGCCAGGAGGGGCGGGCCGCGAGCCGCGCGCCCGCGATCCGTACGGCCAGCGGGAAGCCGTCGCAGGCGGCGACGATGCGGTCCACGGCGGCGCGGTCGGACGCGATCCGGTCCCGGCCGATGATCCTGGTGAGCATCCGGACGGCGTCCGGCGGCGGCAGCCGTTCGAGATCGACCAGATGGGCGCCGTCCAGGCTCGGCGAGCGGATCCGGCTGGTGACGATGACCGCGCAGCCGGGGGCGCCGGGCAGCAGCGGCCTGATCTGCTCCGGGCTCGCCGCGTCGTCGGCCACGACCAGGACGCGCCGGCCGGCGAGGCGCGAGCGGAACATCGCGGACCGTTCCGCCAGCGTGTCGGGAATGTCGGACGGAGCCGCCCCAATTGCGCGCAGCACCTCGTCGAGCACCACGGCGGGGTCGCGCGGGCTGGCGGTGGCACCGGCGAGCTGGAGGTAGAGCTGGCCGTCGGGGAACGAGGCCGCCGCGGTGTGTGCGACGTGTACGGCGAGGGCGGTCTTGCCCAGGCCGGGCGCGCCGGTGATGGAGACGATGGGCGGCGCCGGCGCGGAAGGTGCCAGCGACAGCACCCGGCGGAGCCGCTCGCACTCGTCCTCGCGGCCGGTGAAGTCGCGGATGTCGGGCGGGAGCTGGCGCGCCAGCGGCATCGCGACCGCCGCCACTTGGCTCGTACGGAACGCCAGGCCGGGGTCATCGGCCTTGATTCGATGCCATATCCGCAGCAGTTCGGGGCCGGGTTCCGCACCGGTCTCCCTGACCAGCACGTCCTGTGCTTCTCCGTAGGTCCGCAACGCCTCCGCTTTGTGTCCTGAACGGTAGAGGGCGAGCAGCAATCGGGACCAGAAGTGCTCGTTCAGTGGCTCTTCGGCCAGCCAGGAACGCAGTTCGGGAAGCAATTCGCGATGCCGTCCCGATTCGAGCCGCGCCTCGGCGAGTTCCTCGCGGGCCAGGCGCCGTTCTGCGAGTAGCGCGGTGGTGATGCCGGACATCGCCAGCGTCTTGGGCAGATCCTCCAGGGGTGGATCCCGCCATCGGGCGAGCGCGCGCTCGTAGAGACCGGCGGCGAGCGGCGCCTCGCCGCGTTCGGCCGCTCCGCGTGCCCGTACCGCCAGTGCGCGGAATTCCCGCAGGTCGAGCGAGTCTCCGTCATGCAGGCGCAGCTGATAGCCGCCGTGCCCCGGCGGCAGCCGCGCCGTGGTCAGCAGCCGCCGCACCTCGCTGAGCCCGGTCTTGAGCGCGCCGGACTTGAGGCCCGCGTCCTGGTCCCAGAGCAGCTCCTCCAGCTCGGCGGAGGTGAGCGGGCGGTCCGCCTTGAGCACCAGGACGCAGATCGCCGAGCGCAGCAGCGGCTGCGAGACCGTGATCGGCTCCCCGCCGTCGGAACGCACGATCAGCCGGCCGAGAAGGTGGAATTCCATGACCTCTCAAACGGGAGCCGGGGAACGAGTGGAGTGCCACGGTAATGGAGAATGCACCCGGAACAGCAGGCCTATTTCGGCCGCACGCCAGGGCGATCAAAGCGATGCAAGGACTTTGACGCACCGACCGCGCCGCGCTGACCGTGCCGCACTGACCTTTGGCTGACCTTCTCTCCCTAGAGTGCGCGGGCAGCAGCGCAGTCACCGGAACGGGGACGGGATGACATCCACGCACGAGACCTTCAACACGCTCGTCCGCTCCCCCGCCACCGCCAGCCCCGCGCGCGTCTCCGACTACCTGCTCGGCGGCAAGGACAACTACGCCGCCGACCGCGACCTGGTGGACGAGCTGCTGCGGGTCCTACCGCATCTGGACACGGCCGCCCGGGAGGGCCGGGCGTTCCTGTACCGGGCGGTCGGCACGCTCGCCCGGCGCGGGATCCGGCAGTTCCTCGACATCGGCTGCGGCCTGCCCGGCGGCGAGAACGTCCACCGGATCGCGTCGGGACAGGATCCGGGCTGCCGGGTCGTGTACGTCGACCACGATCCGATCGTGCTGGCGCACGCGCGGGCGCTGCTGGCCGCGTGCGGCGATGTCGCCGCCGTCCACGCCGACCTGCGGGACCCGGCCGGGCTGCTGGCCGGCGTGGACGCGTGCGGGCTGATCGACCGGGACCGTCCGGTGGCGGTGCTGCTGACCTCGGTCCTGCACTTCCTCACCGCCGCCGACCGCCCGTACGAGGCCGTCGCGGAACTGCGCGCGGCGCTCGCTCCCGGCAGCGCCCTGGTGATCTCGCACGCGACCGCCGACTTCGCCCCCGAGACGCTGGCCGAGGCCGCCCGGATCTACAGCGCCGGCTGCTCCGCGCCGCTCGTGCTGCGCGACCGGGCCGGGATCATGCCGTTCTTCGGCGACCTCACCCCGGCCGGCCCGGGCCTGGCACCCCTCTCGCTCTGGCGCCCGAACGGCGGTGCCTGGCCACCGGGCCCCTCCCTCATGTACGCCGGCATCGGCCTGCAGAAGCAGCACTCTCCCCACTGACCCGCCGCCCTCCCGGGGTTGGCAGGGAAAAGAGTGGGTGTTATTTTTTTGCGATGGGACGCGTCGCCGGAGTCAGCTCGCAGGTCGTCCGGGAGCGGCTGCTCGCCGCGGCCGCCGAGGTCTTCCACGAGCGCGGGTACGAGGGCGCGAGCACCGGCGAGATCGCGCGCCGGGCCGGGCTGTCGGTGGGCGCCATCTACTCCAACTACGGCACCAAGGCCGAACTGCTCGGGCACGCGATCGCGGCGCACATCCCGGTCCAGCTCGCCGAGCTGTTCGCGGCCGGTTCCCCCGGCACCGCGCTGGACCTGCTGACCCGGCTCGCCGAGGCGCTGCCCGGCCGCTCCTCGCGGCAGGGCGCGATGCTGATCGAGTCGTTCGCGGCGGCCCGCCGCGATCCCGCCGTGGCCAAGATGATCACGGCCGGGATCCGGCACCGCCGGGGCGGCCTGCGCGAGGCGGTCGAGCGCGCCCAGCACGACGGCCTGGCCCGTTCCGACCTCGACGCCGAGGCGCTGGCGCACCTGTGCATGACCGTCGTGCTCGGCTCGTTGGTCATGAACGGTCTCGAGCTGCCCGGCCCCGACCCGGCCGCCTGGGCCGCGGTCGTCGACCACCTCATCGCCTCCGTGGCCCCCCACACGACCTCGCACGACCCAGAAGGGTGACGCTATGGCTACCAGGGAGACCTTCCGTACCGACCGCGCGGCGCGTACCAAACGCATCGAGCGGCTGAACACCGCCTCCGTACGCCGGGTGATCGAACCCGACGTCGAGGTCACCGGCGACTTCGGTCCGGGCCAGATCGTTCCGGACGAGCTGCTGTCGACCGCCCGGCTCGGGCTGCGGCTCACGCCCGAGCAGAGGGCCCGGCTGTCCCGCGAGGAGGTCGCCTCGATGCTGCGGCTCGGCATCACGCTGGAGGCGGTCCTGATGGCCGGGTTCGCGTTCCGGCTGGCCCTCGCGCCCGGCGTGACCGACCCGCGCTTCACCTACGCGCTGCACGAGATCGGCGAGGAGACCCGGCACTCGCGGCTGTTCGCCCGCGCGGTCGGCCAGCTGGAGCCGCGCCAGCACAACCCGATCGACGACCGGATCGCGCGCCGGATCCGCGGCCGCGTGCTGCCGCACCTGCTCCGCAGGCCCGCGTTCCTGGACACCCTCGTGCTGGGCGGCGAGGAGGTCCCCGACCTGCTGCAGAAGCTGATGGCCGAGCATCCCGAGACCGACGACTACCTGCGCCGGATCAGCGTCTACCACCGGCAGGAGGAGGCGCGGCATCTCGCGTACGCCCGCACGACCGTGGCCGAGCACTACCGCGCGGCCGGGCGCAGCGACCGGCTGGCCGTCCGGTGGCTCGCTCCCGGCGCGATCGCCCTCTTCTTCGACATGATGGTGCAGCCGCTGGTCTACCGGACGGTCGGGCTGCCCGCGTTCAAGACCTGGAAGGCCGTCCGCCGCGACCCGCGACGGACGGAGCTGCGCCGCCAGGCGTGCCGTGCCGTGCTCAAGGCGCTGCTGGACTCGGGCGTCTTCCGCCCCGGCAAGGTGCCGTACGCGTGGCGCCGGGTCTGCGGCGTCGACGCCGCGGGCAGGCCTCTCTGATCTGAAGCGGCCGGGCGCATTGTGCTCTTTTCGGTCCTGTACGTCCCTCGATCCTGTACTTCTCGAAATCCTGCTGCCATGACACCGTCCTTTACGGCAGGGTTTATACGTATTGATACAGCTCAGTACAGCGCCGGACCGGTGCCCACCGGTCAGGTACACGGGGACTACGGGCGGGAGGCGTCTTCGGTGCGTCATGGCTTCAGTGTTGATCTTCGGGGGATCATCGACCTGCTCGGGCGGCATCTGTATCCGAGCCCGCGCGCCTACCTGAGGGAACTGCTGCAGAACGCCGTGGACGCGCTCAGCGCGCGGACGCCGGACGACCCGCGCATCGTGATCCAGCCGCCGTCGGTGACCGGGGACGGGACGCTGCGGGTCCTGGACAACGGGATCGGGCTCACCGAGGCGCAGGTCCACGAACTGCTCGCCACCATCGGGCGCTCGTCCAAGCGGGACGAGCTGGGCTTCTCCCGGCAGGAGTTCCTCGGCCAGTTCGGCATCGGGCTGCTGTCGTGCTTCCTGGTCGCCGACGAGGTCGAGGTCGTGACACGCAGTGCTGTCAGCCACGGGGCCGGCGACCACGGGGCCGGCGGCGGCGCGGAGACGGTGCGTTGGACGGGGTACGCCGACGGCCACTACACGGTCGAGCCCGCCGAGGCGCGGCACGAGCCGGGCACGACGGTGATCCTGCGGCCCCGGCGCGGATCGGAGCACTGGCTGTCGGACGGCACCGTCACGCAGCTGGCCGGGCACTTCGGCTCGCTGCTGCCGTACCCGGTACGGGTCGGCGACCGGCTGGTGACCGAGGGCCCGCCGCCCTGGCAGGCCGAGCACATCGATCCGCGCGCCCGGCGGGAGGCGCTGCTGCGGTACGCCGAGGACACGCTGGAGTTCCGGCCGTTCGACGTCATCGAACTGAACGTTCCGGCCGCCGGGCTGACCGGGGCGGCGTTCGTACTGCCGACGCCGCTGCCCGCGAGCGCGCGCTCGACGCACCGGGTCTACCTCAAGCGGATGCTGCTCGGCGAGCGGGTCGAGGGGCTGCTGCCGGACTGGGCGTTCTTCGCGCGCTGCGTGGTGGACGCGAGCGAGCTGCGGCCGACCGCCGACCGCGAGCAGCTGTACGCCGACGACCTGCTGGAGGAGACCCGCGAGGCGCTCGGGGCGCAGTTGCGGGCGTGGCTGGTCCGGCTGTCGTCGACCGCGCCGGCCCGGCTGCACCGGTTCCTGTCCGTCCACCAGCTCGGGGTCAAGGCGCTGGCCGTGCACGACGTCGAGATGCTGCGGCTGGTCGACCGGTGGCTGCCGATGGAGACCAGCGACGGCGAGATGACGCTGGCGGAGTTCCGGCGCCGCCACGGCACGATCCGGTACGCGCCGGGCGTCGACGAGTTCCGGCAGTTCGCGGGGGTCGCGGCGGCGCAGGGGGTCGGCCTGGTCAACGCCGGTTACGCCTACAACGCGGAGATCCTCAACCGGCTGCCGCTGCTCGATCCGGCGATCGAGGTGGCGCGGCTGGATCCGGCCGAGCTGGCCACCCACATGGACCTGCTCGACCCGTCCACCGAGCCCGTGATCCAGCGGTTCCTGGAGCAAGCCCGGCGCGCGCTGGAACGGCTCGGCTGCGAGCCGGTGGTGCGGGCGTTCGAGCCCGTCACGCTGCCCGCGCTGTACCTGGAGGGCCGCGAGGCCGTACGGCAGGCGGAACGGCACGCCGCGATGGACTCGGCCGAGGGCGCGTGGGCCGACATGCTCGACGGCCTCGCGGAGGTCACTCCCGCGGAAACGGCGGAGGAGAAACCAGCCGGGCCGACACTGCCGCAGCTGATCCTCAACCACAACAGCCCGCTGGTCCGCCGCGTCGTGACCCTCACCGACCCGCTGCTCGTACGGATGATCGTGGAGGCGATGTACGGACACGCGCTCCTGCAGGGGCACCATCCGATGCGCCCGGCCGACACCGCCGCGCTCAACCGCTCGTTCCTCGGCCTCGTCGAATGGGCCGTGCACAACGTGGACGAGGAGACCGGCCTGTGAGCACGAGAAGCCCGGCCGAGCTGCGCGAACTGCTCTCCGAAGCCGAGGAGATGCCCGAGGGCGAGGCCCAGGTGAGCGCCGTCCAGGACATCGTCCGGTGGGCGGAAGCGGCGAGCCTGCTCGACATCGAGATCGAGGCCCGGCTGGTCCTGGTGGACGCGAAGATGGCCATCGCGCAGGACACCGAGGACGTCAACGGTGTCATCACCGCGTTCACCCGCATCGTCGCCCACTACAGCGCCCGACCGGACGTGTTCGACGACGACATGCTGGACGCGCTCTGGCGGCAGTTCGCGTCGCAGGGGATCGTGCTGAGCCTGATGGTCGAGTACCCGCTGCGCCTGGTCCGCGGCGTGTGCGACGACATGGAACGGCGCTGCCGTCCCGACCGCGACGACCTGCACACCGTCCACACGATCCGGCTGCTGCTCGCGGACGTGACCGCCGACCGGGAGGCCGGCGACCGCGCCCTCGCCGGACTGCGCCACCGGGAGGCGGCCGACTACGGCTGCGCGGCCTGCCTGGCCACATTCCAGGTCCGGTTCCTCGCCGGTACGGGACGGGACGCGGAGGCCATCGCCGCGGCGGATCCGATCCTCACCGGGGAACTCCCCTGCGATACCGAGATCCAGCCCGCCGACGTCCTGCACATCCTGCAGAACTGCTACCTGCGTACCGGCGAGGTCGAGGAGGCACGTGCCGCGCACCGGCGCGCCTACCGGGGGCTCGACCACGACGACGAGGCCGATCTCGCGCGGCATCTGACGTTCTGCGTGCTGTCGGGCAACACCGAGCGCGCGCTGTCGATCGTCAAGCGGGACCTGCCGATGTTCGAGGGCACCCCGACCGTCCTGTACGAGCTGGAGCTGTCGGCGGCGGCCGCGATGGTGTTCGGCGCGCTCGTGGACGAGGGGCGCGGCGACGAGGTGCTGTTCTGGCCCGCCGATCCGGACTACCCGGAGGAGGTGGACGAGGAGTGGACGTTCGCGGAGCTGGCCGAGGAGTTCGCCCGCGATGCCCTTGAGCTGGCCGGACGGTACGACGAGCGGCACGGCACCACCCGCACGGGCGACCGCGTGCGCGCGACCATCGCGAGCCGAGCGATCGTCGAGCACCTCCCGCTGTCGGCCGTGGCCGCCCGCCGCAAGGAGATCGAGCAGATCGCAGGGACCGGCTCCGTCATCGGCGAGCCCGGCTCGGCGACTCCTCATGGGGAGGACCCGCTCAAGGTGGCGCTCCAGTACGCGCAACGCGGCACCGAGCTGCTGAGCTCGGGCGATGCGGGCCAGGCGATCGGTGAGTTCATCGAGGCCGCGGCCCGGCTCACGGCGCTGGGCGAGAAGCGGCTGGCCGCCCACGCCCGCGTGGACCTGGCGACGTCGTACGTGAGCGTGGGCCGGGCCCTGGACGCCGCCGAATGCGCCGAGGAGGCACGGCCCGACATCGGCGCCGACGACGACGCCGCGTACACCGGCATGCAGGCCCGCTGGGTACTGGTCTGCGCCTATCCGGACCTGGACCAGCCGGACGACGCGCTGGCGATGCTGGACGAGATGGCCGAGCGGACGGACGAGGAGGACGTCCTGGCCAAGCTGGACAAGAAGGCGGGCGCGATCCTCACCGCCGTGGACCGCGACACCGAGGCCGCCGAGCGGTACACGGCGGCGGCCGGCCGGTACGCCGCGATCGGGGAGGCCCACGCGCAGGCCGTCAGTGCAGAGGCCGTCGACACAGAGGCCGTCAACACAGAGGTCGTCGACAGAGTGGCCGTCAGAACGGACGCGTTCTACGAGGCGGCGGTCTGCCTCCGGCAGGCGGCGCTCGCCCATTCCTGGGCGGGCGATCTCGACACGGCGCTGGTCATGGCGGACCGTTCCGGCCGGGTGGCGGAACGGTTCCCGGAGGGCGAGGAGCGCGCTGTCTGGGAGGCCGCCGTCCTCCGGTACGAGCGGGCCCGGATCCTGGCCACCCATGACCGCACGGCCGAGGCCGTCGCCGAGGCGACGCGTGCCGCCGAGGCCTTCCGGGCCACCGCGGATGTGGCCTTCGTGACGCGATGCGAGCTGATGGCCGGGCAACTGCTGTACGACCTGGACGATCTCGGCGGGGCGGAGGAGGCCGCAGGCCGCGCCCTCGCCGCGCCCGCCGCCGAGCCGGACGAGGACGGCGAGCACCGTCGCAACGCCGCCGAACGCGAGCGGGTCGGGGACCTCCTCGCCGATATCCGCCGGGAGCGCGGGGCCTGACCAGCGGCGTCCGCGCAGGCGTCCGTACAGGCGTCCACACGGGCGTCCGGACGGCCGTCCGGGCGGTACGTGACGCCCGCCCTGACCACCGAAACACAACGGTGCTGAAATGCACGTGCACGCCATTTCGGCTCTGCCGGGAATCGCCCTTTTCAGTGCGGCTTCCGGTGCGGCCAGAACCGGCCGCGGCCGGTTCTCGCGGCGCCCGCACGGCACCGAATCAGTGACACTGGAACCCATGGGGCGGAACCGATCCCCCGCGAGGCGGCGCGGGGCTCCCGAGGCCCATCCACGCGGCCTCGCTTCCCGGGAGTTCCGATTCTCCCACCTTCACCGATCTCCCACCCCGTGCCTTCCCCTCATCCGGCCCCCGTTCCCGGCCCTGGCGGCCGGGGCCGTTTCGACGTCGGGAGACAGCCATGGCGACCCCCACGCCAGGTCAGGTGGGCAGGACCAATCCGCCGCTGCCCGCCGGCACCGAGGTGTGGATCCCGTCGATCGGCGACACCGTGATCGCCGGCGCGGAGATCAGTCCCGGCGGGTACGTCTACTACCGCTGCACGGGCGTCAAGGACCTCGTCAGCGGCATGACGGTCTACCGGCGCCGCGCGATCGTCCCGGCCCCGCCCGCCGACCCGGTGCCGCCGTCGATGAGCGCCGGGCGGGTCGCCCCCGGCCGGGACGTCGCGCACGCCGTCCACGCCGACGCGTCCGCGCCCGAGACCACCCAGCACGCCGAGATGCGGACGCCGGCGTTCCTGCGCCACCGGCGGGAGCGCTCCCGCGAGCGGGTCTTCGGCCTGGACGTGTCCAACCATCCGACCGTCACGCCGCCGCTGTTCTCCCGCGACCACCGGTTCACCGATCTGGCCCGGCTGATCGTCAACGGCTACGGCGTCAACGAGGACGGGCTGAGCTTCCAGGTCACCGTGCTGTCCAACCTGGAGCACGTCGCCGTACCGCACGACCTGATCCTGGTGACGCTGGACGGGCCCGGGGGCCGGCGGCTGGACACCGTCATCGTGCTCACCCCGCCGCCCGACCAGAACGTCTGCACGTTCTCGGCCTCCTACACCTGGAACCAGCTCGCCAAGCTGCTCGGCATGCGGCGGCCCGCGGGGATGCCGTCGCGCGAGGCCGTACTGGAGGTGCTCCCCCAGGCCGGGCTCACCGCCGAATGGTGGGACAACAGGTACGGGCGCAACGAGCCCCGCCACTACAGCGGCGGCATGGACCAGAAGAACGGCTCCGGCCGGATCGATCTGCGTCCCCTCACACCGGAGGACCTGAAGGACTCCGAGACCGTCGCGAAGGGCGGGTGGCACGCCGGCGAGCCGCTGCGCGACCACCGCCCGGTCTACCAGGCGTACAAGGACGTGCTGCAGCCCGGGATGGAGATGGCCACCTCGCTGGAGGCGGAGTCGGAGTTCCTGATCTCCGGTGAGCAGCACGTCTCGGTGGTGTCCTCCCTGCGGGCTCTGTTCACCCGGCCCGGCGAGCTGAAGGCCCTCGGCGTCGAGCTGATGTCGGCCGAGCACATCAGGCGGTGCACCGACACGTACTACGACGTCCCCGCGCTCAGCCTGCTGCGCTGCGCCGTCGTGCTGCGCCGCCGGCAGGTGAACACCGACGAGGCCGGCTCGTTCCACCTGCACGTCAAGGGCCGCTCGGTGGCCAAGGCGTACCCGCCCGGCGAGCGGATCCGGCTGCTGTCGCGCGTCCACCTGCGGGAGGGCGCCGATCCCGAGCGGCTCGGCGAGTTCCTGGCCGACGACCGCGCCGACAACGCCTTCGCCCGCGTTCTGGCCGACGCGCTCGGCAGGCACCGGGGCGACCTGGCCGAGCCCAAGGGCTGGGCGGGCCTCGGCCCCCGGCTGGTGATCACCGCGCAGCGGGTCAGGTACTCGTTCGAGCTGGCGCACGCGACGACGGTCGACCTGTGCGCCGACTCGGCGACGGGCACCGACCCGCTGACGGGACGGTCCCGGACGATCCACACCGTCTCGTTCACGCTCGGCCATCCGGGGTTCTTCGCCCGCGACACCGTCGCTCCCGCGCCGCCGCACCGTTCCCCGGCGGGGCCCGCGATCCAGGTGGCGCACGAGATCCAGGTCCCGGCGGCGGTCGGCACCGGCCTCGCGACCGGCACGCCGGCCGTGGCGGAGCCGCCCGTTCCCGACCGCCGCGTCCTGGTGACGCGGCCGTACCACGTCCCCACCGACCTGGACGATCCCGCGCTGTTCAACGCGCCCGACTATCTCCAGTACCAGGAGTTGCGCTACCGGATGCTGCACTACCTGTTCGGGTACGCGTCCAAGGACCTGGCGCCCGGTGGCAACAAGGCCCAGACGCTGGCCCGGCTGCTCGAGATGATCTGAGCGCTGGATCGACAGCGCTGGCTGACAGCGCTGGATCGACCTGGCGCTCAGCGCGCGCCGTAGAGCTTGATGAGGCCCCGGTGGTCGCCCTTGCCCAGCGTGGCGGCACGGTCGTCGCACGGGCGGACGAAGGGGCTCATCGACAGGTTCTCGTGCCGGGTGCCCTCGATGTGCTGCAGCCCGAGGGCGTGCAGCATCTCGTGCGTGGTCACCGAGACCGCCTCGTACCGGCCGGACGGGCAGCCGGGGATCGGCTGGGGCCCGCCACGGCGCGGAACGCGGGGCGTCCACCAGCGCTTCCCGCGCGTCTGGAGCGCCAGGTCGCTCTCCTGCGTCGTGCCGCCGACGTGCCAGAGGCAGGTGACCGCCAGCGCGTCGGCCTCCATGCTCGACAGGTCGGTCCAGCCGAAGGAGTTGGTCCCGTCGCGGTCCCCGCAGTCACCGGCGCCGCCGATGTTCGGCCGGGCGCCCGTCGTGCCCGCGTACCGCTGCCGGATGTCGGGCTTGGGACGGAAGCTCTTGGATCCGCCGACGCAGTCGGTACGGCCGCCGACGGCACCGGACACGCCGCGCCTGACCGCCTTGGCGGCGCGCCGCGCGCCCAGCCCGCTGTCCTTCACGGTGCCCCGGTGGTAGTGCCAGGAGATCGCCGTCCCGCGGCGCCACTTGCTCGTGCCGAGCTTGTACGCCTTGTCGGAGCAGCCACCGGACGTCGTGCGCACCTCGCGCGGGCGCCCGCCGGGAAGCGCGATCCTGTTCTCGGTGATGGTGGCCGTCCGCGCCTCCGCGTCGACCCTGATCTCCAGGTCCGAGGCCTCGTGCCGGTGCAGCATGTGCGCGACCACCGAGCCGCCGTCGCGCGGCACGACCGCGGCCACTCCGTTCACTCCCTTGATCAGCTTTCCGCGCAGATCGCATTCGCGCAGATCCACCACCGGTGGCAGCGCGCCGGCCCGCAGGCCGGGCCCGGAACCGCACCAGTCGGGCGGCCGGTCCGCCCTCACGGCCGGGGTCACCGGAAACGCCAGCGCGATCGCGAGCACGGCGGCCGCCGACCCTGTCCTGAATTTCTGAGACCTCACATTGCATGACTTCACATGGCATTTCTGAGCATGCCGCCTGGTCGATAAAACCATCGATCATCAAATGTTCGGTGCCTGTATCGAATAGTCGCTCTATTTCCGATATGCCGGAGTGGCCGGGCTTTTCCGGAAAAGGGGAAGGACCCCGCCGGACGGCGGGGCCCTTCCACGGTCGGTTCTACGTCACTCGCCCTCGGACTCGTTCTGCTCGACTTCGGTGGAGCCGTTGTAGCAGTCGTCCATCTCGACCGGCGAGATGATCGGGATGATCGGGAGCTGGCAGATCTGGATCCCGAGGCCCTGTTCGTTCTTGACCTCCTGGTTCTCGACCTCGTCGCCGCCGTGGGCCAGAGCGGGGGTCGCGCCCAGCAGCGCCCCTCCGACGGCCATGGCCAGCACGCCCGTCGCGGCCAGTCGCTTCATCATGTTGCCCTCCTGAGCTCATGTGCACAGAGTTTTCGAAAGCTCTGCGGATACGCGATTCCGCAGTGCTTCGTTAGAGGTAACACAGATACCGCGGCCGTCGCACAGGCCATCGGGCACGAATCGGCGAACTTGATCTGATCATTACATCGAGATTGCGCCTGGCAGAGGTTCGGCCGCTTCATCCCGATCTAAATGCCGGTGGGCCGGTGCGGCGCACGGTCATACGCATTGCGGGGAGGCCAGTACATGGTCACCTGCGGCCGAGTGTCCCGCCCTCGGCGAAAAAGAGCGCGGCGTTCCCCATCCCAACCCCCATGTCCCGCGTTTCCGGTACCCATGTCCGTGTTTCCAGGAGCCATGTCCGCGTTTCCGACACACGGTGCATCTCAAGAGCACGTTGACCTTTGTTAAAGGCATGGGACCGGGGCGGCGCCGCCCTGCACCTCTTGCCGTGGAGTGGGAACAGACTCGCCTTGAATCCGCAGACCGGGCAGCCGCTAAGCCCTCTTCGAAAGGACGGCCGAGATGGGCTCACAGGGGCTGAGCGTCCCCTCGATCGGCGCGGACACCCAACGGCCGGATCCGGACGCCGGCGCGGACATCGGTGAGGCGGGCCTGGTCCCCCTCACCGTCGGCACGGCACCGTTCGATGTCCGGGCGGCACGCCCCCGCATCCGGACGGCCCTGTATCCGCTCGCGCTCGTCACCGCCGACGGACTCTCCATGTCCGCCGCGGTGGCGGTCGCGACCGCCACCGAAGCCGGACTGCCGCTGACGGTGGCGGCGGGCGCGGCGGTGACCGGGCTCAACGCCGCCGGCGGGCTCTACCGGCGCCGGCTGTCCTCCTCGCTGCTCGACGACACGCCCGCGCTCGCCGCCCGTGCGGCGGCGGTCGCGGCCCTCGCCGCGGCCCTGTCGCCCTCGTCCGGGGCCGCGGAGGCCCTGGCCACCTCGCCGGGAACGCTGCGCGAGCTGATCGCCACCTGGTTCTGGATCGTCATCCTGTACGCCCTGCTCGCCGGGCCCGCGCGCGCCGCCGCCGCCACCGGCCGCCGGCTCGCCCGGCGCGGGCCGGGTACCGCCCGGCCCGCCGTCATCGTCGGTACGGGCCCCACCGCCGAGCACGTGACCGGCGTGCTGCGGCGGCGCCGGGAGTTCGGGCTCGTGCCGGTCGGCCAGATCCTGTCCGGGAGCCAGGACGACCGCCCGCTGCCCGGGTTGCCGGTCCTCGGCCGGCCGGTGGAGCTGCGGCAGGCCGTGCTCGGCCTCGCGTCCAGGACGGACACCGACGGGTCCACCGTCGTGATCGTCATGGACGACGTCCGGCGCCCTGACCTGGACACGCTGGTCCGGGCCTGCTCCGTGCTGCCGTGCGAGACCCTGCTCGTCCTGTCGACGCTGGACCTGCTCACGGGGACGGGCCCGGGCTCGCGGGTGGAGTACCTGGCGGGCCTGCCGTGCCTGCGCCTCGGCTCCCGTACGGGCGAGCGCCTGGCCCGGACCGCCAAACGCGCGTTCGACCTGGCCGCCGCCACCGCCGCGCTCACGCTCGCATGGCCGGTGCTGCTCGCGTGCGCGCTCGCCGTACGGCTGGAGGGCGGCCCGGGCGTACTGTTCCGGCAGCGCCGGGTCGGCGCCGGCGGCCGCCAGTTCGTGCTGCTGAAGTTCCGCTCGCTGCGCCCCGCCGACGACCACGAGGCCGACACGCGCTGGTCGGTGAACGGGGACGCCCGGATGGGGCCGGTCGGCCGGTTCCTCCGGGAGACCTCGCTGGACGAGCTGCCGCAGCTGTGGAACGTCGTCCGCGGCGACATGAGCCTGGTCGGCCCGCGCCCCGAGCGCCCGCACTTCGTCCGGCTGTTCTCCGAGTCCTGTCCCGGGTACGCGCTGCGGCACCGGGTCCCGGCCGGGATGACCGGCTGGGCGCAGGTCAACGGGCTGCGCGGGGACACCTCGATCGAACTTCGGGCCAAGTACGACAACCGCTACATCGACACGTGGTCGTTCGGTACCGATCTGAAGATCCTGCTGATGACCGTCCGGGCCGTGCTGACGAGGAACGACCCGTGACCGACCGGCCCGGGGTCGCCCGACCCCTGATCGACCGGCCCCTGATCGACCGGCCCGAGAACGCCCGGCCCGAGAACGCCCGGCCCCTGATCGGGGCCCTGGTCCGGCGCCCCGGCTGGCTGGTGGCGGCCGCCGCGCTCGCGATCTGCCTTCCGTCGCCCCCGCAGGCCGGAGCCGGGAGCGGCGACGCGGCCGTGGCGATCACACCCGCCGATGTCGCGAGCGCCGTGCTGGTGGCGGCCGCCGCCGTCCTGGTCGTCACCGGCAAGGCGGCGCCACCGCCGCGCACCCTGCTCGCCTTCGGTCCCGCCGCCGCCGCGCTCGGCCTCGCCACGCTGTGCTCGCAGGACATCGACGCGAGCCTGACGGGCTTCGTACGGGTGGCGCAGCTCTTCGTGCTCGTCCCGGTGGCCGTCACCGCCATCGTGCGGGACCGCACGGACGCCCTGCTCGTGGCGGGTGCCGTCGTGGTCGCCGGGCTGTTCCAGGCGGCCTACGGCATCTGGCAGGTCTTCACCGGGACCGGCGCGTCCTTCGCGGGCGAGAACGTCCGGGCGGTCGGCACGTTCGGCGCCGGAGACGTGATGGCGCTGTCGGTCGTCACCGGCTTCGGCCTCATCATCACGCTGGCGTTCGTGCTGGCCTCGGCGCGCCGCTGGGTACGCCCGCTCGCGCTGGCGGCCATGGCCGTACTGGCCCTGGCCCTCGTACTCGCGCTGAGCCGGGGCAGCTGGATCGCCATCGCCGCCGCCGCGGGCCTGGTGCTGGTCGCCTTCGACCGCCGGGTGGCATGGCGTACGGCTGTGGCCGGCGTCGCGCTGCTGGTCGTCACGGTCGGCGGCCTCGGCATCGGAACGGAGACGCTGACCGCCCGGGCCCAGTCGATGGCGCGGATCACGGAATCTCCCGACCAGTCGGTGATCGACCGCTACAGCCTGTGGACGGCGGCGTCCGGCATCTGGCAGGACCACCCGCTCACCGGCGTGGGCGTCAAGAACTTCCCCGCGTACCGCGACTCGTACGCGCCCATCGACCTGTCGGCGGCGGGCGAGACCGCCGACCCCGTCCACGGCTACAAGCGCCAGCCGCTGCTGTCGCCGCACAGCCAGTACCTGCTCGTCCTGTCCGAGCAGGGGCTGGTGGGGTTCGCCGGGCTGCTGGCCCTGTTCGGCACGCTGCTGTACGGGCTGTGGACGCGCCGCGACCCTCGCGACCCGCTGTGGCTGGCCTCGGCCGGCTTCCTGGCCGCTCTGCTGACCAACTTCGTCTACGCCGACATGAGCGGTCCGAGCAGCGTGCTGGTGGCGATCCTGATCGGCCTGGTCGCCGCACGTTCCCTCGGGGGCTCCCCTGCCGGGACGCGTTCCCGTGGTGAGGCGCGATGACCGCCGTCCAGACCGAGGCCGTCCGGCGCCACGAGGGCTCGATCCGGCGCGCGACGCTGCTGACCGGGCTGCTCGTCGCCGGCGGCACCCTGCTGGGCTTCCTGCGCGATCTGGTCATGGCGCACCGGTTCGGCGCGAGCAGCGGCACCGACGCGTTCCTGGTCGCCTGGACGATCCCCGAGACGGTCTCGCCGCTGCTGATCGAGGACGCCATGGCACTGCTCATGGTCCCGATCGTCACCCGGCTGCTGCGCGAACCCGACGGCGTGCGCCCCTTGGTGACCACCGTGCTCCCCCGCCTGGTCACCGCGCTGTCGGCGGCCACGATCGTCCTCATCCTGGCCGCGCCGCTGGTCGTCGGCGTGCTCGCGCCCGGCCTGGACGACCCGGGTCCCGCGGCGCGCTGCGTGCGGCTGACCGCGCTGACCGTCCTCGCGTTCGGCATCGCCGGGTTCATGAGCGCGACGCTGCGGGCCCACCACCACTTCGGGCCGCCCGCCGCCATCTACCTCGCGTACAACGTCGGCATCCTGGCGATGATCGCGGCGCTCGCCGCACCGCTGGGGATCACCAGCGCGGCGCTCGGCGTGGCCTGCGGCGGGCTGCTCATGATCGTGGTGCAGGCACCCGCGTTCGTGCGCTGCCTGCGCTCGGGCCCCGGGCCCGCCGCCCCGCCCGGGGTGTCGGAGGGCCCGGACGGAGTGGCGGACCGGGGCACGCTGACCGCGCTCACGCTGGCCGCCGCGGCGCCCATCGTGATCTACACGCTGACCCGGCAGTCGCAGGTCTTCATCGAGCGCTTCCTCGGCTCCGGTCTCGCGGCCGGCTCGATCTCCCATCTCAACTACGCCCAGAAGGTGGGCCAGGTCCCGATGGTGGCCTCCCTGCTGCTGGTCACGGTGACGTTCCCGCGACTCGCGCGGGCGTCGGCGGGCGGGGACCTGGACGAGATGCGCCGGCGGCTCGAGACCGATCTGGTGATCGTCAGCGCGGTGGTGCTGTGGGCGACGGCGTGCCTGACCGCGTTCGCGCCGCTCATCGTGGAACTGCTGTTCCAGCACGGGCGGTTCACCGAGGCCGACGGCTCCAGGACGGCGCTCGTCCTGCGCGTCTACGTCCTGGGCGTGTGGGGCCAGGCGATGATGGGCGTGACCGCTCGCGCCTTCTTCGCCGGCAGCCGCCCGGTCTGGCATCCCGTCCGCGCCATGGCGGCCGGGCTCGCCGTCACCGCCGTGGCCGGGAGCACCCTGGTCGCGCTCGCCGGTACCACCGCGCTCGCCGCCGCCAACGCCGCCGGCATCACCGTCGCCGCGCTGCTGCTCCTGGCCGCCATGCGCAAGTACGTCGCGCCGGTGTCGCTGCGCGCGGTCGGCGGCGACCTCGGAACGCTCCTGACGGCCGCGGGCCTGGCCTGCCTCGCGGGCCTGGCCGTCACCGGTACGGGCCTTCCGGCGTTCCCGCGCCTGCTCGCGGGCCTGACCGTGGTCACCGCCGTGTACGCCGTGGCGCTCCTGCTGGCCGCGCACGGCCGTACGCGCGCCACGGGACCGCTCAGCCCGCTCGTCCGCGTCAACCGCATCCGTCACAAGGAAGTGCCGTGAACCAGCCCGAGCAACCAGAACACCAATCGCCAGAACACGGGCCGCCAGAACACGTCCAGTCAGAACACGGGCAGCCGGAACGCCCGGAGGCGACCCGGGAGCCGGTGCGTCCCGTCGGCCCGGGGCATCCGGAGAACCCGCGGCATCCGATCATCGCGATGCCGATGGTGCTGATGTACCACTCGGTCGATCACTACGACGAGGACCCGCACCTGGTGACGGTCACGCCGGAGCGCTTCGAGCAGCAACTGCGCTGGCTGCACACCCGCGGGCTGCGCGGCGTGAGCATGGCAGAGCTGCTGCGGGCGCACGCGCGGGGCGGCACGCGGGGCCTGGTCGGCCTCACCTTCGACGACGGTTACGCCGACTTCGCCACGCGGGCCGTACCGGCGCTGGTGCGGTACGGGTTCACCGCGACGGTCTTCGTGGTCACCGAGCACATCGGTGCGTACAACCAGTGGGACACCGGCCCGCCCAAGGCCCTGATGACGCAGGACCAGATCCGCGCCGTGGCGGACTTCGGGATGGAGGTCGCCTCCCATGGCGTACGGCACGTGTCCCTGCCGGAGGCGCCCGTCGAGGAGGTACGCGACGAACTCCAGGCGAGCCGGTTCGTTCTGGAGGAGATCGTGCAGCGGCCGGTGGGCGGGTTCGCCTATCCCTATGGCAACGCCGGCCCGCGCGATATGGCGGAGGTCAGGGCCGCCGGTTACGACTACGCCTGCGCGATCCGTCCCACTGAGGCGAGCCGCTTCGCGCTGGCCCGGACGTACGTCGGTGAGCGCGACCGGAACCTGCGGCTGCGCGCGAAGGTGGTCCGGCACGAGCTGCAGTGGCTGGTACGCGTATGACCGGTACGCGGGTCCTGCACATCATCACCGGCCTGGCGCACGGCGGTGCCGAACGGCAGCTGGCCCTGCTGCTGCGCCATCTCCCGGTCGAGTCCGAGGTCGCGGTGCTCACCCGCGCCGGTGCGCTCGGGGAGAGCATCAGGGCCTTGGGCGTCCCGGTCCATGAGATCGGGATGTGCGGCAACCGCGACTTCGCCGCCTTGCCGCGTCTCGTACGGCTGATCCGTCGTGGCCGGTACGACGTCGTCCACACGCACCTGTACCGCGCGTGCGTCTACGGGCGGGTGGCCGCGCGCATGGCCGGAGTGACGCACATCGTCGCCACCGAACATTCCTTGGGCGACGGCCACATAGAAGGGCGCCGTACGACATCCGGTGTCCGGATGCTCTACCGGGCGACCGAACGCCTCGGCACGGCCACCGTCGCCGTCTCCCCTACCGTCGCCCGGCGTCTGCGTGGGTGGGGCGTACCACCGGACCGTCTGGTCACGATTCCTAACAGCATCGACCCTTCGGCGTACGTCTTCGATGCCGTTCAGCGTGCGGCGACACGCGAGCGCCTGGGCATCGGAACGGACGCGTTCGTCATCGGCACCGTCGGACGGCTCGTCCCCACCAAACGGCTCGACCTGCTCATCAACGCGTTCGCCCGTGCGGATACCCGTACAGAGAACAGAGCGACGCTCCTCATCGTGGGCGAGGGCCCTAGCCGTCCCGCGCTGGAGGACCTCGCCTGGAGCAGCGGAGGACGCATCGTCTTCGCGGGTGACACGGCCGATGTGGCGGGGGCTCTCGCGGCGATGGATCTGTTCGCGGCTCCCTCGACCCAGGAGACGTTCGGGCTGAGCGTTCTGGAGGCATTGGCGTCCGGGCTGCCCGTCCTCTACACGGCCTGTCCCGCACTGGACGACCTGCCCGCACCGTCGTCCGCGCTACAGGCGCGGCGGCTGCCCACCCGGGTGGCGGCATGGGCAGCGGCCCTTGCCGAGCACTCGCGTTCCGGTTCGCAGGTGCGTCACGTCCCGCCGCCGGCGGTCGACCACTACGCCGTTGACGCACACGCCGAACGGCTCACCGCCCTCTACCAAGACGGTCCGGCAGCGGTCCTGCCCGTCCGTCCCGACCTGTCGCGTACCTCGTTCTGAAGGGACCAGGCATGCAAGCAATCCGCAGCTTCTTCAACAGCACCTTCCTCAACAGAACCCTGAAGCCGGCCCGCCGGATCGGCCTTCCGCTGGCCATCGTCATCGCCGGACTGCTGACCGGGCTCGGCTACGGGCTGCTCAAGACTCCGGCCTACTCGGCGACGTCCTACGTCCTCCTGGTGTCCCAGAACGATGAGGGCCCGCCCGTGGCGGTGAGCTTCGCCCAGGCTTACGGACGGCTGGCGGCCCTTCCGGAAACGCTCGCCTGGGCCGCCGTTCCCCTGCCGCCCGCGGACCTGGCCGACGCCCGCCGGAACATCCAGGCGTCCACGTCCCCTGACACCCCGCTCGTACGGCTGACGGCCTCGGCCAGAACACCGCGCCGTGCGGCGACCTTCGCCAACACGGCCGCCGACGCGCTCGTCCGCTATGGCAACGCCCACCAGCAGGACACCGGCGTACGCGTCGCGCTGATGACGAGGGCGGCGGCACCGTTCGGTCCCAGCTCGCCCAACCTTCCGCTGAACGTGGCCGTAGGAACCGCGACGGGAATCCTGCTCGCGGGCCTGGTGGCGGCGACCGGAGCCGGAACACGCCTCCGCCGGCGGCAGGGGGGCACCGGCCCCACCTCGGACCGCCGGCCGTCGGCCGGGCCGAGGGCACCGAAGGCGAGGACGAGGCAGCGCAGCGAGCCGGCCGCCATGGACCTCGGGGAGGCGGGGCCCCAGACGGCGGGCGGCCGGGACGCGGAGTTCCAGGAGGCGGCGTCCCAGGACGCCGCGTCCGAGGTCCATGCGGAGGCCGCGAAGTGACACTGCCCGGCAGGCTCGGCGGGGTCCGCGTGAGCCCCGGCGACTCCGCCGACTCCGCCGATACCGCGCACTCGGTCTGGACAGTGGAGGTACGCCAGGACGCGAACGCGCTGGCCGAACTCGCGGACGAATGGCGCGGCCTCTACGCGCGGAGCCACACCGCCACCCCGTTCCAGTCGCACGCGTGGCTGGCGGCCTGGTGGCGCAACTACGGCACGCGCGGAGGCCTGCGGCTGTGCCTGGTACGGCGGCATGGCCTGCTGGTCGCCGCGGCGCCGCTGATGGCGGTGCGGCGGTGGGGATTCCCGGTGCTGGAGCCGCTCGCGGCGCCGCAGAGCGACTTCACCGACTTCCTGCTGGACCGCGATCACGCGCGGCAGTCCGTGCGGTACCTGACCCGCGCGCTGCTGGCCGCACCCGGCTGGGGCGCGATCGACCTGCGCGAGGTCAGGCCGGGCTCGGCGGCGCACGCGGTGGCCGAGCGCTGGCCCGGGACGTCCTGGCGGACCCCGGCGTCGATCTGCCTGGAACTGCCCGCCGGCGGCGTCGACGCGCTGCTCGCCAGGTTGCCCGGCCGCCGGGCGGGCAAGACGCGGGCCCGGCTGCGCAAGATCGACGCGGCCGGGATCGCGGTCGCTCCGGTGCCCGCCGAGCGCGCCGGCGAGGCCGTGAACCGGCTCCTGGACCTGCATGTCCGGCAGTGGCGGGACCGGCCGATCAACCCCGAGCACACCCGCGCCCGGTTCCGCCGGCATCTGGCCGCCGCGCTGACCGAGATGACCCGGGACGGCCAGGCCGTGATCTTCGAGTACCGGGAGGCGGACCGGCTGGTGGCCGCGGACCTGGTCCTGATCGGGCATGACTTCGCGGGCGCGTACCTGTACGGGTCGGTCGCGGACCTGCGCGACAGGATCGAGGTGACGCTCATGCTGCTGCGCCAGGACCTCGGGGTGGCCGAGCGGGCCGGCGTCCCGGCGCTCAGCCTGCTGCGCGGGGACGAGCCGTACAAGATGAAGTGGCGGCCCACCCCGGTCCGCAACGAGCGGCTGATCCTGGGCCGGTCGCCGCTGGCGTCGGCCTACGCGACCGCGGCGCGCGGGCGCGCGGAGCTGAGCGCCCGCATGCGCCGCCGCGCCGAGACACCGCATGGCTGACCGGCCCGCGGTCACCGGAGTGCGCGTCCTGCACGTCAGCCAGCCCACCGACGGCGGAGTGGCGGTCTACGTCATCCAGGCCGTCACCGACCAGCTCCGCCGGGGCTGGGAGGTCGCGGTGGCCTGCCCGCCGGATGGCGACCTGGCGGCTCGGGTGCGGGCGGCGGGCGCCCCGCACCTGCTCTGGCATGCCGAACGCGCCCCGGGACCGGACACGCTCCGCGAGGTGAGCACCCTGCGGCGGATCGTCCGGCGGTTCGGCCCGGACGTGCTGCATCTGCATTCGGCCAAGGCGGGGCTGGCCGGGCGGCTCCCGTTCGGCGGGCCGGAGGTACCGACGATCTTCCAGCCGCACGGCTGGTCCTGGCTGGCCGCGACCGGCGCCCAGGCCGCGGCCGGGCTGCATTGGGAACGCCTCGCCGCGCGCCGTACCGACGCCCTGGTCTGCGTCGGTACGGGCGAGCTCAAGCAAGGCCGCGAGGCACGGGTGCGCGCGCCGTACCGGCTGATCCGCAACGGCGTGGACCTGCGCCACTTCACCCCGGCCGACGCCGCCGACCGCAGCGCGGCGCGGCGCGTTCTGGGGCTGCCGTCCGACGCGCCCTTGGCGGTGTGCATCGGCCGCGTGACACGGCAGAAGGGGCAGGACGTCCTGCTGGCCGCCTGGCCCATGATCCGGGAACACTGCACGCGCGCGCTCCTGGCCATCGTCGGTGACGGTGACGAACTCACGCGCTTGCGCCGGAGGGCCGCGCCGGGCGTGCTGTTCGTCCCGCCCGTCGCGGACACGCGCGGCTGGCTGGCGGCGGCCGACCTGGTGGTGCTGCCCTCCCGCTGGGAGGGACTGGCCCTGGTCGCGCTGGAGGCCCTCGCCCGCGGGCGCTCGCTGGTGTGCAGCAACGTGCCCGGGCTCGCGGAGATCGTTCAGCCCGGGACCGGTGCCCTCGTGCCGCCGGAGGATCCCGTCAGCCTGGCCTTCGAGGTCGCCGCCAGGCTCTCGCGGCGAGCCGACGCGGACGCCGAGGGCCGCGCGGGCGCGGGCACGGCCGGCGCGTTCGACCTGACCGGAACGCTGGCGCTGCTCTCCGCCGTCACCTCGGGGCTGGCAGGCCGCGGTACGGAAGGCTCGGAACCGGGATGCTCCGGAACGGGGCCGGGGCTCGGGGGCGGCACCGGGGTCTCCGGGCGCGGGGGCGCGGCCGGGCCGCCCTCATCTGGGCCGGCGCCCGAGGGGTCCTGCCCGCCATCGGGAACGGGCGGACCTGAATCGGACGGACCTGAATCGGGCGGTACGGGTCCCGGCGGCGGGGACTGCGGCGGCGGGCCGGGCGGCGGAGTGGAGACCGAGGGCGCGGGAACGGGGGCACCGGCGCCCTTCCCGCCGAACAACTCGCGGTAGACCCCCGACGAACGGGGATTCTCCGAGCAACGCCATACACCGTGCGGGCAGTAGTCGGTGATGGTCTGGTAGATGACGTTGTGCGAGGCCATCCACTCATACATCCCCCGAATATATTCGGGATTGTCGGAATTACGGAACAATCCCCACTCGGGAAACGACATCGGCTTTCCGTGCTCGGCGGCGAAGCGCGCATGCTCCCGCAATCCATAAGGCTCGTCCACAAAGCGCCCGAACGACGCCCCCTCGGGCTGGTCGTAACTGTCGGAACCGATGATGTCGACGACATCGTCACCCGGATAGCACTCCACCCACGGCACGGCGTCGCGGCCCCGTGTCGCGGTGAAGTCGAACCGCAGCCGGGTGCCCGAGACACCGCGCATGGTCCGCACGATCCGCCGCCAGTACGCCTTCCAGGCGGCGGGGTCGGGCCCGCACCGGCCGCTGTAGACGTCGCCGTTCATCTCCCAGCCGAGCACCAGGATCGCGTCTCCGATCCCCTGCCCCACCAGGTGCTTCGCCAGCTCGTAGAAGTGCCGGTCATAGGCGCCGGAGGCACCGGCGCGCAGGTGCCAGGACACCGCGCCGTCGGGCATCCGCGCCTCGTTCGGTGCCACCATCGGCACGTTGACCACCAGCTGGCGCCTCGGGTCGGCGCGCCGCCAGCGAGCCCAGGGCTCCAGGATCCCCGGCCGGCCCTCGATGTCCTCCCAGCGCTCCCCCGGCAGGTAGGTATGGCCGACCGTGACCTCGGTACCGAGCCATTCCTGAAAAGGACCGACATTTCGCACGCCTTCTTCACCGGACCCCAGAAACGCCCCCAAAGGAACGGCCGGCGGCACCCGTTCAGGGGTTCCGCTCGGCGGGGGGACGGTCCGCGTCCCGTCGGCGATCCGGTCTGCGGGGCGGAAATTCGACCAGGCGGCGACAAGCACCCCCGCCGCCATCACGGCGGCCACACAGGAAACGGCGAGCGCCCGCACGAGAAGACCCAACGGAGATCTTGCTCCCCCATAGCCGAACAGCCGATGAATACGATGGTTATCGTCGGCTCCCATGCGTATCGTATGCCCTCGGGCCTGCGTATATGAACAGGCGGATCGCCACGGGAGTGGCGTAGACGCGGCAGAATTTACCTTTTCGATAGGAAGCGTGTCGAGAATGCGAATCGCACCGGAATGGAGCGCGACCGCCCCTCCGGGCCTCAGCGCGCCGGCGCTCGACGGCGACCTGCCCGTCCTGCTGCTGCGCACCGACCGCAACCCGCTGCATCACGGGACGCTGGGCGCGATCAGATCGCTCGGCCGCGCCGGCGTCCCCGTCCACGCGATCCTCGAAGGCCGGGTCTCACCCGCCGCGCACTCCCGCCGCCTGCGCCGCCGCCACCCCTGGGGGCCCTCACCGCAGCACGCGCCGGAAGCGCTGGCCGAGCATCTGCGCGGCATCGCCGGGCAGATCGGCCGCCGCTCGCTGCTGATCCCGCTGGACGACGCGGGCGCGCTCTTCACCGCCGAGCACGCCCATGCCCTCGAGGAGTGCTTCGTCCTCCCCCCGCAGGACCCGGCCGCCCCGCGCCGGGTGGCCGACAAGTCGCTGCTGCTGGAGCAGTGCACGCGGTACGACATCGCCTGCCCCGAGAGCCTCGTCCCCGGCTCCCCCGCCGAGGTCGGCGAGGCCGTCGCCCGCCTCGGCCTGCCGCTGGTCGCCAAGTGGTCGCGGCCCTGGCTGCTGCCGCCAGGGCGACGCAGCACCGTGGTGGTCCGTACCGCCATCGACGCCCACCGCCTCTTCTCGCTCGCCACCACCCCGCCTTTCGGCGGCGACGGAGACTTCCCCGCCGGCCCGCTGATCCTTCAGCGCCGCATCCCGCCGGGCGGCGGCGACTGGTTCTTCCACGGCCACTTCGACGAGAACTACGTGTGCCTGTTCGGCGGCACCGGGATCAAGCATCTGGCCCATCCCCGCGACGCGGGCCACACCGTCTCGGGCGAATGGGTACTCAACCCGGCGCTGGAGCAGCTGGCCCACAAGGTCGTCAACATCCTCGGGTGCCGGGGCACCGTCGATCTCGACTTCCGGCTCGACGCCCGTACCGGCATCTACCACCTGCTCGACTTCAACCCCAGGCTCGGCGCCCAGTTCCGGCTGTTCAGCGACCAGCGCGGGATCGACCTCGTCAGGGCCCTGCACCTGGAACGCTCCGGCCGCGCCGTTCCCCCGCCCCGCCCTCGGTACGGCCGCACGCTGCTGGTGGAGCACCACTTCCTGCAGCACTCCCTGGCCCGCTCCGGGGAACGCGCCGCCGCGTTCGGGCGGCTCCGCCGGGCCGGCGAGCGGGCCTGGTTCGCCACGGACGACCCGGTTCCGTTCCTCGTCATGGGCCGACGGAGCCTGATCCGCGCCGTCCGGCGCGGCACGTGACGGAACGGTCAAGACCACCCGCATGAAACCACCACCGCAAGGCGCGCTATCGCACGCATCACGACCACGGGGGAACGCGAATATGCACGACTCGACCGCCGACGTACTCGTCGTCGGGGCGGGGCCCTACGGCCTCTCGACCGCGGCGTACCTGCGGCACCACGGCCTGGACGTCCGCATCATCGGCACACCGATGGAGTTCTGGGCCGACGGCATGCCGCCCGGGATGTACCTGAAGTCCGAGCCCTTCGCCTCCAGCCTCGGCGCGCCGCACGGGGGCGCCACGTTCACCGACCGCAATCCGGGCTGGAACACCGGCCGGCCGATCCCGCTCTCGACGTTCGTCGAGTACGGCCGCTGGTTCGCCGGCCATCTCGTCCCGTACACCGAGGACGCCCGGGTGCTCCGGATCGAGCGCCCGGACGGGATCGGGGACGGGCCGTTCGAGGTCACGCTGTCGACCGGCGAGGTGGCCAGGACGCGCGCCGTCGTGATGGCGATCGGCGTCGGGCCGTTCGCCCACATCCCGGACGAGCTGTCCGCGCTGCCCGGCGACCTGCTCACGCACAGCATGGCCCACCGCGACTTCGGCCGCTTCGAGGACCAGGAGGTGGCCGTGGTCGGAGCGGGCCAGTCCGCGCTGGAGACCGCGGTGCTGCTGGCGGAGGCCGGCGCGCGCCCGCAGGTCCTCGCCCGTACCGAACGGCTCGCCTGGAACGCGGTGCCCCTGACGTCCCCTTCACCGGTCGACCGGCTGCTGCGCGGACCGGCCTCGGGCCTCGGCCGCGGGTACCGGACGTGGATCTGGTCCGAGCACCCCTGGACCACGCGCCTGCTGCCCGACGCCACGCGGCGGCACCTGCTCCGTACGACCATGGGTCCCGCCGGGGCCTGGTGGCTGCGCGACCGCGTCGACCACCGCGTCCACGTGATGACGGGCCGCGCGGTCACCGGCGCGCGCGAGTCCGGCGGCAGGGCGGCCGTCACCACCGCCGGCCGGATCGGCAGCCCGTGGGAGCACGAGGTCGACCATGTCATCGCCGCGACCGGGTTCGTTCCCGATCTGGACCGGATCGGCATCCTGGCGCCGGAGCTGCGCGAGCGGGTACGGACCAGGCACCGCGCGCCGGTGCTCGGCGCGCACTTCGAGAGTTCCGTGCCGGGCCTGTACTTCGCCGGGCTCACCGCGGCCCCGAGCTTCGGCCCGGTCATGCGCTTCGTCCACGGTGCCGACTTCGCCGCCCGCCGGATCGCCGCGCACGTGGCGGCCGGCAGCCGCGCGGCCGCGCCTCCCGAGGAGACCGTGAAGGTGCTGGACGGGGAAGGCCAGGCCGCACCAACGCCGCCACACGCTCCGGCAAATCCTGGGTAGAGTGCCGCGCCCGCCGCACCGCCGGTGACGCAGCATGGCGGCATGCCGGAGACACGCCAATGGGAATTCAATGGCGCCGACGATTACGCACCGTGCTGCTATCGTCGCAACGCGTTAGCAGATGGCGCCGTCGAATCCAGTGCCGTCGACTTCCATCCGCGAGGTGTTCCAAGAATGCAGCAGGTGGCGATCCGCGCCGGGGCCCGCGAAGCCCTCGACCGGACGACCCGCGCCCGCGTTCCGGGCGTCCTCAGGATGGCGGTCGTCGCCGGGCTGGCGTTCGCGGGCTGGTTCGCGCTGGCCGCGCTGGCCGGTTCCGCGTCCGCGGACAGCGGCGACGGCCGGCCCGTGGCCGGCCGGGACGGCGGCGAGGCCATCGGCCTGGCCGGCGATCTCGCCGGAGATCTGGCCACGGGCCTGACCACGAGCGCGACCGGCACCGGATCGCCGCAGCGGGAGACCGTACGGAAGGCGGGCGACCGCCTGCTGCGCGCCCCGTCGTCCACGCTCACCGGGCTGGTGTCCGGCGCCCCGGGCCTGCGCGAGCTGCGCCCGGCGGCATCGGGCCTGGCCGAACGGGCCGGGCTGCCCGACCGCCACGCGGTGCACGGGTTGCTGTCGCCGCTCACCGGACGGGCCGTCCCGGACGCGCTGTTCGGAAGCGAAGGCGGGCGGCCGCACGGCGGTGACCGCGACTCCGGCACGGCGCGCGGTGCGGACGGTCCCGGCGGCGACACGGACCCGCGGCCGGCCGCGACGCCCCGCACCGCCGGCGAGCCCGGCGGAACCTGCCGCGGCTGCGACCGCGCGGACGGCGTGCCGACGGCTCCCCGCCCCTTCCATGAGACGGGGCAGGACGACGCGAAGGCCGCGCTCACGCAGCCCGGCCAGGGCCACGGCCCCATCGCGGGCACGCTGCCCGCCTCCCTTCCCGACGTACCGGACGCCATGGCCGCACGGGCGCTTCCGGCATCGGCGCCGAAGGAAGAGGCCGCGCCCGCCGATCCCGTGACCGCCCCGGACTAGCCGCGCCCGGGCGGGCTCGGCGATCGGGCTCGTCCTTCCGCCTCGGGGCTCGTCCTTCCACCTCGGGGTTCTGGTCTCCGTCGCGGGGCTCTGGACCACCGGATCTCCGCGCCGACCACCGAGCGATCCCGCTTCGGGATC
Source organism: Actinomadura sp. 9N407 (assembly GCF_044326315.1). Classification (NCBI taxonomy): domain Bacteria; kingdom Bacillati; phylum Actinomycetota; class Actinomycetes; order Streptosporangiales; family Thermomonosporaceae; genus Actinomadura; species Actinomadura sp. 9N407. The sequence continues at coordinate 200,299 of NZ_JBIRAW010000008.1, read as the reverse complement.
CGCATCTCGTCCATTCCACCGGCCCTGGGTGCTCAGCCCACCGCCGAAAGCCGTACCGACCATCTCTGCCGATCAACCGGCGCACCGACGAAAAGGAGAAGAAAATGCGGAACTGGACCAGGAACATCACCCGTACCGTTCTGGTGACGGCGGGCATCGCCATGGCGGGCGCCGGACTCGGCGCCGGCACCACCACCGCCGCCGCCGACGGCCCGAGCACCGGGCCCCTGCCGTCCATGCCCATCATGCCCGTGGCGGGGACGGAGCCGGTCGAGATGCTCACCGGCCTGCTCGGGCAGCTGGGCACGCCGCTCGCGCCCGGCGGCCGGCCCGTGCAGGCGCCCGCCGGAACCCAGGCGCCCACCGGAGCCCAGCCGCCGGCCGGCGCGCCCGCGGCAGGGAAGCCCGCCGCCACCAAGCCCACCACCGGGAAGCCCGTCACCGGAAAGCCCGTCACCGGGAAGCCGCCGGCGAAGCTGCCCTCCACCAAGCGGGTGGGCAAGGCCGTCCCGCACCCGGGTCCGCTGACGAACGACGCGCTCAGTGCGTTCGGTCTGCTCGGTGCCGCCGGGCTGCCCGACCCCTCCCGGCTGCCCGAGGCCCAGAACCTGACCCAGGAGCTCACGCAGGGCATGCCGACCGCGTACCAGCTGCCGGGGGCCGACATGCTCTTCACCGCGCCCTCGTCCCTGCGCCAGACCGGCGGCCAGGCTCGCATGGCCGGGCCCGCTCCGCAGCCGGGCGACGCGATCCGTACGCTCCTCCGCTCGCTGGGCGCTCCGGTCCACAGCCCCGAGGCACCCGGCCAGGACACCGGCAACGATGACGTGGAAGGCAAGCCCGTCAGCAAGGCCGACCCCGGTCTGGGCAACCTGGACGGACTCACCAGGGGGCTCCCCGTCCGGCTGACCAGTTCCTCGCTGCCCAGCTGACCGAAGGCCGCAGAACCACGAGGAAGCCACCGTTGAGGGCGGGGGCGGCCCGCCGCTCCGGGCGCGCCGCCCCCGCCGCCGTTCGGCCGCTCAGAGGACCACAGGACATGCGTTCACCCGCCGCCACCCCCGTCATCGTCATCGCGCTCGCGGTGCCTGCGGCCCCGCTCCCGGCTTCCGCCGCACCCGCGCCCGCCAGCGCCGTCGCCGCCAAGCCGAAGACCGGTCAGCGGATCGCGCGGATCTCGATCCCCCGGATGAAAGTGCGCGGCCCCGTACGGCAGGGCGTGTCGCGCCGCGTCCTCGCGCGAGGCATCGGCCACCACCCCGGTACGGCGATGCCCGGTGAGATAGGGAACGCGGTGCTGCTGGCCCACCGCACCACCTACAAGGCCCCCTTCTCTAACATCCAGCGGATGCGCACCGGCGACCGGATTACGGTGACGACCGGCGGCCGGACCTACGTCTACCGGACGTACAAGAAGCGGATCATCTCCCCGCGCAAGACGAGCGTGCTCGCCCCCGTCCCGTTCAAAAGGGGAGCGCAGGCGCGCGACAGCGTGCTGACCCTCATCAGCTGCCATCCCCGGGGCTCGGACAGGAAACGGCTGGTCGTTCTGGCCAGGCGGGTGCCAGGGCAGGCCGGCCGGTGAACGGATCGCGCCTCCGCCCGGCCGGCACCTACGGCTGGGCCACCAAGCCCTTGCGCGCCATGACGCACGCCGAACTGGAGCACCTGCGCGCCGTCCTGTCCCTGGAGACGCCGCCGGACTGCGCCCTCCTGCGCGCCGTGGACGGCCGCCTGGAGCACGGCCCCACGGCGTCCGGCGAGGACGCGGCGGGGCCGTGCGACGACGAGTACATCGAGTCCGACGACTGGGCCCTCGACGGCTAGCGAGCGCCGGCGCGGTTCAGCTGTACTGGCCGGCGGCCTCCGCGGAACGGTCCTCGCCGTTGACGGTGATCAGGTGCTTGACCAGGGACGTGAGCACGCTCTTGGCCGAGTCCTTGCTGCGGGCGTCGCACAGGACGATGGGCGTCTTCGGGTTGAGGTCGAGCGCCTCGCAGATCTCGTCGGAGTCGTAGTCGTAGCCGTCGTCGAAGCAGTTGACGCCGACGATGAACGGCAGCCCCCGGCTCTCGAAATAGTCGACCGCGGGGAAGCAGTCGGCCAGCCGGCGGGTGTCGGCCAGCACGATCGCGCCCAGCGCGCCGTGCGACAACTCGTCCCACATGAACCAGAAGCGGTCCTGGCCCGGCGTACCGAACAGGTAGAGGATCAGCCGCTCGCGGATCGTGATGCGGCCGAAGTCCATGGCCACCGTGGTGGTCGTCTTGCGGTCCACCCCGGAGATGTCGTCGACGCCGACGCTCTGCTCGGTCAGGATCTCCTCGGTCTGCAGCGGCTTGATCTCGCTGACCGCGCCGACGAACGTGGTCTTGCCGACCCCGAAGCCGCCGGCCACGAGGATCTTGACGGCGAGGGGCATCGCGCCGCCGTCGCTCCAGGGAGCCGACCCCGCGGAGGCGACAGAGGAGGATGCGGCATCAGAGCGCCTCGAGTCCATGGAGCACTTCCCTGAGCAGGTGTTCGGTGACGGTCGGGCTTTCCTGTTGCGGGCGCCTGACCGCGATGAGCCCGTGGGTGAGCAGGTCGCCGAGCATGACCCGGACGACCACCAGCGGCAGCCCCAGCCGGGCGGAGACCTCCGCCACGGAATGGGGCCGCACGCACAGATCGATGATGGCCAGATGCTCGGGTCCGATGTCGGGCGAGGCCGCGGCCGGGCTCGCCACGGTGGCGATGATGGCGATCAGCTCGAAGCCCTCGCCGCTGGTGCGCGGTCTGGCCCGGCCGCCGGTCAGCGCGTACGAGCGGACGAGGGGACCGGCGTCCTCGTCGAGCCATTCGTTTCCGGGGCCGCTCATCGCCCTGTCACGACCCCTCGTCGAACTCGACGATCGATTCCGACCGGCCGCGCTTGGTACCGCGCTGGATCGAGGACATCATCGAGCGGAGCTCTTCGGGCGAGCGCTCCGGGGGCGGCTCGGGCGGCGGCGCGGAGCTCTCACCGCCGGGCTCCTCGCGGAGCTGCGGGGCGATGTTGGCCTGCCGGACCCGCCTGGGCAGTTCAGGCCGGCCGCCGCGTCCCCCGCCCCGGGACGATCCCCCGGGCGGGCGGCGCAGCGATCCGGGACCACCGGTCGTGCGCCGTTCGGACCGCAGCTCCTGTACGGGGCGTCCGCTCGCCGGCGGGTCGCCCGACCGTTCGGACATGGGCGGGTCGGACGCGGGCGGCACGCCGGTCTCCGGTACCCCCTGGGGCGGTTCTCCCCCGCCCCTGCGGTGCCGGGCGCTCGGCTGCGAACCGGTTCGCACACCCGACCGGTCCGGTGGTGACGGCCAGTCGTCCCATTCGGGCTGCACTCCACCCTGACCGGGCTGCACGGGCTGCGTGATGTGTCCCGGCTGCCCGCCGTACGTCGGTTCGGGCGGCGGCCCGACGGGAGGTCCCTGCGGCGGTTCGGGCCTGTTGGAGTGCAGGCGCAGCACCGGCCCGCCTGCTCCGGCGGGCAGCGCGGCACGTTCCTGGCCGCCGCGCAGGACACCGACCGGGACGAGGGCGTCCTCGCTGCGCCGGGTGAGGGCGAGCGGAGCCGGAGCCTCGTCGAGGCCGTCGCCGTCGCCGTGCACGACGATCTCCTCGGGGATCAGCACCACCGCGCTCATCCCGCCGAACGGGGAGGTCCGCAGCGTCACCCGGATCTTGTGCCGCTTGGCCAGCCGGCCGACGACGAACAGGCCGAGCTGGGCGCTGTCGGACAGGTCGAACTCGGGCGGCTCGGCCAGCCGGGCGTTGGCCGCGGCCAGGCTCGGCTCGTCCATGCTCAGCCCGCGGTCCTCGATCTCCAGCGTGAAGCCGCGCGCCACCGCCTGCCCGGTGATCTGGACGCTGGTGTGCGGCGGCGAGAACGAGGTGGCGTTCTCGATCAGCTCGGCCAGCAGGTGGATGACGTCGGCGACGGCCACGCCCGAGATCGCCGCCTGCGTCATCGGGGCGACCGACACCCGGGTGTAGTCCTCCACCTCGGAGGCGGCGGCGCGGGCCACGTCGATGACCGCGACCGGGTTGCGCCAGCCGCGCCCCGGCGCCTGGCCGGACAGGATGATCAGGCCTTCCGCGTGCCGGCGCATGCGGGTGGCCAGGTGGTCGATGCGGAACAGGTCCTCCAGGTCGTCCGGCTCGCTGATCCGGCGCTCCATGGAGTCCAGCAGGTTGAGCTGCCGGTGCACCAGCGTCTGGCTGCGGCGGGCCAGGTTGACGAACACCTCGCTGATGCCGCGGCGCAGCCCGGCCTCCTCGACCGCGCCCTGGATCGCGGTCCGGCGGGCCTCGTTGAAGGCCTGGCCGACCTGGTCGATCTCCTCGGTACGGAACGACAGCGGCGGGGCCTCGGCGACGACGTCGACCTCCTCGCCGCGGCGCAGCCGCTGGATGACGCCGGGCATCCGGGTGGTGGCCAGGTCGAGCGCCTCGCGCTTGAGCCCGTTCAGGTCGCGGATGACCGAGCGCGCCGCCCAGATCGCCAGCACGACCGACAGCACGACCGCGACCAGGCCCAGCACGCCGGCCAGCGCGACCCGCAGGATGATCGCGTCGGAGATCGGTTTGGCACGGTCCTCCGCTGCGGCGATCAGCGACAGCTCCAGGCCGCGCAGCCGCGTCAGGTTGGAGTCGACGGTGGTCTTCCACAGCACCGTGGTCTCGTCCGCGACCCTGGGGATGCGGGTGCCGGCGACGAAGCGGTCCTCCAGCGTGCGCAGCCGGCCGAACTCCGGCGTGCTGGTGACCCGGCGGAAGTACGTCCGGTCCTCGGTGCGCAGCTCGGGCGAGGCGATGTCGTACAGCGACCGCTGGGTGCCGACCAGCTTGACGAACTCGGCGTGCTCGGCGCGGCTGATCCGGCCGGCCGCCAGCACGCCCGCCAGCAGCGCGTCCTCTTGCGAGAGCGCCTCTCGCGCGCGGGCCAGCGCGACCTGGTTCCGGGCGTCCTTGGCGACCTCGGCGTTGCTCAGCGTGGACAGCGTGCCCTGCAGCGTCCCGATGCCGCCGACCAGCCCGCTGTAGTCGGCGAACGCCTGGCCGCGCGCGGTGCCGCCGGTGTCGATCGCGTTGCGCTTGGCGCCCAGCGCGTTCAGGCCGCGGATGATCTCGTCGGCCAGCCGCCGGGTCTGGGCGGGCGCCGCCTCCAGCGCCTCCTTGTCGCCGGCGAGGTTGCGGAACAGGCTCGCCTGCCGGTCGGTGACCAGCCGGGCCGCCTCCATGACCGCGAAGTCGGTGGGCGCCTTACCGCCGAGATAGACCATCGTTGCTCGGCGTTCGGCCTGCAGCGTACTGCCGAGCGCGCCGGAGGGGTACTCGAAGTGGTCCTGAACGGTCTCCACGTTGCGCAGGTTCAGCCCTTCCCCGAGGGTGACGCTCGCCGCGAACGCCCACAGGATGCTGAGCGAGACGAGCGACACCAGGACCAGCGCCGTGACCTTGAAGCGAACCGTACGGAACCGCCCGGTTCCGGTACGTGGCCGTCGATGACTGATGCGTGACCCCATGCCGCGGTCCCTTGATCGCACGAAGGAGGCTCTCTGTTAGCCGTCGGTTACTGATCGCACGAGAGGGTACATGGCTACGTGATCGTTTGCGTGGCTTGTGGGTAGAGATCTGAATCATTGCGATTCGAGCCACATGACCGGTAGTCGCGGGCATACAATCCGCGACCGTGATCTTCAAGAGCCAGCTCACGGGACGGCTGGCGGCCTGCGCGGTCGCCGCGACCGTCACAGCGACCATGGCCGCCTGCAGCGGCTCGAACTCGGCGACCCGTACCGCGCTGCCGCAGATACCGGCGCAGCAGGTGATCGGCGCGACGGAGGGACAGCTCAACCTGGTGGCCTGGACGGGGTACGCCGAGGACGGTTCGACCGACAAGACCGTCGACTGGGTGACCCCGTTCACCAAGGCGACCGGCTGCCGGGTGCAGACCAAGATCGCCGACACCTCGGACTCGATGGTCGCCCTCATGAAGACCGGGAAGTACGACGGCGTGTCGGCGTCCGGGGACGCGAGCCTGCGGCTGGTCTACGGCGGCGACGTGGCACCGGTGAACACCTCGCTGCTCACCAACTATCCCGACATCGCTGACTATCTCAAGGAACAGCCGTACAATTCGGTCGGCGGGCAGATGTACGGGGTCCCGCACGGTTACGGCGCCAACTACCTGATGTATCGCACGGACAAGCTCCCGCAGCCTCCGACCTCGTGGAATGTCGTGTGGGACAAGAACTCGCCCGCGGCCGGCAACATCACCGCGTACGACTCGCCGATCTACATCGCCGACGCCGCGCTGTACCTCAAGGCGCACCGCCCGGACCTGAAGATCAAGGATCCGTACGAGCTCGACGAGAAGCAGTTCGAGGCCGCCCTGGAACTGCTCCGGCAGCAGCGTCCCAACGTCAGCCAGTACTGGCACAACTACGCCGACGAGCTCCAGTCGTTCAAGATCGGCGACAACCATGCCGGGACCGCCTGGCAGGTGACCGCGAACCTGGCCAAGGAGCAGAAAGCCCCGGTGGACACGGTGCTGCCGGTCGAGGGCGCCACCGGCTGGTCCGACACCTGGATGATCTCGTCCCGGGCGAAACACCCGAACTGCATGTACCGCTGGATGAATTGGATCACCATGCCTAAGGTGCAGGCACAGGTGGCCCAGTGGTTCGGCCAGGCGGCCGCCAACCCCAAGGCGTGCCGTTACACGGCCAAGGGTTTCTGCGCGACGTACAAGGTCGGCGACGCCGACTTCTACAAGCGCATCGCGTTCTGGAAGACGCCCGTCAAGAACTGCGGCGACGACCGGGGCGACGCCTGCGTGGACTATTCGCGCTGGTCACAGGCCTGGACACAGATCAAGGGATAGAAGAGGTGACGCCCCGAGCCCGAAAGCAGTAGCAGCACTGAATCTCCCCCATCCCCCGGACAGTGCGATGGCGCACTACAAGGAGATGCTTTTCCGTGAAGTTCAGCTACGCCATGCTTCCCGACTACCCCCTCACCGAGTCGCTCGCCTCGATCAGGCTGGCCGACGAGCTGGGGTTCTACGCCGTGTACGCGGCCGACGAGCCATGGCACAAGGACCTGTGGCTGCTGTTCGCCGCCGCCGCGGCGCAGACGTCCCAGATCCGCATGGGTCCGAGCGTCTCGGCGGTCACCCTGCGCGAGCCGAGCCTGATCGCCCAGGCCGCCGCCACGCTGGACGAGCTCACCGACGGCCGCGCGGAGGTCGTCCTCGGCTCCGGCAACTTCGGCGTGCTCGCCCAGTACAAGATCGACTGGGCCAAGACCAAGCCGCTCACCCGGGTCAAGGAGGCCGTCGCGGTCGTCCGTACCCTGCTGGACGAGGGCACGATCACCCGCGACGGGGAGTTCTACTCCTACGACGGCCTGTTCACCTTCGCCCGCCCGGTCCAGGAGCACCTGCCGGTCAAGATCGGCGCGATGCGCGGGCCGAAGTCGTTCCAGGCCGCCGGCGAGCTGTCCGACGGCGTCCACCACGCCCTGAGCTACTGCCGCGGCGCGTACGAGTACGCCGTCGAGAACTTCCGGATCGGCGCCGAGCGCGCCGGCAAGGACTGGCAGTCCATGGACATCGGCGCCTGGGTGGTGTTCGCGACGGGTCCCGACTCCGCCGCGGCCAAGGAGGCGGCCCGCAGCATGGTCGGCCTGTACGCCTCGGCCATGCCGGCCGAGCAACTGGAGCGCAACGGCGTCGACCCCAAGGACATGGAGCCCATCGTCGCCGCCATCGGCGCCGGTGACCTGGCCAAGGCCATCGAGCTGACCACCCCGGACATCACCGAGAAGCTGTCCCTGGCGGGCACGCCCGACGAGGTGCGCGCCAAGATCGAGCGTGAGATCGCCCCCACCGGCGTGAACCACATGATCTGCGCCATCACCGACGCCGGTCTGGTCAAGGGCTTCACCGGCCGCGAGGTCGAGGGCGTCGCGGACGTCGACACCCAACTCCGCCTGATCCACGACGAACTGATGCCCGCGTTCAAGTAGCCGCACCGGCCGAGCCGGCACCTGCCGAGCCGGAAACCGGCGGCTAGCAAGCAAGAACCCCGCGTACAACGAGGGGCCGGGCGCAGGTGGCGCCCGGCCCCTTCGCCGTCGGCCACCTGCCGTCACTTTGCCGTTCACGGAGCTACGGCCGGGCCCGCCGCGGACATAGAGCAGGCATGGGGGAAGCGGCGGGACCCGGGAACCGGCCGCCTCAGTACGTGCGCCATCCCGTCCGCCCGACGCCGGCCACCGAGAAGGGCGGGCTGGTCAAGGCGCTCCGGGCACTGTGGGCGTTCCGGCGGGCGCTCGCGGAGTTCCTCATGATGCCGCTGCTCATGCTCGCGGCCTTCACCGCGCTCGGTGCCGTGACCGTCTACCTTGACCTGTCCACGGCCGCGCCGCTGCGGCGCGCACGCACGGCGCTGGACAAGCTCATCCCCAGCGAGGTGGCGGTCGACCTGCTGGCCCAGGTCGCTCCCGCGATCGTCGGCGTCGCCTCGCTGACCTTCTCCGTACTGCTGATCGCGGTGCAGCAGAACGCCTCGCTCTATACCCCTGTGGTCTTCGACGAGTTCCTGCGGCGGCGCAGCAATCAGATCCACTTCGGTTTCTTCATCGGCCTGTCGCTGTACTCGTTCATCCTGCTGGCCTCGGTACGCCCCGGAAACCATCTGGCCTTCGGCGCCGTCCTCCTGTTCCTGCTCACCACGGTCGCGCTGGTCATGCTGATGACGCTCATCTACGGCACGATCAACCAGATGCGGCCCGCCAGCGTCCTGTCGGCCACCTGGAAACTGACCCTGCGATCCCGCAGCCGCGCCGGTGGACTGCTGGCCATGCTGCGGGAGGCGCCCCTCCTGCCGCCCGACCGGGCCGCTCCCGTGCTCGCGCCTCAGGACGGCTACCTGGTCGACGTACGGTTCAAGAGGCTCCGGCGGGTGATCGGCAGGACCGGCTCGGAGGTCGAGGTGGTCTTCGAGCACCCGGTGGGGACGTACCTGGGCGCCGGCGACCAGGTGGCGCACGTGCGCGGCGAGGACGCCCAGGTGCTCCCCCGGCTGGCCTCCCAGGTCGCCGGCTGCCTGGTCATCGACACCAACCGCGACGTACGCACCGATCCCGGCTACGCCGTCGAGCAGATCGCCGGCATCGCCTGGACCGCCTACTCCAGCTCCCAGAACAGCCCGGTCATCGCGCTGGCCGCGATGCGGGTGCTGACCGACCTGCTCGAACGCTGGATCCTCGGACCGCCGCCCGAGCGGCACGGAACCGTTCCGGTCGTCTACCCCGACGTGATCCTCGCCGAGACGATCGACCGGCTCACCAAGATCGGCCGGTTGACCGAGGAGTCCGGGAACGCCGCCCCCTGCACCGAGGTGTTCCTCGCGCTGGCCCAGATCGTCCCGTACGTCCGGACCGAGTACCTGCCGCTGCTCGAAGACCGCGTCTGGCGGCTGCTACCTATCGTGGCCGGCCTCACCACGCTGTCCGCCGACATCGAGGACGCCGCGCGACTCCTCGCCAGGGCCCTGTCGTCCCGCGACCGCCACCGCTGCGCCGAGCAGCTCGACGCCCTCATCGACGCCCACCAGCACCACATGCACCAGCGTTACGGCATGCCCCGGCCCCACGAGGCGGACCCGGCCTGAGCCTCTCCAACGTTGGACGCCTCGCCTGGTCGGCCGCCTAGCACCCTGACCACCGCGACGGCGTCCTGGGTGAGACCCCGTCAGCGTCGGGTGCGTTCGATGTCCGCGTCACTGCGCGGGTGCGTTGCCCAGGAGGGGAGCCAGACGGGCTCGGGGAGCGGTGCCAGGGTTGCGAAGTGGTCGATGATCGCTTGGAGTCCTGGGTGCGGATTCGTTCTGGGGACGATGAGCGAGAGCGGGTAGGCGAGCGTCGGGTTCACGATCGGGATGCGGCGCAGGTCGTGATTCGCCGGCCAGATGTACCGGTCGCGCGCGCCTACGAAGGTGGCCACGACCGCGGAATCCGCGAGGGTGTCCTGAAGGACCTCATTGCCGAAGTTCGGGCCCGCGGCGTCGATGCCAAGGTCGAAGTCGGTGGTGAGCTGATCGTAGAACTCCGCCCATTCGCTACCCGGCGCGATGCCCGGCACCCAGATCCGGTGCCGGCGCAGCTCGGCGGGTGTCAGCGTTCGCGCGGAGGCGAGCGGATGTCGCGGGCCGACGAGGAGTTCCAGCGGGGAGCCGAACGCGGGGACCATCTGCACGTCGCGCGGCAGCGTAGCCGCGTCGGTGACCGTACGGAACGAGGCGTCGACATCGCCTGCCTGGACGGCGGCGACCGCCACGCGCGGGTCGGTGGCCTTGAGGGTCACCACGTCGAGGTCGGTTTCGGGATGCGACCGCCAGTAGTCGTGCAGGACGACGGCCTGCGCGGACCGCAGCCCGAGAACGTCGATCCGCAGGGCCCGCGAGCCCGGTCTGATCGCGGTGATGGCGCGATCGACTCCGGTGATGATGTTCCGGGCGTGCGGGAGGAAGGCCTGGCCGTCGAGGGTCAGCTCGACCCCTCGGGTGGTGCGGGTGAACAACCGGACGTCGAGTTTGCGCTCGAGGGTCGCGATCCGCTTCGAGACGGCCTGCTGCGTCACGCCCAGCTCGTCGGCCGCGTGCTGCAGCTGTCCGAGCTCGGCCGCGCGGACGAACGATCGCACCGCCTCGGTATCCATTGAGCCAGCCTAGGCGTGCCCAACCGATCGTTGTGGCTGGCCGGGAGCCGGTTGTTTGATCCCGTGGCGGTACGGCTGATGCGATGCGGCGACCCGAACATCGGTTGTCGCGAGGGAGTCGCATGCGCGTGCGGTTAGGGCCTGATTTCGGTTGGCTTTGGTCGGCCTACGCCGTGAGTACGTACGGTACGTGGATCGCCTTCGGCGCGTTCCCGCTGATCGCGATCCAGGTGCTGCACGCGTCGGCCTTCGCCGTTTCGCTTCTGGGCGCGGCCGGGCTCGCCGTCGCGGCGATCGTCGCGCTCCCACTCGGGCCGTGGGTCGAGCACCGGGCCAAGCGCCCGGTGATGATCGCGATGGACCTGGTCCGGTTCGCCGCGATGGCGAGCGTGCCGATCGCGTACGTCCTCGGCCTGCTCTCGTACGCCCACCTGCTCGTCGTCTCGGTCGTCTCCGGAACCGCGAGCATCGCCTCAAGGAGGTCGCCGCCGCATCCGGCGCGTACCTGAAACATCTCGTCCGCGGCGACCACCTCCTTGTGGCGAACGGGAGATTCGAGGGCACCAGCTGGGTCGCGACCGCGGCGGGCCCGCCCCTCGGTGGCGCGCTCATCGGGTTGCTCGGCCCGGTCGTCACCGTCATGGCCGACGCCCTCAGCTACCTGCTGTCCGCGCTCGCCGTCCTCCGCATCCGCGGGGACGATGTCGCGGCACCCCGCGAGCGGGCCACCGGGATGCGCGGAGCCGACCTTCTCGACGGCTGGCGGTTCATCCTCCGCGACCGCGTCCTGCGGCGCCTGTTCCTCAACTCGATCCTGGTCGGCGGCCTGATCACGGCCACCGTCCCGCTCCTGTCCGTCCTCCTGCTGGGCCGGTACGGCTACCCGGCCTGGCAGTACGGTCTCGCCTTCGGCGTCCCGGCGCTCGGCGGCTTCGTGGGCGCCCGCCTGTCCGCACCCCTCGTGTCCCGCTACGGCCGCCGCCGGGTCATGATCGTCTCCGGTTGGCTGCGATCACTGTTCCCGCTCGGCCTCGCGTTCCTCCACCCGGGCCTCACCGGCCTCCTCACCGTGATCGTCGTCGAGGCCCTGCTGATCACCTGCATGGGCATCTTCAACCCGATCTACGCGACGGAGCGCCTGCAGCGGACGCCCGCGGATCATGCCGCCCGAGTCCTCACCACATGGAGCGTCAGCGGCAGACTCCTCCAGGCCACCCTGATGGTGATCTGGGGCGTCCTCGGCACACTCACCAGCCCGCTCGCCGCGATCACCATGTCCGGCGTTCTCCTGCTCGCGACCCCGCTCCTGCTGCCCAAACGGACACACGTGTCCGACCTTGAGCCCACCGCGCCGGCCGAAGGCGCCCGCGCCGCATGATGCACGGCAACGCGCCCGCACCGCGGCACCACGGGACGAAGGGTCAGTCCCGGTCGCTGTTCATGGGAAAGAACCGTTCCGTGCCCGCCATCCATGCGGCGAGGACGAGCGCGCCCGTTTCGAACGCGACGAGATCGGAGTTCCAGCGGGGAGACGCGTCTCCTGCTTGCCGCGCTCGTCGCAGCAGCGCCACACCCGCCGCGAGATTCAGCCCCGCCCACACGGCGTTGGCGGCGGGCCCGGAGTTTCGCCCCGCCAGCGGCGTCAGATGCCGCCGACCGGTGACGGCGGTGGCCAGATGCGGAGCGGTGTTGGCGACCAGGACCCCGGCAATGAACGACTGCACTCGCGACGACCTCATGCCCCGCATGCTAAGCCCCCGCCTCCTCAACCCGGCCTTACCGGACGAAGAGGCCGGCCGTGCAGCTCGGTCTCACCGGCGAACGTCCACCACAGTTCGCGGTCGGCGATGAGGTGCGGATGCCAGACCCGTACGCCCCCGCCGGTCTCCAGTGCGTCCGCGGTCTCGGTCAGGTAGGCACCGAGACTGGGCCACGCGTCCGCGAAGCCGCCGGCGTCATCGTGCGCCGCCGAGCCGAGCCGCCCGTACCCCGGCCCCGGCCGCAGGTCGATGATCTGGGAGTCGCCGTCCGACGCCGCGAAGGGCAGCCACAGCGGGTGCCACCACGGCTCCTCGTCCTCGTCCAGGAACTCGTCGTCCTCCTCCATCTCCGCACAGCACATCTCCCAGTGGGCGACGATCTTGGCCACGGGCAGCGGAGGCTTCCCGGGGAAGATGTTGGCCCACTTCAGGAGGCCGTCGTGGCAGAGCAACGACTCCACGAGCTCCGGCGGGAACTCCAGCCCGGTCGCCTCTTCGGCGGTACGGACGTCCTCCTCCCGGGCGGGCGGTGCCAGCACGGCCGCGCTGTCCGGGGCGTACCGCGCCATCCAGCCTTCGATCCGCCGCCACGCGTCGGTCACCTCACCCATGGGGAAGGATCCTAGGGATTCGCCGTCAACACCGACACGGTGCGTCCTGAACTCCCCGGCCTTCACCCGATCACCGAGACGCTAGGGCCGCTCTTCCGCCACCCGAGCCCGCTCGCTGCGATTTATGAGAGCGAGGTCGATGGTGTCCAGTGCCCAGGACCAGGAGGCATCGGATTCGCGTGGTGTGTGGCGGAAGCCGCCCGCCATTTCCAGGCTCACGTATCCGTGGAACATGCTGCCCAGAAAGCGCACCGCGTCAGTCTGGTCGGGCTCGGGAAGGTCGTAGCCGCGCAGGATCGCCCGCATCATCTCCGTGTGCCTTGGCCCGGCGCTTTTGGCCGCGGTCTCCGGATCGAGCTCGAACCGGGCCGCGGTGTACCGGCCGGGATGCTCCTCGGCGTAGGCACGGTAGGCGTCGGCGAACGCCACCAGCGCGTCCTTGCCCGCCCGTCCGGCCAGCGCCTCGGCGCCCCTGTCGGCCAGCTCCGCCAGGGCCAGCAGCGCCACCCTTTCCTTCAACTGCCGCGCGTTCTCGATGTGCGCGTACAGGCTCGGGTCCTTGACGCCGAGCCTCCGCGCGACCGCCGAGACGGTCACCCGGTCGAAGCCGATCTCGTCGGCCAGCTCCGCCGCTGTACGGGCGAGGCGTTCGGCGGTGATGCCCGCGCGTGCCATGCGACCTCCAGGCTAAGCAAATAAGGCGTTTGCCTAATACTATTAGGTGAACTAGCCTCGACGCACATGAGACCCCTCACTGAGAGCGATATCCGCAGGTCGTTCGTCAACTGCTCCAAGGGCGAGGCCAAGCGCCTGGACGTCCCCAAGGACCTCGCGGAGCGTCCCTGGGACGACCTCGACTTCCTCGGCTGGCGAGATCCCGGCGCCCCCGAGCGCGCCTGCCTGGTCGCCGAACGCGACGGCCGCCTCGTCGGCCTGGTCCTTCGCGCGGGAACGGGAACCGCGCGCGGCTTCACCGCACGCAGCATGTGCTCGCTGTGCCTGTCCACGCACACCAGCGGCGGTGTGGCACTGATGAGCGCCCCGCGCGCCGGCGAGGCCGGACGCCAGGGCAATACCGTCGGGCAGTACTTCTGTACGGACCTGGCCTGCTCCCTCTTCGTCCGGGGCAAGAAACAGACGGCCGGCGATTTCGACGAGACCCTCTCCGTGGACGAGAGGATCGCCCGTACTCAGGACAACCTGACCGCCTTCATCGCCAGAGTGGCCAAGTGACCCTGCTATCTCCGGCGGCAGTACGGCGGGGGACGGCAGCGCAGGCAGCGGCGGCCCCGACCCGTCCGGGCCACGGCCGCCGACGTCCCCGCGGTTAAGTGCTGCCCCAGTGAACCTCTGCCGGAGGGATCAGGGCTGAGCGAGCACCGGCTCGGCGTCCTCGGCGTCCTTCGTGACGGCCTGGCGTTCAGGGCGCGGGGTGTTCATCAAAACGACGACGACCAGCGCGCCGGCCAAGAGGATTCCCGCCGCCCAGGTGCCGGCCGTCACGAAGCCTTCCAGCATCGCCTCCCTGGCGATGGCCGGGCTCGTGCCGTGTGAGGCGATGTAGGCCGCGGTCGCGCTGGTGGCGATGGTGTTGAGCAGCGCGGTGCCGATCGAACTGCTGATCTGCTGCGCGGTGTTGACGGTGGCCGAGGCGATGCCCGCGTCACCGGGGTCGACCCCGTGGGTGGCGTAGTTGAAGGCCACCGGCATGATCATGCCCGCCCCCAGGCCGAGCAGCAGCTCCGAGACCAGCACGCCCTCGACGTAGGCGGTGTCGGTCTCCATCGTGCGCAGCCACAGCATGCCGAAGACGATGAGCAGCAGGCCCGGCACGATCAGCATCCGCGGCGGGAGCTTGGGCAGCAGCCGGGCGGTGAGCCCGCCCGCAGAGATCAGGACCGCCACGGTCATCGGAAGGAAGGCCACGCCCGTCCTGATCGGCGAGTACCCCTTGACGACCTGCATGTAGTAGGTCATGAACAGGAACGCCCCGAACATCGCGAGCATCGCCAGTCCCACACTCAGGTAGGCGCCGCCGCGGGTACGGTCGGCGACCAGGCGCGGCGGCAGCAGCGGCTGCGGCACCCGGCTCTCGACGACGGCGAACGCGGCGAGCAGCACCACACCCGCGGCCAGCAGCCCGATGACCTCCACCGAGTCCCAGCCGCCGGACTCGGCGCGGCCGGTGGCGTACACGATCGCGACCAGCCCGCCGGTGACCAGCAGCACGCCGGGGATGTCGAACCGGGCCCGGCCCTCGCGCCGCGACTCGGTCAGCACCAGGTGGCCGCCGATCGCCGCGATCGCCGCGATCGGGACGCTGATGTACAGGCACCAGCGCCAGTCCAGGTAGTCGGTCAGTGCCCCGCCGGCCAGCAGCCCGATCGCGCCGCCGGCAGCGGTGATGGCACCCCAGATTCCGAACGCCTTGGCGCGCTCCTTGGGTTCGGTGAACGTCACGGTCAGCAGCGACAGCGCCGATGGCCCCAGCAGCGCAGCGAACCCGCCCTGCAAGGCACGGGCGGTCAGCAGCAACTCGAAGTTGCCCGCCGCACCACCCAGCGCCGACGCGGCGGCAAAGCCCAGCAGCCCGATCTGGAAGGTCCGCTTGCGGCCGGTGTGATCGGCGATCCGGCCGCCCAGCAGCAGCAGGCTGCCGAACGCCAGCGTGTACGCGGTGATGATCCACTGCCGGTCACCGTCAGAGATCATCAAGTCCTGCTGGAGCGACGGCAGCGCGATGTTCACCACCGTCCCGTCCAGAACAATCGTCAGCTGAGCCAGCCCGATGAAGAACAGCGCGGCCCAGCGGCGCGACGAGACCGCCGGTGCCTGCGCCTTCGTGGTTGCCATGACTCTTCGTCCTCTGCTCGTTGCGTGCCGCGCGGATCGTTCGCGCAGCGGCCTGACGATCACAAGACGCCGGCGACCCAGGTCCTGTAACAGCGCGGTGGTGTGATGTGGGTCATCGCTCGCGGGTGTTACAAAGCAGTGGGGAGCGGCGTCTAGTGCGTGTGGCAGGACCAAGGCCGAACAGGCAGGAGCCGGGAATGGGACAGCGCAGCGAACGAACGACGGACCCAGCCGAACCGCGCGCTCCTGGCGACCGCGTGGACTCCGCTACCGACGTCTTCGTCGCCCACCGGAACCTGCTGTTCACCGTCGCGTACGAGATGCTCGGCTCGGCCGCCGACGCCGAGGACGTCCTGCAGGAGACCTGGCTGCGATGGGTGGCCGTCGATCTGGCCACCGTCCGCGAGAAGCGCGCGTACCTGGTCCGGATCGTCACCCGGCAGGCGCTGGACCGGCTGCGCACGCTCGGCCGCCGTAGGGAGTCCTACATCGGGCCATGGCTGCCCGAGCCGCTACTGACCGCGCCCGACGTGGCCGAGGACGTCGAGCTGGCCGACAGCGTGTCGATGGCGATGCTGCTGGTGCTGGAGACGCTCGCGCCGATCGAGCGGGCGGTGTTCGTCCTGCGCGAGGTGTTCGACCTGGACTACGACGAGATCGCCGAAGCCGTCGACAAGACCCCGGCCGCGGTCCGCCAGACCGCCTACCGGGCACGGGCGCACGTCGCCGCGCGACGGCCACGCGGCGTCGCCTCCCCGGCCGAGACCCGAGCCGCACTCGGAGCCTTCCTGCGCGCGATCGAGACCGGCGACCTGCAGCAGCTGCTCGACATCCTCGCGCCGGACGTCGTCGCCCTGAGCGACGGCGGCGGAATCAAACATGCCCTGCTGCGGCCTCTCGTCGGGGCCGACAAGGTGGCTCGCCTGCTGGCCGCCGGCTGGTGGAAGCGGGGCGCCGAAAGGTCGGTCGAGCTGGTACAGATCAATGGCGGCCCGGGGCTGCTCGTCCGGGTCGATGGGGAGGTCGACGGCGTGGTGGCGGTGCGAATCGAGAACGGCCTCATCACCGGCGCCTACCACGTGCGCAACCCCGAGAAGCTGTCCCGCGTGGAGCGAGAGACCACCGTGAGCCGCTGAGACTACGTTCCCATGTCCAGCTCGCCAGCCCGCACCTGCAGCAAGACCTCACGGAAAGCCGCCCGGCTCAAGACAAGGTGGCCCAAGTCCGGAGCCTTGCTGTCCCGCACACCGACACCACCAAAGACACCGGCCAGCTCAACGCAGTCCGTTGTACCGCTGGTCTGGCTGTAGCTGCTCTTACGCCAAGCCGTCATGGTCCACACCCATCCCTTCCAGGTGCTCGCGTGACTGATCTTCACTCCAGGCCCGCGCCGCGAGTCTTTGGAAGCGTTCTGCCACCCGAGCTGCTTCCGTTTGATCGTCAAAAATTCGACCAACACCCAACGCGCTGCCCGAGAACGCCGCCTGGCGACGGTTGGGCAAGGTGAAGCACCAGAAGGAGCCGTCCAGGCCAATGTGGGGTGCAGCCGACAGCGGGAGTATACGGATGGATACATGGGCCAATGCCCCCAGTTCCAGCAGCCTGTCCCGCTGGGCGGCCATGACCTCAGGGGCTCCCATCGGACGGAGAGCGACCTGGTCTACGACCACCCAGATATTGGGGCGCCCCTCCATGACCGCGGCCTGGAGATCCATCCGCCGAGAGACGGCGACCTCGACGTCATCAACGTAACCGGCGGCATGCCCCGCTTGCAGGAGCACTTTCGCGTAAGCCTCCGTCTGCAGTGGGAACGGGATCAGGTTGGAGAAGATGTGATGCTCGACCGCCCTGCGCTGGTAGCGGCCGAGCCGTGCCGGAAGGTTGGCATCCGCTCCATGCTTCGCGTAGACGAGCAGCGTCGTGAACAGATCGCCCGTATTCCACTCCTTATCGAGTGATTCGCACTGTTTGACGTCGAGCTGCTTCTCCCCGGATTCGTACTTGGAAACTTGGCTGTTCGAGCAGCCGATGATCTTTCCGACCTCTACCTGGGTCGCCCCGTGCTGCATCCGCAGAAAGCGCAGGTAGTACCCCATGAAGTCGTAGATCGACGAGGTGGGGTCGGGGGATTGCCGGACCATGATCACTCTCCCTCTCACGGGTGATCGATTTTCTGATGTTGCTGGCAATAGTGACAACCAACCTCGGCACAGCCAATCTTGGAGCCGTTCACGGAGGTCAGCGGCCGAAGGGTGGGTCAGGTGTCGGGGTCAGCGATCGGAACGTCGGAGGATCGGGAGATCAGGTGCACGACGCTTCCCGCACCGACCGTTCCCATGAGCATCCGGAGCATGCTGGAGCAACGCTTCGCACGGCTCGGGCTCGACAAGACGATCTCTGCGGAAAAGCGGCACGACATTCTGCTCGTCGTATCCGAACTGGTCACCAACGCGGGGTGTGCCACTCCTCATTCGGCGATTTCGTTCTCGGCCGTTCTTGAGGTCCAGGGCATTTGGGTTGGTGTGTGGGATGCCAGTGACGATAAGCCTACACCGCGTGACATCTGCCTGGAAGGGGTCACGCCGGATTCACGGGCACTGGACGAGGGCTACGCGTCCGAGGAGATCGGCGGGCTGGGATTGCCGCTGGTCATGGCCCTGAGCGACGAGCAGGGCATCGAGCGCACGCGCCCGCACGGCAAGTGGGTATGGGCGAAATTTCACTTTCAGGTGGCAGCAGGTCAGCCATAGGCCGAGATCACTGCCGTACGGAGAATGGAGAATGTACACATATGGTCATCAGCGGGCTGGATCTCGCCGGCATGGCGGGCGAGGTTCTCGTCGCGTCGGGCGTCCTCCTGGTCGCTGTACTCGAAGCTCTCGGGGCCGCGCCGTACGAGGGTCGCGGGCGCATCGAGCAGACCGTCACGGCGCTCGGCACCGTGGCCAGGGATGGGCGCCATTGGCGAGTGCCACCTTCTACGCTAAAGGCATTCACACTGAAAAACCGATAGGTACTGGATACATCACACTTGTTGGGCGTCGGTCTATCTTTGTGGGGCTCCTACACATACCCCCCACAAAGGAGCCGTACATGTCCACCCGACGCACCATTACCTTGGTAGGGGCCGCACTGGCCCTGCTCTTCGGGATGGCCGTCCCCGCTACAGCGGACGACGGATCCGACAGTAGGCCCGGTCCCCCCGCCACCTTGGCCGCGCCGCCCATCATCGGCGGCACGCCCGTCACCAGCGCCCCCTGGGCGGCCTCGATCTACCGCAGCGGCGGATCGTTCACCTGTTCCGGCACCATCATCGCGCCGACGTGGGTCCTGACCGCGCGGCACTGTGTCAGCAGCGGCATCACGGTACGCGTCGGCAGCGTCTACCGGTCGCGCGCCACCACGATCGCCGTCAGCAGCTACCAGGTGTCGCCGCAGGGTGACCTCGCACTGGTACGGCTGGCCAGCGCGTACAACACCACGTACTCGCAGCTCGCCGGCACCAACCCGCCGGTCGGTTCGACCAACCAGATCTGCGGCTGGGGCCGTACGAGCTACAACGGCCCGACCTCGGACCAGCTCAAGTGCGCCGACGTCCGTGTCACGTCCACGACGTGCCGCGACTACTACGGCGGCCAGGCGGTCTGCAGCAGCAGGATCACCGGCAACGCGTGGAGCGGCGACTCCGGCGGGCCGCAGCGCTACAACGGCCAGCAGGTCGGCGTCGCCTCCACCGCCGACGGCCAGTCGACGCAGCAGTACGGGAGCGTGCCCTATAACCGCTCCTGGATTCGTTCGGTATCCGGCGTCTGACACCGCTCGCGAAGCCCGGCCGGGTCCCCTTCCCGGCCGGGCTTTCCGTGCCCGAGGACTCCCTCCTCGGGCGCTGCGGAACGCGATGTTTGCCCTGGTCGGTTGGGGTGATCAATCGGGGCAGCACCGGGTCTCGGGGAGCGCGGCCGGGCCGCGCCGGCCCGGATGCACGGGAAGCCGAACACACGGGGAGTACGTGCGATGAGAGTGATGCTGAGAGCGAAGCTGGACACCCAGGTCGCGAACGAGGCGCTCAAGAGCGGCAAGCTGCGGGAGGTCATGGAGTCGATGATGGAGCGCCTCAAGCCCGAGGCGGCCTACTTCGGTCCCGGCGAGGGCCATCGTTCCTGCACCTTCGTCTTCGACATGACCGACAGTTCGACGCTGCCCTCGATCGCGGAGCCCCTGTTCCAGGAGCTCGGCGCGAAGATCGACATCCACCCCGTAATGAGCCCGGACGACATGCGGAAGGGGCTCGCCGCCCTGCAGCGGGGCTGAACGGGCACCGGTCCACGGAACGGGTGTGAGCCGTCCATCCTTGGCCGTGGGCATGGGAGGTGACGTCGACCCGGCCTGGCGGGGCGAGGTGGTCTCGGTCGACATGAGCCCGCCCGTCCCGCCGCTGAGCCGGTACCGGACCTGGCCGGCGCTGTGCTGGCCCCGGTGCTGGGGACCCTCACCGCCCGCTGGCCGCGCCGCCGGATCCTGCTGCTCGCCCTGGGCGTCTACCTCGCGGGCAATGTCGGTACGGCCCTCGCACCCGCGTTGCCGCGGGCGTGCCATCGCCGTGGTCACCACCGGGTTCACCGCGGCCACAGCCTTGGGCGCCCCTATCGGCACCGTCCTGGGAGGGGCCTTCGGGTGGCGGGCGACAGTGTGGTTCCTGGTCGGCCTAGCAATCCTTGGCATCGTGGCCATGCTCACCCTCGTACCTCGGCAGGCCGTGGCCCCGGCACCCGAGGGCCTCGGCGAACGGCTGCGCCCCCTGCGCGACCCGCGCGCGCTTGCCCTGATGGGAACCACCCTCATCGGGTTCACCGCCGTCTACATCCCGTACACCTACATCTCCGCGATCTTCGAACCCGCCACGGGCGGGGACACCGGGCGCCTCGCCCTGCTGTTGCTGGTCTTCGGGGTGATCGGAACGGTCGCCAACTACGCGGGCGGGACGCTGGCCGACCGGCTCGGCGGGCGGGCGGTCGCGTCCGGCGCGCTCGTCCTGCTGGCCGCCGCCGTGCTCGCGCTGCTCGCGCTGGGCCTGTCCGAGCTGGCCCACCGGCTCTCCCGGCGGCGGCGGGCCGTGCCTTCGGAGTCCCAGAGCGAAAGCCCGCAGGTGCTGCCCGGCTGGGCTCCTTAAGTGGGCGGGAAGGGGATCGTAAGGGGCGCTCGGCATCGTGGTCCTCGCTGGTAGCGATCTACGAGGGAGAGCGCGATGCAGACCGCCGAGTACGAGATCACCTGTGTCTTCGACGTGCCACGCGAGCTGGTGTACGAGGCGTGGACGCGTTCAGAACGGTTCGCACGCTGGTTCGGCCCGCGCGTCTTCACGACGCCCGCCGACCGGGTCGTCCTCGACGTACGGCCTGGTGGGACGTGGAAGGCGACGATGGTCGGCGAGGAAGGCTTCGAGGTCACGCTTAACGGCGTCTACCGCGAAGTGGACGGGCCGGGGCGGCTGGTGTTCACGACCGGCGATCCCGACGATCCCGGGGACGCCCCGGCCTCCGTGGTCACCGTTCTCTTGGACGAGCAGGACGGCACCACGACGATGCGGTTCCACCAGTACGGGGTCAACACCGACGCAGAGCACGCCGAACAGGCCAAGGCCGGTTGGGTCGAGTTCTTCGACCGGCTCGCCGAGCATCTCCGCGTTCAGAACACACGGCGTCGTCAGAACACCCAGCGTCGTCAAGACACCCAGCGTCGTTGAAGCACCATGTCGCTAAAGACAGCGTCGCTGAAACACAGCGTCGTTAAGACACGTCGTCGAAGGTGAGTTCGCGGCCGTGTGCGTAGGCGGCGGCGAAGGCGTCGCCGCCCAGCGCGTTCACGATTCCCTCGGTGATCCGCCGGATCTCGTCCGTCTCGGTGTCGCTGGCCGGGGTACGGTGCGCGTCACGGGCGGCGGCGGCCAGGCCGAGGAGGCGGGCGCCGTCTTCGGGGGGCGACGCGGCGGCCAGGCCTTCGACCGTGGACGCCGTCGTGCGCGGGTCACCGATTCTCATGGAGGCGGTGAAGGCGTCAAGGAACAGCTCCCGCGCGCGCTCGGCATCGCCGCGCAGTACGTGAACGAAGCCCAGCTCGACCAGGGTCGACGGCAGGAACAAGGGCGGCTCGTCGTCGCGCGGAACACCCTCGACCATGCGGTCCAGGTGCGCCTTCGCCTCGTCCAGCAGGCCTGCCCGGCGGGCCGAGAAGGCGTAGCCCATCTCGGCCATCATCCGGCCTTCCTGGTAGCCCTGCTCGTTCGCCAGCCGCAGGGCCCGGGCGCACTGCTCCATGGCCCGCGCGTAGTCACCGGCGTACAGGGCCATCCATCCCAGCCAGGACATCCGCCGTACGGCGTCGGGCCACAGCCCCATCTCCTCGGCCAGGTGCAGGCTCTCGGTGAACAGCCGGACGGCCTTGTCGCTGTCGCCGCTCATCTCGGCGAGGCCGCCCATCCATTCGGTCGCCTGGAGCCGTCCCCAGCGGTCGCCCAGTTCGCGGAAGATCCGGTCGCTCTCGCCGCCGTCGCGTTCCAGGGCCTCCAGGTCGCGGTGGGTGAACGCGTCGCGGGCGTGCCTGGTCAGCGCGGCGGCGGTCCCCCAGCGGTCGCCGATCTCCCGGAACGTCTCCAGCGCGGCGTTGGTCAGATCCCGCGCGGACGGCAGGTCGGGCATGCTCAGCCCGACGAACCACTGGGCCCTCGCCCGATCGCCGGGGTCGGAGAGGTCCTCAAGGGCGCCCTTCCAATCGGTGTCCTCACCGAGCAGGAGGGCGAAGCCGGCGAGCCAGGCGGCGGCGCGAGCCCGTTCCGCGTCCCGCTCCGGGGCGGCTGCCAGGGCCTTGCTGAACGAGCGGTGCGCTTCGCCGAGCCGGCCGCGCAGGAACCAGTACCAGGCCAGCGCGTTGACCAGCCGCAGGGCTTCGGCGGGCGGGGCGTTGTCGAGGGCGGCCCGCAGGTTCGCGGACTCGGCGTCCAGGCGCAGCATCCAGCGCATCTGCCGGTCCCCGCGCAGGTACGCCTCGGCCTGTACGGCGAGTTCCGTGTAGTACGCGGCGTGTGCTGTTCGCGTGGACTCGACCTCGCCCGCGTCGTCCAGGCGGCGCAGGCAGTAGGCCGCCACCGATTCCAGCAGCCGGTAGCGCATGCCCGAGGGGCCGTCCACGGCGACGACGAGGGAACGGTCGACCAGCCGGGCCAGGACGTCCATCACCTCGATGCCGGGCTCGCCGCACACCGCCTCGGCGGCCTCCAGCCCGCAGCCGTCCGCGTGGACGGACAGGCGTCGCAGGACGGTCCGTTCGGCGTCGCCGAGCAGCGTCCAGCTCCAGTCGATCATCGCCATCAGCGTCTGCTGCCGGGCCGGGGCACCGCGCTGGAAGCCGGCCAGCAGCTTGAAGCGGTCGTCCAGCCGGGCCACGACCTCCTGGACGCCGAGCGCGCGGACCCGGGTCGCGGCCAGCTCCAGTGCCAGCGGGATGCCGTCCAGGCGGCGGCACAGTTGGGCGACCGCGGCGGCGTTGTCGGCGTCGAGCCGGAAGTCGCGCGCGGACGCCGTCACGCGCGCCAGGAACAGCTGGACGGCGTCGGCCTTCGCCACCGTGCGCAGTTCAGAACCGTTCGGAACGGGCAGTGCGGGGACGCTCCACAGCGTTTCGCCCGCCACGTTCAGCGGTTCGCGGCTGGTGGCCAGGATCCGCAGGCCGGGGACCGAACGCAGCAGCCTGTCGGTCAGGTCGGCGGCCTGGTCGATCACGTGCTCGCAGTTGTCGAGCAGCAACAGCAGCCGCCGCTCGCGCAGCGACCCGATCAGGTCCTCCATGCTGCCCGCGGATCCGGCGCGGACGTCGAGCGCGGCGAGGACGGCTTCGGCGAGTGAGGGCGTGTTCCGGTCGTACGGGGCGAGTTCGACCATCCACGCGCCGTCGGGTTGGGTAGCGGCGAGCCGGCGGGCGGCCTCCAGCGCGAGGCTCGTCTTGCCGACTCCGCCAGGGCCCGTGAGCGTGACCAGCCGCTCGTTCCCCAGCAGTACCCGTACCTCCGCGACCGCCTCGTCCCGGCCGATGAGGTCGCCGACCGCCGCCGGGAGGTTGGTACGGGGACGTTCGCGGGTGCCGCGCAGCTCCGGGGCCTGGCGCAGGATGCGCTCGTACAGCTCGGCCAGTTCCGGGGACGGGTCGAGCCCGAGCTCGTCGGCGAGCCGTTCGCGCAGGTCGGCGTACGCGGCGAGCGCCTCGCTCTGGAGTCCTCGCTGGTAGAGGGACGTGATGTGGACGGCGCGGAGCCGTTCGCGCAAGGGGTGCTGCGCGACCAGCTCTGCCACGTCGACCGGCTCCCCCGCTTCGAGCCGTTCGGCGGCGTGGCTCTCGACGGCCGTCAGGCGCATCTCGTCCAGGCGCGCGATCACCGGCTGGAGGAACTCGGCGTCGGCGAAGTCCGCGTACGGGTCGCCGCGCCACAGGTCCAGCGCCTCGGCGAACCGGCCCGCGCCAGCCAGCCGCTCGAAGCGGACGGCGTCGACCGCGTCGGGCCCGGCCGCCAGCGCGTACCCGGGGGCGCGCGAGACGATCAAGTCGTTCCCGCCGGGTTCGGCGTCCTTCAGCGCCCGGCGCAGCTGTGACACCCGTACCTGCAGGGCGGCGACGGGATTGCCGGGCGGCTCGTCCCCCCACAGGTCCTCGACGAGACGATCGACCGGCACGACCCGTCCCTCGTGGGCGAGCAGACTGGCCAGCAGTGCGCGCACCTTCAGCCCTGGGATCGCGACGACCTCGCCCGCATCGGTCCAGGTCGTGACCGGTCCCAGCACTCCGAATCGCATATGAGGGACCTTAAGCCCATCGAGACGATGCCTGGAGATGGCGTTCAGGCGAGGGTCTGCGCGCGGTCCAGGCAGGTGGCGGGGGTGAGGGCGGCGCCTTCGGCCAGTCGTTCTTCCAGGGTGGCGACGGGGAGGACGTCGCGGAGTCGTGCTTCCGTACGGGCCGTGTCGGAGCGTTCGGCGGGGCCCTGGGTCATGCCGGTCGTACGGCGGATTTCCATCGCGGCTCCCAGGAAGCGGGCCGCGTCGGACGGAAGTCCCATGAGGCTGAGGGCGCTGGCCATTCCCTCCAGGGAGTAGGCCATGTCGCGAGGGCCGTCGATCTGGAGCCCAACGGCGAGGGCCCGGCGGTGGAAGTCGAAGGCGATCTGCGGGTTGCCGTGTAGTTCGGCCGTGTGGCCGAGGCCCACATAGATGAGGGGCAGGGAGAGGGGCGGCGAGTCGTCGTCCGTGGGGATCGCCTTGAGGAGGGTGGTCAGGCGGGATTCGGCCTCGTCGGCCTTGCCCTCGTAGCGGGCGATGAAGCCCAGGGTGAGTTCGGCGAAGATCATGGCGTGCGGGTCCGTTGAGCCTTGGGCCTGGGCGCAGTAGGCGCGGGCTTCGGCGAACTCGCCGAGTTGCAGATGGATCCAGCCGAGCCACGCGTACCCGCCCGCGAGCTCCGGCCACAGGTGGAGTTCCTCGGCGATGCGCAGGCTGTCGTGGTGGATCGCCGCTGCCTGCCGGTAATCGCCGGTCAGCTCGGCATGCCCGGACAGCCAGCCGGTGGCTTGGAGCTGGCCCCAGCGGTCGCCGAGCTTGGCGAAGAGGCGTACGGCACGTTCGGCTTCGCGTTCGAGCGCGGCGGAATCGGCGCGGCTGTGGGCGTGCTTGGCCCTGAGGATGTGGGTGGCGGCCTCACCCCAGCGGTCGCCCTGGTCCTGGAACGTCTCCAGGCACGTGTCGAGCAGTTCCTCGCCGGTCGCCGGCTGGTCCACCTCGCTGCCGATGAAGGCCAGGAACCATTGGGCGCGGGCACGGTGATGCGGGGTCGCCCTGCCGAGTCGGGTCAGGGCCTCCTGGCGGCGTACGGGCCAGTCGATGTCGTCGCCCTGGTAGAACGCGATGCCCGTACGCCAGGCGAAGGCACGCGCACGGTCGGCCTCGTCCCCTTCCGTAAGGAGGGCGGTGTCCAAGGACCGGAGTGCTTCGGCGAGCCGTCCGCGTAGGAACCAGTACCAGGTCAAGGCGTTCGCCAGCCGGAGTGCCAGCGGGCCTGCCAGTGCGGCCCGGAAGTTGGCGGCCTCGGTGTCGAGGACGCGGAGCCAGTGGTCCTGGTCCTGGCCGTAGAGGTACGGCTCGGCTCGTTCGGCGAGTCCTGTGTAGTAGCCGTGGTGCCGTCGCAGCACCTCGTCGTACTCGCCCGCCTCGCGCAAGCGGTCGACGCAGTACGCGGCGACCGACTCCAGCAGCCGGTAGCGGGGGCCGTCAGGACGGTCGGCCACGACGACCAGCGAACGGTCGACCAGGCGGATCAGGAGATCAAGAACGTCGAACGACGGGATGTCGTCATCGGCGCAGACGGCCTCGGCGGCCTCCAGCGAACACCCGCCGGCGTGCACGGCGAGCCTGCGCAGTACGGCGCGTTCGGGCTCGGGCAGCAGCTCCCAGCTCCACTCGATCATCGCCGTGAGCGTGCGCTGGCGGGGCGGGGCACCGCGATGGCCGGTGGCCAGCAGCCGGAAGCGGTCGTCCAGGCGGGCCACCAGTCCGTGGACACCGAGCGCCCGGACGCGGGTCGCGGCCAGTTCGAGTGCGAGCGGGATGCCGTCCAGGCGCCGGCAGAGCACGGAGACGGCGGCGGCGGTCTCGTCGTCGAGCCGGAAGTCGCGCGCCGCCGCGGCCGCCCGCGCCACGAA
This sequence comes from Actinomadura sp. 9N407, assembly GCF_044326315.1. Classification (NCBI taxonomy): domain Bacteria; kingdom Bacillati; phylum Actinomycetota; class Actinomycetes; order Streptosporangiales; family Thermomonosporaceae; genus Actinomadura; species Actinomadura sp. 9N407. Next base: position 173,592 of record NZ_JBIRAW010000008.1, on the reverse strand, counting down.
CAGCCGGACCGCGCTCGACCGTTCCAGCGCCGCGACGTCGATGTCGGTGCTCTCGGGGACGTCCAGGGGCGGGACGTTCCAGACGATCTCGCCGGGGAGGCCGAGGGGTTCGCGGCTGGTCGCGAGCAGGCGCAGCTCCGGCAGGGAGGCGAGCAGCAGGCGCGCGAGGTCGGCCACCTCGTCGACGACGTGCTCGCAGTTGTCGAGCAGGAGCAGGATCGGCAGGCCGTCCAGCGCCTCGGCCAGGCGTTCGGCGGGCGTGCCCGGGGATGGGGAATCGCGGATGTCCAGCGCGCGCATGATGGTGTCGGTGAGATCCCCGGCTGTCGCGGACCGGTCGAGGGCGGCCAGCTCCACCAGCCACGTACCACCGGGGAACGCGGTACCGGTCGCGATACCGATCGCCGTCTCGATCGCCAGCCGGGTCTTGCCGACGCCGCCCGGTCCGGTCAACGTGACGAGCCGGTCGGTGGCCAGGCGCGCGCGGATCGCCTCGACGTCCTCGTCACGGCCGATCAGGTCGGACGCCGGTGCCTGCAGGTTCGTCCTGGGACGGCTGAGAGCGGCGGCGGGATCGGGGTTCAGCTCAGGTGCCTGCATGAGGATCGAACAGTGCAGCTCCGCCAGCTCGGCACTGGGATCGAGGCCGAGTTCGTCGGACAGGTGGGCGCGCAGGGACTCGTAACTCTCCAGCGCCTCGGTCTGCCGTCCCGAACGGTAGAGGGCACGCATGTGCGCGGCGCGCAGCCGTTCCCTCAGCGGATGCGCGGCGAGCAGTTCGCCCAGCTCACCGGCCAGAACGCCGTGATCGCCGTGGTCTGCCCCGGCCAGGCTGCGTTCGGGCGGACCGTGCTCGGACAGCAGGAGCCGGACTTCCGCGTGGTCCTCCAGCGTCGTGAGCCGCAGCTCTTCCAGGCGGGCGATCGCGGCCTGCGCGAACGCCTCGTCCGCGAAGTCGGCGAGTGCGGCCCCGCGCCACAGCCGCAGCGCCTCGGCCAGCAGTTCCGCCCTGGCCCCGGGCTCGGTGGTCGCGCGCGCCCTGGCGGTGGTGGCCTGGAACCGGTACGCGTCCACCCGTTCAGGCGCGATGTCAAGCAGGTACCCGGCCGGACGGGTCGGGAGCAGCGCCCGCGCACCCGGCTCGGCGTCCTCGAAGACCCGGCGCAGCTGCGAGACCTTGGCCGACAGCGCGGCGGGCGGGTTGCCCGGCAGGTCGTCGCCCCACAGATCGTCGATGAGGCGGTCCGCCGGGACCGGGCGGCCCTCGTTCAGCAGCAGGTCGGCCAGCAGGGCCCTGACCTTCACGCCCGGCACCGCGACGAGAGCGCCGTCGTCGGTCCACAAGGCCAGCGGCCCCAGTACCCCGAAAAGCATGAGCCGCACGATAGTCGGAGGGGTACGGCCAGGGCGCCGTAAAGCGGCGCGAACCGGCCAGAAGGCGGCCGTAAAGATCCCGTAAACCTCCTCGGGCACCGTGGAACATGTCAGAACGGAGCGGAACGAAGCACAGGACACCGAACGCGAGGAGGCCGGGATGCTGAGGATGGCGATCATCATCGGCAGCACCCGCAGCGGCCGGTTCGGGCCGACGGTGGCGGGCTGGTTCGCCGGCCATGCCCGCCGGCGCCCGGACCTGGACGTGGACGTGGTCGACCTGGCCGGGGTCCGGCTGCCGGACACGCTCGGCGACCACGACGAGCCGGTACCGGCGCCGGTCCGGGAGCTGGCTCCCCGGCTGGCCGCCGCCGACGCCTTCGTCGTGGTGACACCCGAGTACAACCGGAGCTTTCCGGCTCCGCTGAAGACCGCCATCGACTGGTACTACGAGGAGTGGAAGGCCAAGCCGGTCGCCCTCGTCTCGTACGGCCGCGAGTCGGGCGGGCTGCACGCCGCGGCGCAGCTCCGGCAGATCTTCGCCGAGCTGCACGCGGTCACGATCCGGGACGGCATCGCCCTCCCCTGCTACTGGGAGGACTTCGCCGCCGACGGCACCTGGCCCAAGACGAACGCCGCCTGCAACACCGCCGTCAAGACCACGCTCGACCAGCTCGCCTGGTGGGCCCGCGCCCTCCGGGACGCCCGCACCGCCGTTCCGTACACGAGCTGACCCGAATCCGCACACCACCTGAGGAGACCGCCATGCGCAAGATCATCAACTCCACCTACATCTCGCTCGACGGCGTCATCGAGGACCCGCAGCTGTGGACCTCCGACTACTTCAACGAGGAGGCCCAGGTCTACGCCCGCGACCTGCTCTTCTCCTGCGACGCTCTGATCGCCGGCCGCACCACCTACGAGACCTTCGCGCAGGCCTGGCCGGCGATGGAGGAGCAGACCGGCGACTTCGGCGTCCGGATGAACACCATCACCCACTACGCCGTCTCCACCACGCTGGAGAAGGGCGAGTGGAACAACACCACGATCATCAAGGACGACGTGGTCGGGGAGATCCGCCGGATCAAGGAGCAGGAGGGCCAGGACATCGTCCAGTACGGCTTCGGCTCGCTGTCGCGGACGCTGGTCGAGAACGGCCTGCTGGACGAGCTGCGACTGTGGATCCACCCGGTGATGGTCGGGACCGGCAAGACGGCCGACCTGCTCACCTCGGAGGGCTTCAAGGCCTCGTTCGAGCTGGCCGGGACGACGACGTTCAGCTCGGGCGTCATCGTGGCCACCTACACCCCGGCCGCCGCGAAGCCGGAGAAGTAAGGCCCAGCAGGCGCTGAACAGGACGCTGAGCAGGACGCCGAGCAGGGCGCTGAGCAGGCGAAACGACGAACGGCCGGGCCGCGTGACACGGGCCCGGCCGTTCGTTCTGAAAAAACTTCGAAAGAATGTCGACCGGCATGTCGATCCGGTCGTCCTCCGTCCGACGCGTTGGTGAAGGGCGGGACGGACAGGACGTCCCCCACGCAAGGACGCCGCGTACAGGTCGTGCGCGGCGAGCGAGGAGAACACGATGCGATTCCTGCTGATGACGACCGACGGCGGCTCGGCCGAAGCGGCTCCGCCGGACGAGAAGATGATGGCCGAGATGGGCGCGTTCATCGAGGAGACGAGCAGGTCGGGGCAGCTGCTGGCCACCGGCGGCCTGGAGCCGCACGGGACCCGGATCGCCTCGGCCGACGGCAAGATCACCGTGACCGACGGGCCGTTCGCCGAGGCCAAGGAGGTCGTGGTCGGCTTCGCGCTGGTCGAGACCCGGACCAAGGAGGAGGCCATCGAGCTCTCCAAGCGGTTCTACGCGATCGTCGGCGACGGCGAAGGTGTGATCAAGCAGGTGTTCGGGCCGGAGTGATCAGTCGCCGCCCCGGGCACGCCGGGGATCGTCCGGTGAGGCTTGCGCCCGGGCCGGGGCGGTGCTCTGATCGTCGGCGTGACGGGTACGGGCAATACGGGCAGCACCGGTGGTACCGGCAGCACCGGCGGTACGGGTACCGAGGCCGGGGCGCACCGGGCGGTCGATACGGTCTGGCGGGCCGAGTCCGGGCGGATCATCGCCGGGCTGGCCCGGCTGGTCCGCGATATCGGGCTGGCCGAGGAGCTGGCGCAGGACGCGCTGGTCACCGCGCTGGAGCAGTGGCCGAAGGCGGGCGTACCGGATAACCCGGGTGCCTGGCTGATGGCCATCGGCAAGCGCCGCGCGATCGACCGGATCCGCCGCGACCAGACGCTCGAGCGCAAGCTGGAGGAGATCGGCCACCGGCTGGAGATCGGCGACGGCACCGCCTCCGACGACGACCTCGCGGCGATGTTCGAGGACGAGCCGATCGAGGACGACATCCTGCGGCTGGTGTTCACCGCCTGCCACCCGGTGCTGCCCACCCCGTCCCGTATCGCGCTCACGCTGCGCATGCTGGGCGGGCTGTCCACCGACGAGATCGCGCGGGCGTTCCTCGTCCCGGAAACGACGGTCGCGCAGCGGATCGTCCGGGCCAAGCGCACCCTCGCCGACGCGGACGTGCCGTTCGAGGTACCGGCCGGAGCCGAGCGGGCCGGCCGGCTGTCCTCGGTCCTGGAGGTCATCTACCTGATCTTCAACGAGGGATACGCGGCGACCGCCGGGAAGGACCTGGTCCGTACCGACCTCTGCCTGGAGGCGCTGCGGCTGGGCCGGCTGCTCGCCGGGCTCGCCCCGGCCGAGGCCGAGGTGCACGGCCTCGTCGCGCTCATGGAGATCCAGGCGTCGCGGACCCGGGCGCGTACCGGCCCGTCCGGCGCGCCCGTCCAGCTGCTCGACCAGAACCGCGGGCTCTGGGACCAGCTGCTCATCCGGCGCGGGTACGCGGCGCTGCTGCGGGCCGAGAAGATCGGCGGCCCGCCCGGGCCGTACGTGCTCCAGGCCGCCATCGCCGCCTGCCACGCCCAGGCCCGTACGGCCGAGGAGACCGCCTGGGAACGCATCGCGGCCCTGTACGACGTCCTCGCCCAGCGCGCCCCGTCCCCCGTCGTGGAGCTCAACCGCGCGGTCGCGATCGGCATGGCGCACGGCCCGGAGAAGGGCCTCCAGGTCGTCGACGCGCTGACCGGCGAGCCGTCCCTGCAGAGCTACCACCTGCTGCCGAGCGTCCGCGGCGACCTGCTGTTCAAGCTGGGACGCTTCGCGGAGGCCAGGGCGGAGTTCGAACGGGCCGCCTCCCTCACGCGCAACGCCGCCGAACAGTCCGTACTGAAGGAAAGGGCAGCGGCGTCCCAGCAGGCCATCGAGCCCAACGCGAGATGACGCGGCCCGGGCGATGAGTCCATGTCGCCCGGGCCGCGTGCTCATGTGGCCGGCCCGTGTGGAACGGCCCGTGTGGCCAGCCCGTGTAGAACCGTCGGGTCAGCAGTTCGGTCCGGTCAGCAGTTGCCCTTGGCGGGCTTGCCCTCGAACCGCTCGCCCAGGAACGCGCTCACGTCACCGGCCGCCAGCCAGTCGGTGGACAGGTGCTCGGCCGGGTAGGACTGGTTCCACTTCGTGGTGATCCCCGCCTTGCAGTAGGCCGCGCGGGTGGCGTCCTCGGTCTCGTGCGGGATGATCTCCTCGAAGAAGCCGCGGTACTGGAACACCGGGAAGCCGATCTTGTACTTGGCCGCCGAGGACGGGGTCCCGATGTCGACGCCGAGCTTCTGCCGGTCGAGGATCTCGCCCCAGGTCACGCCGTTCGGGCCGCGCAGCGCGTAGATCTGCTCCAGGGTCAGCTTGTCCTTGGAGTAGTTCTCGACCTTCTGCCCCAGGAAGACGGCCAGGGTGCCGTAGAGGCAGTTGCTCTTGACGTCCTGGATGGCCTTCTTGCCGGCGTCGTTCATCAACTCGTTGAACGGCATCTCCGGGTACGCGGCGTTCAGCCCGACCAGGGCGTCGGCCAGGAACCCGGCGAACAGGCTGCCGTTCAGCTGCTTGGCGGTGATCTTCAGGTCGCCGGGCACGCCGCCCGCCGCCGCGCCGACCACGTTCAGCTCCGGCGCGTACGACGCGGCCAGCTGGGCGCCCCACAGCGACGCGGCGCCGCCCTCGGAGTAGCCCGCGATGCCGACCTTGCCGTCCGGCCTGAGGTCGCCGCCGGGGATCTGCCGCGAGGTGCGGACGACGTCCAGCAGCGCGTGCCCGGCGTTGGCGCCGACCATGTACGTGTGCACCTGGCCGTCCAGGTAGCCGACCCCGTCGGTCGCCGCGACCGCGTACCCGGACTTGAGGAACTCGGCGAGGTTCGGGCCCTCGTAGGCGTCCACGTACTTGCCCGACATCTGCTTGGACAGCGCGCACTGCAGGCCGGACCCTAGGGTGCCCGGGTTGAACGACACCACCGGGCGGGATCCGCCCTTGGTCCACGCCGCCTCCGGTACGGCCACGAACCCGGAGACCGCGATCCTGGCGCCCTTGGCGTCGGTGGAGGCGTACCTGACCTTCCAGGCCTTCATCTTGATGTTGTGCGGTATGCCCGGCAGGGCCGTCGGCCGGCAGGCCAGCAGCTCGCCGGGGCCGGCCGTGATCGCGCCCTGCGCCGCGTAGATCTCGGCGTCGGAGGCGGTACATCCCGCCGGCGCCGCAGACACCGCCGGAACGGCCGCCAGGGTCGGTACCACCAGCGCGGCGCCCGCCGCCACCGTGGTCAACAGCGTCCGTAGTCTCATCGCCACTCCAGACCGGGGGGAAAGCAGAGGGGGGTGAAAGTGAACGCTGCCGACTTTCGCTCACCGCCACCGATCGGTGGAATGAAGAAGATTCACATGGTGCGACGGAGTTTTAGCAGTCGGTTCACAATGCCTGGTCCGGGCGGCGGCCCGCGCGAGGCGCCGCTTCGGCCCCTTCCATGGACCCGCGCCGGGGCCCGGTACGGAGGCGGAGATCGTATTGTCAGGCCCGCGATCATTACGGGAGGATGCCCGCATTCCGCCCCAAGGCGGACCTGCCCAGGGAGGCCGGATGGAGCTCAGGATCAGCGCCGCCGACGACGGCGACGTGGTGTCGCTGTACCGCTGGTTCGCCCAGGACGCCTCGGTCTCGCGGCATGCCCGGGTGAGCCTGGACGAGGCGGCCCCGCGCCCCGGCTCGGCGGCCGGCACGATCACCGTGATCAACGTATCGCTGCAGGACTCGGGCGCGGTGGCGGGACTGGGCACCCTGGTGATCGCCTTCACCGCCTGGCGCGGTACCCGCTCCCGGCCGGCCGCGATCACCGTCCACTGCGGCGATGTCACCGCGACCCTGACGGACGGCTCCGAAGCGGAGATCCAGCCCCTGCTGGACGCCCTCCTCCCGCCGCCGTCCTCAGCCACCCTGCGCAGCGAACGACCGGAGGTATCCGAATGACCCGCCTTGCCGCAGTCGCGCCCTCGTTCGTCTCGATGGCGCACGAGATCGTCTGGTGCACCGTCTCGACGGTCGATGGGAAGGGACGGCCCCGCTCGCGGATCCTGCACCCCATCTGGGTGTGGGAGAACGACGAACTGGTGGGATGGGTCGGGACGACGCCGACTCCGGCCAAGCGCGCGCATCTGGAGCAGAGCCCGTACGTGGCGTGCAACTACTGGTCGCCCTCCCACGACACCGCCTTGGCCGAATGCAAGGCGGAGTGGGCGTTCGACGACGAGACCCGTACCAAGGTGTGGGACCTCTTCATCAACGCCCCGGAACCCGTCGGTTACGACCCCGCCATCGTTCCCACTTGGGGAGGCCCCACGAAACCGTCGTTCGCCGCACTGCGGCTAACGCCGTGGCGGTTGCGGGTCTTCCCGGGAACGGTGCTCATGGGGCAGGGCGGCGAAATCCTCACCTGGACCGCGGAAGAGCAGGCGCAATAGGCCACTCTGGAAGCCGACCGGAGTGGCGTCACGGTCTCCCATGGTGGCCTGGTAGGCATGAGAGTGCCGTCGCGCCGCGCTATGGAGAGGACCCCACTGAATGATTGCTCTGCCGGACGTACGGAACGCCGCCGCGCGTATCGAAGGGCGGGTACGCAGGACGCCTGTCATGGAGGTCGATCCGACCGGTTTCGTTCCGCGCGGCTTGCCCGTCCCCTCGAAGATGTGGCTCAAGCTTGAACACGTCCAGCACACCGGGTCGTTCAAGGCGCGCGGCGCGTTCAACCGCATCCTGGCCGCTTCGGAGGCGGGACGCATACCCGAGTCCGGCGTCATCGCCGCCTCCGGTGGGAACGCGGGCCTGGCCGTCGCGTACGCGGCGGGTCAGATAGGCACCAAGGCCGAGGTGTACGTGCCGGAGACCGCGCCACCGGTCAAGGTGGCCAAGCTGCGCGCGCTTGGCGCGACCGTCGTGCAGGTGGGGGTGAAGTACGCCGACGCGTACGAGGCGGCCATCAAGCGCGCGGAAGACAGCGGCGCGCTGTTCTGCCACCCGTACGACCAGCCCGACATGTGCGCGGGCGCGGGCAGCATCGGGCTGGAGTTGCTGGAGCAGGCCGGCGGGCTCGACACCGTCCTGTGCGCCGTGGGCGGCGGCGGCCTCATGGCGGGCGTCGCGGCCGCGCTCGAAGGCCAGGCGATCGTGGTCGGCGTCGAGCCCGCCAACGCGCCCACGCTCAACGCCGCCCTCCGGGCCGGAAAGCCCGTCGACGTCGAGGTCTCGGGCGTCGCGGCCGACTCGCTCGGCGCCGGTCGCCTCGGCGAGATCGCGTACGCGGTGGCGGCCCGGACCGGCGTACGGTCCGTTCTCGTCACCGACGACGCGATCAGCGAGGCCCGCCGCCGGATGTGGGACGAGTACCGGCTGGTGATCGAGCACGGAACGGCCGCCGCCGTCGCCGCCCTCCGTACGGGCTCGTACCGTCCCCGTGCCGGCGAGCGCATCGCGATCCTGCTCTGCGGCGCCAACACCGACCCGGGCGACCTGACGACCTGACGTCCCCTGGGTACGGCGCGCGACGGACCGTCAGGTCAGCCGGCGGTCCGCGGCGTCACGAACTGCAGCGGGAGCGGCGGCGTGGCGCGCTGGCCCGGAGTGGCCGCCGTCAGCGGCCCCTGGCCACCGCACACGGCCTGGACGAGGTGCGCGCCGAGCGCGTTGTCGATCGCGTGCGGCATCGGCACGCCCTGCCCGTTGAGCTGCTGGTACTTCATGAGATTGAGGCCGTAGGAGATCTGCCGGCGGCCGTCGGGGCTCGACAGCGACTGCGTCCCCGCGCCGAAGACGGCGCCGTCGTGGCCCCAGTACTTGCCGCACGGAAGGTCGACCGAGTAGAGGCCGAGCCCGTAGTCCATCACGGTGTTGCCATCGGCGTCCTTCACGGGAACGGTACGCCGCATCTCCGTCAGGCTGCCCTCGCCAAGGAGCTTGCCGGTCAGCAGGGCCCGGTAGAACGCGTTGAGGTCGTCCATGGTGGAGATCAGCGCGCCCGCCGTACCGGCCCAGGACATGTTGTAGACGCTGTACTCGCGGGGCGGGTCGGCCTTTCCGTACAGCGCCTCGTACATACGGGAGTGCGATCCGCGGATATGGGGCGAGGTCGGGAAGTAGGTGTGCTTGAGCCCGGCCTTACGGATGACGTTGCGGTCGATGTAGGTCTCGGCCTCGGTGCCGGTGACCTTCTCCAGCAGTTGCCCGATGACGATGTAGTTGGTGTTGGAGTACGACCATGCCGCACCGGGCGCGTGGGTCGGCGGTGACTGAACGCCCCACTTGATGAGCTGCTCTGGGCGCAGCGTACGGAAACGGTTCTCGTCCAGGCTTTCGGGCGACAACTGCGCGAACGACGGGAACGCGGAGCCGACGTAGTCCGCGATGCCGCTGGTGTGGTTCAGCAGCATCCGCACTGTGATCTGCTGCCCGCGCTCTCCCGGGACGGCGTCGGGCAGGTACTGCGCGATGGGCGCGTCGAGCTGGATACGGCCCTGCTCGACCAGTTGCAGTAGAGCGGTGGCGGTGAACGTCTTGGTGATGCTGCCGACGCGGTGCTCCATGTTCGGCCGTACGGGACGCTTCGTACGGACGTCCGCGACGCCCGACGCGCCCTTCCACTTGTCGTCATCACGCCGAACGGACGAATAGAGCCCGTACATGCCCGCTTCGTGGGTCGCGTCAAGCGTGATGCGCAGCTTGGCGTCGTCGAACGAGACCGACTGCGGATCCGCGTGCGCCGGGGCGGACGACAGGCCGAGCGTCAGCACCGCCGCCATCACGACCGGCAGTACTCCGGCAAACCGCCTGGATCGAACGAACCGCCTCGTCGACATCCCGTCTCTTCCTGTACCCGTCGCCTTGTCGCCCGACATCTCTCATGGTGGCATCCCGCAGCACCCGGAGATCGACATCCTGCCAAATGTCACACTGTGGCGACCATCCGGTCAGCTGATCAAGGGTTGCCGTTGAGGACGCCATCAGGCCCCGTTAAGGAAACCCGCGGCGCCCCGGGCCGCTCGGCCGATCACGCCGTTCAGCGAAGGGCCGTCCACCCGCCGGTACCGCTCAGCCGATGACCAGGAGCAGGTCACCGGCCTGGACGGGCGTCGCCTCCGGTACGGCGAGCCTGGTCACGGTGCCGGCGACCGGTGCGGTGATCGCGGCCTCCATCTTCATCGCCTCGATCGTCGCGACCACGTCCCCGGCCGCCACCTGCTCGCCCTTGCCCACCCGCAGTGTGACCGATCCGTCGAACGGCGCCGGGACCTGCCCGGGCTCGGACGGGTCGGCCCGCTCCACCGGCGGCACGTCCGCCGCGACCGCGCGATCGCGGACCGAGACCGTGCGCATCTGGCCGTTCACCGTGCAGATGACCTGCCGGAACCCGGCCTCGTCGAGCTCGCCGACGGCCTCCAGCCCGGCCAGCACCCGCACGCCGGGCTCCAGGTCGAACGAGACCTCGTGCCCGGTGCGCAGCCCGTACAGGAACGCCCCGGTCGGCAGCACCGACAGGTCGCCGTACGCCGCCACCGCCTCGCGGTACTCCTTGGCCGGGCCGGGGAACAGCAGCCGGTCGAGCGTGTCGCGGACCTCCGGCCCGGCCAGCGCCTTCTCCTCGTCACCGGTCAACTCGGCCCGCGCAGGCGCGTACTGCCGCCCCGCCAGCGCGCGCCCCCGGAACGGCTCGGGCCAGCCACCGGGCGGGTCGCCCAGCTCACCGTTCAGGAACCCGACCACGCTGTCCGGTACGTCGTACCGCTCCGGGTGCGTCGCGAAGTCATCGGGATCGGCGCCCGCCGCGACCAGGTGCAGCGCCAGATCGCCCACGACCTTGCTGGACGGCGTCACCTTGACCAGCCGCCCGAGGATCCGGTCGGCGGCCGCGTACAGCCGCTCGATCTCCTCGAACCGGTCGCCGAGCCCCAGCGCCACCGCCTGCTGCCGCAGGTTGGAGAGCTGCCCGCCCGGGATCTCGTGCTGGTAGACGCGCCCGGTCGGCGACGGCAGCCCCATCTCGAACGGCGCGTACAGCTTGCGCACGGCCTCCCAGTACGGCTCCATGACCGTCAGCGAGTCCAGATCGATCCCGGTCGAGCGTTCCGTGAAGTCCGTGTGAGCCACGATCGCCTGCAGCGGCGGCTGGCTCGTCGTCCCCGACAGCGGCGCGGCCGCCCCGTCCACCGCGTCCACCCCGGCCTCGATGGCCGCGAGGTACGTGGCGAGCTGGCCGCCCGCCGTGTCGTGGGTGTGCAGGTGAACGGGCAGGTCGAAGCGCTCACGCAGGGCCGTGACCAGCGTCCGCGCAGCCGGAGCCCGCAGCAGCCCCGCCATGTCCTTGACGCACAGCACGTGCACGCCCGCCTCGACGAGCTGCTCGGCGAGCCGCAGGTAGTAGTCGAGCGTGTAAAGCTCCTCGCGCGGCGACGACAGATCGCCCGTGTAACAGATCGTCCCCTCGACGACCGCGTGCGTCTGCAATACGGCCTCGATCGCGGGCCGCATCCGTTCCACATCATTGAGCGCGTCGAACACCCGGAAGATGTCGACACCCGTCTTCGCCGCCTCGTTCACGAAAGCCCGCGCGACCGAATCCGGATAAGGCGTGTACCCGACCGTGTTTCGCCCGCGCAGCAGCATCTGGAGGCACATGTTCGGCGCGGCCTCCCTCATGGCCGACAGCCGATCCCACGGCGATTCACCCAGGAATCGCAGCGCCACATCATAAGTGGCCCCGCCCCACGCCTCCAGCGACAGCAACTGCGGCGCCGTCCGCGCCATGACGGGCGCCGCCGCGGCCAGATCGAACGTCCGCACCCGCGTGGCCAGCAGAGACTGGTGCGCGTCCCGGAACGTCGTGTCGGTCACGGCCAGCGCCTGCTGCGCCCGCAGCCGTTCCGAAAAGGCCTTCGCCCCAAGCTGCAGCAGCAGATCCCGGGACCCCTCGGGCAGCGGCCCGCCGGGAATCTCCGGCAGCTTGGTCGCCGGATCCAGATCGGTCGGCGCCTCCCCATTGGGCCGGTTCACCGTGACATTGGCCAGGTAACGCACCAGCCGCGTCGCCCGGTCACCACTCGAACGCGCCGTCAACAGTTCCGGATGCTCGGCGATATAGGCGGTGGTGACGCCACCGGCCCGGAAATCGTCCTCATCCAGCAGCGCCTGCAGGAACGGGATATTCGTCGCGACCCCGCGAATGCGGAACTCCGCCACGGCCCGCCGCGCGCGCCGTACGGCCTCCTCGAACGTCCGGCCCCGGCACGTCAACTTGACCAGCATCGAGTCGAAATGCGGCGTCACCTCGGCGCCCGCATGCGTCGTCCCGGTGTCGAGTCGTACCCCGGCCCCACCCGGCGACCGGTACGCGGAGATCTTCCCGGTATCGGGACGGAACCCGTTCGCGGGATCCTCCGTCGTGATCCGGCACTGCACGGCGAACCCCGAGACGTGCACGTCCTCCTGCGTGATCGACAGCTGCGCCAGCGACTCGCCGCCCGCGATCCGCAACTGGCTCTGCACCAGGTCGATCCCGGTGACCTCCTCGGTCACGGTGTGCTCCACCTGGATCCGCGGGTTCATCTCGATGAAGACGTACCGGCCGTCCTCGTCGACCAGGAACTCCACCGTGCCCGCGTTCATGTACCCGATCTCGCGCGCGAACCGTACGGCGTCCGCGCACAGCCGCTCCGCCACCGCCGCGTCCAGCCGCGGCGCCGGCGCGATCTCCACGACCTTCTGGTGCCGCCGCTGCACCGAGCAGTCCCGTTCCCGCAGGTGAACGATCTGCCCCGTACCGTCCGCCAGGATCTGGACCTCGATGTGCCGGGGCCGGTCCACCGCCCGCTCCAGGAACACCGTCGGGTCCCCGAACGCGCTCTCGGCCTCGCGCCGCGCCGCCTCCACCGCACCCTGCAGGTCCTCGCGCCGATCGACCCGCCGCAGCCCGCGCCCGCCACCGCCGGCCGCCGCCTTCACGAACAGCGGGAACCCGATCTCGTCGGCGGCCTCCAGCTCGGCCCCCGGCTCCGGCGTCGCCGACCCCAGCACCGGCAGCCCCGCCCGCTTCGCCGCCTCGATCGCCTCGATCTTGTTCCCGGCCAGCTCAAGCACCCGCGCGGGCGGCCCCACGAACGTCAGCCCGTTCCGCGCGCACGCCTCCGCCAGCTCCGGACTCTCCGACAGGAACCCGTACCCGGGATACACCGCGTCGGCGCCCACCCGGAGGGCCGTCGCCACGATCCCCTCGACATCCAGGTAGGCCCGCACCGGATGGCCGTGCTCACCGATCTCGTACGCCTCGTCCGCCTTCTGCCGGTGCAGCGAGAAGCGGTCCTCATGCGCGTAGACGGCCACGCTGGAGATCCCCAGCTCGTACGCGGCACGGAAGGCCCGTACGGCGATCTCACCACGGTTGGCGACGAGCACCTTTTCGATCACGGCGTAACTCCCAGGAGACGGTATGGACGAGGCCGCCCACCAACGACGGCCTCCCGGGCTCAACGTCGAGCGGGCCCCAACATAACCCGCAAGCGAATCCCGCAGGATACCTACCCCCCTCACCCTGGAACGCCCTGAACCATGACCCCCGTCCTAACTAGACTCGACTAGGCAGTGTTTTAAAGCCCCGGCTCACGGTGCTCGCCTGGCGGCTCGCACCGTGACCGTGCCTTGGGCGAGCGCGGCATCGCTTCGCGATCTGCCGGGTGAGGCTCGCCTCCGGCATCGCCTCACCGGGCAGGTAGCGCGCTCGCGCGGTGGCTGAGGCCACTTTGAGAGACATGCCTAGCTGATTCGTCCGGAAGGAGCTCGGTGTCCGATCAGGACTGGCAGTACGAGGTGTTGCGCGAAATCGGCGCCCTGGAGTCCGGTCTTGTCCCACCCCACCCCCAGCCGACCCCCCTGGACACGCCCCGTCCCGTCACGCCACCGAACGGACAGGACGGCACCAGCCAGAGAATTCCGACATTCGCCTTACCGCGCGACCCCTCACAGTCCCAACCTCTGGCCGCGCCCCCAGTGACTACCACGTTGGAGAACCCACCACTGGCCCGCCCTGCGCTCATTCCACAACCGGCCCCGGAACAGCTCGTACGACGCAACCCGTACGGCGACCCCGCGCTCAAGCGCCTGAGCCGGGGCATGCGCAAAGCCATCGGCGCCTCCGCCGGAACCGGCGTACGGGACCTTTCCGAAGTCACCGCCCGGCTCAGCACACCGGTCCGCTCATGCCGACGAATCGCAGTGACCAGCATCCGCGGCGGCGCGGGCAAGAGCAGCCTCGCCGCCCTGATCGCGCGGACCGTCCAGCAGCACCGCGACGACCGCGTCCTCGCGATCGACGCCGACCCCGGCCTGGGCTCACTCCCCCTCCGCCTGGGCGTGACCCCCACCCGTTCCGTCCACGACGTGGTCGCCGCCCGCCCCCGTACCTGGGAGGACGCGGCCGAGCACCTCGCCGCCGCCGAAGCCGGCGTCTGGGTCCTGGCCGGTACGACCGACGCCGCCATCGGCCTCGATCTCGACCACACCACCCTCCGCGCGGGAGCGGGCATCCTGGGCCGGTACTTCGCCGTCTCTGTGATCGACTGCGGCGCCGGAATCGGCTCACCCATCCACCGCGGCGTCCTGGACTCCGCACACGCCCAGATCTTCGCCGTGCCCGGAACCGGCGACGGCGCCGTCAGCGCGCACTCCGCCCTGGAATGGCTCCGTACCAACGGCTACTCGGACCTGCTCACCCGTACGGTCGTCGCCCTTGTCGCGCACACGCCCAGCCCCGACACTGACCTCGAAGGCGCACGCGACCTGCTCGGCGCCGGAGGCCTCCCCGTGACGATCGTCCCGTTCGACCGCCACCTGGCCGCCGGAACCGCCATCCACCCAGACCACCTGGCCGAGACCACCCACACGGCCATCACCACGATCGCGCTCGAATCGTTCACCCGCGCCCAATCAGGAGGAGCGCCATGAGGGAATTCGTAGCGCTCCTCCGAGAGCAACCACAGATCCCCCTGCTCCTGAACTCCCTCCGCGGCGCAGGCCTGTCGACCAGCGGTCAGACCGGCACAACCCACCTGTACGACACCACGAACCGCCTGCTCGTCACCATCGCCAAGCCCCTACGCATCGACGTCCCCGGCGAGGTAGAACGACTCCTCGGCACGACCGTCCCCCTGCCGATCTGGTGGGTCGAACTACGTGCTGCGGCCGGCCTGCTCCCAGCAGCACCCCTCGCCCACCAATGCGCCGAGGAACTGGTCTCCCACCACGGCGGCCTCGTCTGGACCAACACCCGAACGAGCTGAACCGCCAGGTCGCCTCGGCGTTCTCCCTCCACCTCCCCGCCTGTCCGGGGCGTACCGCCTCCCGTGTCAGCAGCCCGGCTCGTACCCCATCCTGTGCACCGGCCGAACGGCCAACGTGTCCGGGTCGAAGGTCGACCGATACCGGCACCCGTCATCAGCAACGATCTCGATCGCGTGCGCCCCACTGAACCGCACCGTCTCGGGAGCCTTCCCCTCCTCCAACCCATCCCAGACCAGTGACTCCTGGACGAACATCTTGTTCGCCGCCCTGATCCGCACATCGATCTCACGGTCGATACTGACGAACCCGGCACCGTCGATCACCAACAACTCATAGCGCCCGCCGGGCGAGGAAACCCGCTGCTGCGTCACACCGCTATCGGGCCCAAAAGCGAAGACCAAAATGGTGAGACCCGTGATGACCACCAAGGCGACCGTCGTCGCCAGCACGAGGATCCGCAGAACAAGGGTCTTCAACGCCAGCGTGACTCCGCCCCCAGCCGCCAGCATCATCACCGTAAGCAGTCCCGCCGTCACCAACGGATCGACCACGAAATTCCAGTGGTCGATCAGCTCCAACACCACCCAGCAGGCCACCGCCAGTCCAAGTCCCCCAGCCGTCCAACCCCACATGCGCGTCATGACGCCTCCTCGTCCAACGCAACACGCCCGACAGGCAACAGGTTGACCCAGAGACGCAAAACCGAAATCCCAGAGCCGAACATCACGACCACCGCAAATCCGGTGCATGCGAAGGTCCACGAAAATTGCCCTGTCCACAGTGCCAAGGCAGGTGGCACGCCGGCGGATCCCGCCACGACCGCACTGGCCAGACAGGCGAGCAGACTCAGCACTGCACTCGGCACGCGCACCGACCGAAGAACGACAGGTGACTCTTCTTCAGCGAACACCCGCTCAACCAGCCGCCATCCCCGTCGGTTCACCGCACACACAAGGATGTTGAACGAGAGAGCGCCCAGAACAGGAGCCAATCTCATCGATGGAAGGTCCTCATCGGAAGGATCACCAAAGAAGAACGCAAGCAGAGCAACCACCACAGCAACGAAAGCGCACACCAGCCACACCAACGACCACCGTGCTCGCCGCCGAGCCATCTTCACGGTGGCGACACGCTGTTGAGGATTCCACGCACGGAACCATTCGTCCGACCCAACCGAAATAAGACTCATCAGCGATAAGCTTCCTACAAAGGTTGCCTAGCCATTTCACGCAACCAGTCGACAATGGGCGCGATACGTGGATCGCCCTCACGCCCGTACGCTATGGAGTTCGCCAGGGCCAGCAGCTCATGTGGCGGCAACATGGCTCGACGGCGATAGGGATCGCGAAGCCAGAGTCTGATCGGAGCATGCCCGTCATGCCAGGCGATCAACTGCGGCAGCGCAGCGGTACGGCCGGCGTAATCCGGGGAGAGAGCGTCCATCCGAACCCATGCGGTACTCAGGTCACACCGCCGTGCCCGTCCCGTGCGGCGCTGAACGAGCACGGTGCCTTCGAGCCGATACGCGCGCTCATACTGCAGCATGCCGAAGACCAGGACACTTCCGCAGATGGCCACCAAAAGAACGAACAACACGGCGGCCACCAGTCCGCCACCATCAAAGATGGCAACAAAAGCCACCAACGCAACCAGCCACAGCGGTAGCGTCAACACAAAGGCAACCGAGAACAGAGACCATGCCAAAGCGCCAGGCCCCACACTGATACGCAAGGCGCCGGCCCTCATGTACCGCTCCTCGCTGAATGCGATCTCCATACCCAGTACTGCTCAAAAATCATCATCGGCCAAGCGGCGAAGGCGGTGTACGATGCCCCGTACATCGGCACCGGATTCACCAGCCGAACCAATGGCATCCGCGAGGGCATGCAGTTGGTCAGCAGGGAGCAAGGTCAGACCGGTATCACGATTCCGCAACACGAGCTTGACAGGCCGGCGGCCCGCAGACCGAAGAACCAACTGCGGAGCCACGGGCCCAAGGAGTCCCATACGCTTGGACTCCAATGCAACAGCCGCGCACGCCATATCGTACCCGCAGTCCCGGAACACGCCCTTACGCCACAACATGCTTCCGTCGAGCCAAAAATAACGTCGATAGGAAGCCGTCAACGTGGCCAGGATAAATATCATGAAGACACTACTGGCGACCACGAGCGCCATCGCGAGGACGTACCGGGCCTCCATCAGCATCGGAACGGCGTAGACAGCAAATGCCACGAGCGCGATGGCCATCAGAAGATTGAATGCGCTCCATATCCACGCACTGACGCCCGGCCCCGTCGACAGCCGAATATGTTCGCTCATGGATACCTCTTATACGAGCCGGCGCCTCGGCTGGTTCATTGACAGACCACCTCTACGGATGCGTAAGCGTCACTCCTGCGAGCGTCCCCATTCAAGTTGCACTCCCCGATAGTGTCCTGTGGATACCTGGGTCTTCTGCGTGACAGGCACCAGCTTCGCGTACGCGGCCACCTGGCCCCGGCCCTGCCAGCTCGAGTCGCCCAGTGGCTTGAGCGGCTTGTAGCGATAGGCATCTTCTGCGGCTTCGAGTTGCCGTACAAGCCTCGTCCAAGCCGCGACCGCCTGTGCCTCGACAGGAGCCGCGCGGCGCGAGGCTGCGCGAATGTCACCATCTGCAGTCCCCCACAGGAACATCGGACACCCGGCGCCTGACCGCCTTTCCACCGCCTCCACAGTGCGAGCGCTCTGCTTGAGCTTGCGCCCGAAGCCAGCGACCGGCGCGTTCATGCTCAACCGAGCCGCGAGCCTGAAGAAGATGTGGTCGACACCCTTCTTCGCCACTTTGAATTCAGTCAGGGTGATCCCGAGCTCCCGGTGCAGGTCAGCGAGTTCAAGCATGCCGCCGACGAGTTCACGGCCCTTGATCTGCTTACGGTACCCGGAGACCGCCTCCTCCTCCGCCCGCGTCGAAAGACCCGCCCGGCATCCCACGGACCGGTTCTGTGTTGAGTATTGCCCTCATGTCTCCATGTTGTTTCTTCACTGCGCGCCCGTCCCTATCTTACGGAGGTACAGGAAGCCAATTAGTGCTACTACTAGGATCAGGCCTACCACGCCGATCAAAGCGGTGCGCAGAGCATTGTGGCCCTGACCAGCCACAGAATCGTTAGAGGTCCGCGTAGCAGGCTTCGCCGACGCCTGACTGGGCTTGGTCAGCTGGTCGAAGCGCTCGTAGACGGGGTTCGGAGCGTTCGCGGGCACCTTGGCGGTCAGGGCACTGTAGGGAATCAGGGCACCATAGCCGGATCGCTCGTCCCAGCCCTTGGTGTCGACGTCCCGTGCGGTGTAGAGCATGCGTTGGACAACCTCACGCCCGGACATTTTGGGGTATCGAGACCTCATGAGTGCCACGAGACCGGATGTGAACGCGGCCGCATAACTGGTACCCCTTCTTCCCTTGGCGTAAATGCCAGCCTTGCCAATCGCCCCCACGTCGACGCCTGGTGCGGCAGCCATAACGGTGCTGCCAGGCGTCGACTTATCCCACATATTAAGATCGGCATCCAGGCTGCCAACAACCAGCACGCCCGCACAGTTCTGAGGTAAAGACAATGTGCTTTTATCTATCGCCCGATTTCCTGCCGATGCGACAATGATCACATCCCGCTCGATCGCGTAGGTGACTGCCTCCTGAGTTTCCGGTGGACAGCTTGCCGACGCGGTCGATTGCGATATATTTATTACTCTTGCGCCATGGTCGACGGCGTAGCGAATGCGATCCGTATAATAATAGGATCCTCCGACCAGCGGAAGAATGCGAGCCTCCGGCGCTACGCCAACAAGGCCACTACCTCCACCTTGTCCTGCGATGGAGACGGCCATCGCTGTGCCATGGCCACCCTTCTCTGTGTCCTTATCTGTACGCCCATCACCCGACCCTCCTGCGAACTGTTTTCCTCTGAGTACGACGCCTTGGAGCTCTGGGAGCCGTGCCTCCACTCCGGTGTCGATCAGTCCCACGATGACCCCTCGCCCCTTGGTCATCGGCCAGACCTTGCTCTCGATCTCCCAGGCGGGGAACCACCATTGGTCCGAACGTGGCCGGGGTGCAGCCGAGGCCGGTTGCGCGTGTCCAAGGAGGAGCATCATCCCGGCACACGTTGCAGTCAGCCTCCAGCGGAACGCTGTCGGCCCGCCTCCCTTTCCAGAACGGATGGCCTGCCTAGTCATTCTGTATCTTGGGGCTTTCCGATCACTCGAGGTGCGATGTCACGGTCTTCCGCCCAGACATCGTCATCCTCGATCAGCCACGTGTGCCGTTCGCGCTCGTGCTCCCCGCCGCCCGGTCGGCCGCCGCCCGCCATGCCCATCGGCGCACCAAAGACTCCACGTCCTGTGTTCGGTTGTGGACCAGCGCCACTCCCCGTTGACGCACCCAGTGGAGGACCGGTCGTCGGCCCGATCACGCCACCTCTGGTGAGCGCGCCTCCAGTGCTTCCACGGCCAAGGGGGCTGGTAGCGCCGCCGCCTGCCCCCCGGCCAGGCTGACCAGTTCCACCGAGGACCCCACCAGCGGGCATCATCGGTGAGGAACCCGGAATGCCGACCTTGCCGAGGCCTGGCGCGGACGCCCCTCCGAACGGCGCCATGGCGGCACCACGCCCGGAAACGATTCCGCCCGTTCTTCCAGGAGACCCGCTCAGTCCCAGAGGGGTTGGGGGCGGCGCCCCCATGCCTGGTGAAAGGCTTCCAGCTCCCGTCGGTCCAGGAGACGAGGCGGTCCCGCCCAATCCGGGTCCAAGGGCTCCACCTGTCGCAGGAGTAGCGACACCTTCTAGGTCGGATACTCCACTCCCACTACGGCCGACGACCTGACCGGGAACGGGGCCACCAGCCTCGTTGCCTGTAGGCAGTCCTTCTAGTCGCGGGGCGCCGGAGCCTCCTGCTACGGCGCTCGCTGTCCCGGTTCCCCTTCCGCTGACAGCATCACCGCCTGACTCGCCGCCTCCAACAGCGGTCGGCAGGGGGTCTGTATCGTCCTTCGCTCTCGGAAGGCTGAGGGCCAAGATTTCCGGAATCTGGGCGTAGGCGATGTTCAGCTCGGTGTTGACCTTGGCCAGATGGGCCTGCGCCTTTCTGTCATCGACCAACGTCGGCAGGGAGCCGTCGGGCGCGCCCGGTTTGGACTGCCCGGGCAGAGTCGGCACGCTCTTCACAGGAAGCGATGCCGGCGACCTCCGGATGACTCCGCCCGCTTCCTTCATCGCCTTCTCAAACTGGGTACTGGCATCGGCGAGCAGCGCAGCGGACTCGATCAACCGCTTGAAGTCTCCGACGCCGAGTTCCTGGGCTTTCCCTTGCCAGACCGATCGCAACCGGCTCGTGTGCTTCGCCAGCTCGCTCTCGGTCGCACTGAAGGCGCCCTTCGCCTTTGCATACGCGTTCCCGACCGCTTCCAGCGGCGCCGCCTGGGCGCCCTTGAGATGCGCCGCGATCGCGTCGTAGTTGTACTGCGCCGGGTTTCCCTTACCGAGCTCTCCCGTGCGAATGTCCTGCTGGTGGTTACCGCCGCCCATGCTCGTCCTCCTCTCTTCTACGGTGCAGGCCTGGTCCGCCATGGAGGTGTCTGCGAAGGATCGCTAGACGGAGCAGGTCCGGGCGACTGGCCTAGTTGCTGTCCTGGACGTTTGCCGGCCGCTTCTGCCGCCAGTTCGGCCTTGCCGTAGTTGGCGGCACTCTGCTCTACCCGCTGGACCACGACTTCGTATGCCTGGCAGTAGGCCTGGACGCTCGCCAGCATGTTGCGGTGTGCGGCTCCTACCTTGGTACCGAGGCTCTGCGCCACGTCCCAGTTCCCAGGGGCGCCGTGCTCGCCGTTCAGGGCGAGAAGTTCGCCCTGCAATCGGGACAGGTCCTGGCGCATGGCCGCCGCTACCTGGCGCATCTGCTCGCGCTGGTGCTCGACCGTGCCCGCGCCGCCCGACGGTGCCTGCCCAGTGCCACCCGGAATGGGCCAGGTCCTCGGATCGGCGGGGTTGATCGGCGGTGCCTGAGGCGCCCCCGCTAGGAGCTTGTCAAGACCTGACTGGTCGTCCTGGGGTGCCACTGCCCTTCCTCCCCGTGTGAGCGTCCGTCAGGCCCAGAGCGCGGTGTTGATCTTCTCCGCGCCGAGGTGGATGTCGTGGGCGTCGCCGATGGAACGGCCCATGCCGGACACGGCGGTGGACATCCGCTGGGAGGCAGCCTTCCACTCGCGGGACTTCATCTCGTACGCGGAACGCGCGTCGCCGTCCCACTCGGCCAGGTGAGTGCGTACCTGGGTGTCGAGGGTCTCGATGATCTGTTGGTACTGCTTGAGCACGTTCAGGAAGTTCGCCTGGCCCTGCGACATTCCGCCGAAGTTCACATAGGTGCGGTCATGCGTCATGTTCTGCTCCTTTGCCGATCCGGGTAGAGATGGTCAGCCGTTGACGACGCCCTTGAGCTGGTTGATGCGGCCGGTCTTCTCCTGCTCCGCCGCCTCGTACTTGACCCGGGTGTCGACGAGCCTCTGGTGGATGAGGTCCAGGTCCTTCATGACCTTGGTGAACTCGGTCTGGAAGAGCTGGAAGACCTGGGTGAACGCGGCGGCCGACTCGCCCTGCCAGGCGGCCTGAAGCTCACCGTGGTGGCCGGTCAGCTGGTTCTTGACCTGACCCATCTGGCCATGGGCGTCCTGCACCTTGCCCGCGGCCTGCTGCATGTGTTGCCGGTTGACTGATGACTGGGGAGCCATGTGCACCTTCCTCAGGCGTCGTTGAAAAGGATCACGACGCATGCCCGAATCGATGCAGAAGACCCGTTTGGCAGATAATGCGACACACCCCGTGACACTGAGCAAGAACGAGAGTAGAGAAGCGCCTTATCGGCTGTCCATGTGAAAGGAATCAACGTGACCGGAGGGGAGATGACCGTTTTCTCACCGACCCCATAGCTGATCAGCCGAAACGTTGATATCCCGGAAAAGGTTCAACGATCATATGGCCGGAACCGGTCGGAGTACGGCCTCTGAAGTGAGGGCAGGGCCTGTCCGGAAAAGGGCCAAGAGGTTCGCCGGAACGGGCACCGCCGCGCCGGTCGAGTAGCCGAGCTTGGTGACATGCTTCTGGGTCGCCACCGGGTAGCGGATCCCATGGTCAGTGAGGATGGAGTAGGTCTGGGACCGGAGGCCGGAGCCCGCCAGCACCCCGACGAACGCGCCTCCACCGGGGAGCACGACCTGGTCCAAACCGCCGGCGCCGAGCGAGGACGGGCTCGCCAGGGAACCACCGCCGGTGAACCGCGCCTCAGTGGCAAGCCGGCCGGTGTTGTGATAAGCGGCGCAACATGGATCACCACGGTCACACGCGGCGATGGCGAGTGTCTCCCGTCTTCCATTCAACAGTCATTCTTCATGCAACCAAACAACAAGTCGATGGAAAACAAACGCAATACCCATTACACATACGGCCAAAAATAAAAACATCGCAAGCTTGGCCAAAGCCTCGCTTTTTATGTAACCTAACGTCAATAGCCATGCCCCTGCAGTGAAGTTGATCAATGCAATGACAGTCCAGCTTACTTTACTGGACTGTTGAGCATTGACAGCCTTTTTGTAGGCGACAAACGAAAGAATAAGCAAAATTACACCTGAAATATTTCCCAGCATGACGACTTTTCTAAAAGAAGTAACCCAAGGCGCCCTTTATCGCGCTCCCCCGCAGCGGCCAACGCGGCACCGGTGCCAATCGGGCCGGCGACGCGATCGATGACGTAATGACGTAAAATTCATTTTTCAGGCAAGCGGATCGTCTATTTCTGCCCGCAAATTATTCAGATGTGCTTCACCTGCGCGAGATAGTTCCTCTTGCTCGCTTGGGCTAAGTCTTTCAAACTCGCTCCAAAAGCTCACGAACCCGTCCATGAGGGCGCTCTCGTAAACACTGCTGCTGACAGCTTCCCTCAAACCAATTCGCTCCGCCAGAATGTCTGTAGCCATCTCTCTAAGCAAATCATTCTTCCCAGTCGCGAGTATTTCGAGATATTCTCGGATCGAGCGAGCGCGAACTGGATCTCCCTCGGAAAGTTCCAGTAAAGTTTGGTCGAGTTGAGCCAAAGAAATCACTTCTTCGCTAGTGCAGGATGGGAATAGGCCGAAGCGGGTAGGCCGAGCTCTCTCGGCAAGCTTTTCTGAGCAAGTGCCATGTTTCCGAGACCTCTTATTATATTCCAGGTACTAGCGCCGACATTCAACAGTGCAGTAAGTTTGGTATATTTTTGCCACAATACAAAAATTTCCCACGCGCAGGTTCCACTGGCTATTACCGCTACAATCGCACCCACACCAGTTTCAGCCGCGGCCACTCCAGCACCAGCAGTCGATGCCGCAAGTGCAACAATCACCGCTGTATCGATCATCCCCTTGATAAGGCTTCCCCCAGTGTCAGCGAGTTGCCACATAGCTTCTGCGACCTGACGATACCCTTGGCCGAGTTGCTTGAATTCCGTTGCTTGGCGATTGAGAATCGCATGAAGTGTCGAAAAATACTGAAACGATGCATCGGCGGCTCTCCCGTGCCATGATTCATCCAAGCTCCTGTTACCGTAATCAATATTGCTTGAAATCGCGCCGATGCAATCGGCGATATTAATCATGGCTGTGCCTGCCTTGTGTACCGCTTCCCAGTCACCGCCGAGTACTTTGACGTATTCATCAATCGGGTCAGTAAATCCGAGTAGCTTCCACACTTCCAATACCGCGTTCGTCGGGCTGAAATAATCGAGAACACCAAACGGGTTTTTTAGTAGTTTTGTCACCGGACTCATCTCCGGTGCTACAGGCGGTGTGAGCTTTGACTGCGGGTCAACACCGTCTTTGAACTGGTGAGCCGGCACGCGCCGGTCCTCCCAATTGATGATTCCAGTCGTGAGTTGCCGAACGGCCGGGAGTCGATCGATTCGCTTAGGGTCGCCGTAAGTGGCATCCGCTTTCCTTGCCGCGTCTTCGTCCGCCTGTCGGTAATACCGGGCAGCCGCCTTGAGTGCGGTTGCCGATTCGCTGGACTTTTGAGATAGCTCTGAAAATACATCTTGAGACGCACTAACCACTCGGTTATGGGTTGTCATAAGCCACCCGAAAACAAGCCCCCGAGTCAAGGGAGAGAGGGAGGTATGCTGGTTGAAGTAACTGAGTGCCGCTTTGGAATGGTCGCCGACACGACCCACCTGTTGTGAATATCCTTCAAGATCGGGTGAATACACCGAATACTCAGTCATATATCACAACCACCTTTCGTGTAAGTAGCAGTATCGCAATCTGAGTGCTGGAGCCACCATCAAGATGTAGGTGCTGTGTTGAAGAATGCCACCCAGCCGACGATTAGAAGCAGTGCCATCAGACCAAACCAGCGGTCGGGATTCTTTGGAACACGAACAAGGCATATGCCCGTCATGATTATTACTAGAACCAAAAAAGGCACAGAGGCTAGATGCACCACGAAGTCGGATAGTTCATAGGGGCCCGAGGTGGCAGCCCATTCGTTCATTCTTGAACCTAGTCCAAACAGTGGAGCAACGGCCGCGAAGAAGGGGAACGGTAGAAGTTTTAGGATATAAAGACCCAGCAGGCTGTCGCTGGGATTCTTCTGGCTCCTCTGCATGTCCATCTACATCACACCTTAGAAGCGCCTTAGAGTGCTTACGTGGTTGAGCGTCGCCAGAAAACCCAAAATATCCCCGCGCCCACCAAGGAGAAAGATGATGCCAACAGTGCGGCCGTGACCCAACCTTTCTCCTGGTCTCCTTTTTCTACTCCTCCTGTTGATGTCGCACTCGGCCTTGAGGGTATCGACGAGATACCTTGTTTTGACTTCTCCAGCCACTTGTCATATTGCACATATGCTGGATTTGGTGCATTGGCTGGTACGTGATCTACCAATGCTCGGTAAGGGCGAACCAGGCCGTAGCCCGTTATGTCGTCCCAGCCGGCAGGGCCGACGTCTTTAGCGGTAGCGGTGATGCGCTGGACGACTTCGCGAGCAGGCATCCTCGGGTACCTTGCCCTGACTAGAGCAACCACTCCGGACGTTAGAGCCGCAGCGGCACTGGTTCCGGTCTTATGAATCTCGATATTGCCATGCCAACCAATGGTGCGGACGTCGATGGCCGGAGCGGCCACGGAAATGTACTCGCCTGGCGTCGTGCCCTTCCATGGCTTGACCAGCCCATCTACGCCTCCTACCGCGATGACACCAGCGCAGTTGGCCGGCTGGCTGCGCCAGTCACCGGAACGCCCTTCATTTCCCGCTGCAACGACGATCACGGCGTCTCGTCGCAGTGCGTAGGCGACCGCCTCCTGGGTCTCAGGGCGACAAGGCTGGAATGTCTCTCGGCCAAGAGACATATTAATGACCTTTGCACCGTGGTCCGCTGCGTAGCGTATCGCCTTCTCCCACAAGCCTAGATCAGTTGTAACTGGAAGGATCCCTGCGACTGCCCTGGATTTCCAGAAGGCATCCCCGTACCCCCGGGCGTTGTGCCTTCGAGATCGGTGCCGCCCTGGTCAGGAGAGCCCTGGACATCTGGAAGATTCCCGCCCAGCGATGGCACGGAGGATGGTCCTTGCCTATCCGTCTCGCCAGAAGGCGGGGCGATGCGTTGAGCCCCTGGCTGGCCGGTTTCGCCGCCGGAACCGGCCGGAACCTCCGAGGCGTTTCCGCCTTCGGCGATGAGGCCACCTCGTCTGTCGTTGGGGAGATCCAGGGTGACGGACGGGGGGATGTTCGAGTAGGCGCTGATCAGGCCCTTGTTCAGTTGGTCCATGTGCTGCTGGGCGGCACGGTCTTTGGCGAACTTGTCCATCGGGGATTCCTGCTTGGGATCCTGAACGACTCCAAGCGCCCCTGTGGCCTCAGGAGGGTTGGCCTTGTACGTGGCCACGGTTCGGGAGGCGGTATCGAGGGCTGTACGGAATTTGCCGCTGGCCTTGGAGAGCTCGTCGGCCGCCTGCTCCATGCGCTTGATCTGCGCCAGCGCCGCGTCCGAGGACGATCCCTGGGGCCATGCGGTCTTCAGCCTGCCGCGGTGGAAGGCGAGGTCGGCTTGGGCCTTGCCCAGGAGCGTTTCAAGGGTTCTGTAGGTGCTGGAGAGTCTGTCCAGTTCTGCGTAGCTCGTCCCGTTGATCTTGTTCATGATCTGCTCATGGTCGAACGCGGTCGGGGTGCCGGGTCCGATCGCTCCACGTCTGACCGGGTAGCTCTGGTTGCCCATGCGGTCGCCTCCTTTCGCTGCTCCGGCGGTCTAGTTCTGGCTTTCGCGCGTCACGCGCGGGTCCAGCGGGCGGCCGGCCCTCTCGGCCGCATCCCGGGAAGCGAGATCGCTCAGGTCGAAGTCCCTCGCCGAGGTTTCGATGCGTCTGATGAGCGCCTCGTAGAGCTTCGCGAACTCCGTCACGTACGTGATCATCGACTCGTGGGCCGCGTCGACGCGCTTGCCGAGCTCCGTGGGTACGTCCCAGGCGCCGATGGTGCCGACGGTCGTCGGATGGCCGCTCGCCCCGGACTGGAGCTTGTCGAGCTCGGCCCGCATCGACCGGGCGATCTGGCGCATCTTCTCCGGGCTGTGTTCGCTCTCCCTGGGAGCCACAGCGTCCCTTCCCCGTGGTGTGAAGCGGTCGGCGGTCAGCCGCCGAACATGGCGGTGTTGCGGCGCTCGGTGGTCAGGTAGCCGTCGTGGGAGTCCCCGATGGCCTGGCCCATGTTCTGGACGACGTGGCCGAGCTGGTCGCCGGCGGCGTTCCACTGCTTCTGCATGGCCTTGTACGCCTCGTCGGCGTCGCCCTCCCACTCGGCGAGGGTGGACTGGACCTTGCTCTGCAGCTCGGACAGGGCCGCCTTGTACTCGCTCAAGGCCTTGTTGAAGCTGGCCTGGGCTTCCTTCATCGCGCCGAAGTTGACCAGGGTGTAGTCGTTGCTCACGGTGGGCTCCTTCGTGGGTGTCAGCTGTTGATGAGGCCGGTGAGCTTGTTGACCCGGGCCGTGGTCTCGGCTTCGTTGGCGGCGTACGAGACGCGGGCGTCACCGAGCTTCTGCTGGATCTTGTTCAGGTCGGTCAGGACCTTGACGAACTGCTGATCGAACTGCTGGTACACCTTCACGAAGGCCATCGAACCCTCGCCCTTCCAACGGGCCGCGAGGGACTTCTGCTCGGCCTCCAGGCGCGAGCGGGTGCTTCGAAGCTGCCGCTCGGCGTTCTCGATGGCGTCTGCGCCCTTGCGCATGCCTTCTTGGCTGTGTCCCGACTGCTGTGTCACCGAGTCCTCCACGTGGACGGGTTGCGTGTGGCATCACAGAGCACGCCGATCCCTACTCTCAGTGACGCTTCGACAGCGACACACCCCGTGACAGCAAGCAAGATGAAGCGTAGGGACGGCGGAATCGGCTGTCCACGCCCAGCACATGAAGGAAATTCGGGCTCCTGAGCAACAGTTGACTCAACTGCCTGTGAGCTGCATGGCCATTTGTCAAGAGGCCGGTTGGTCATGGGGACCGGTGGCCGGAACCGGCCGCACCGCTGCCTCAGAGGCCAATATCGGTCCGGTACGGAACAGCTGAATAAGGTTGGCCGGTACGGGGACGGCGGCGTTCATGGCATAGCCGAGTTTGGCGACGTCGTCAGGGGTCGCAATGGGATGACGGACCCCCTGCTCGGTGATCAATGAGAATGCTTGGGGCTTTTGTCCCGCATGGGAAAGTGTGCCGGCGAAAGTCCCGCCGCCGGGCATGACGACCTGGTCCAGCCCTGCGGAAGTCGGTGTGGCCGGGGGTGCGGGGAGTGAGCCGCCGATGGTGAACCTGGCCTCGGTCGCGAGTCGGCCCGTGTCGCGGTAGGCGGCGCAGAGAGGTTCGCCGGTTCGGTACGCGGCGATCCGGGGTGGGCTCTCCGGGAGGTTTCGGTCGAAGAGATTCGTCCGTGAGGGCCGGGATCCGGCGGTGGCCGGGCTTATCTCGCGAGGGGGCGCGCTGCCCGCTGTGTCGAGAAGCAGGCGGGCCTGGGACTGGGAGACGCCTGACAGGCCGTCGACCAGCTGGACGTACCAGCGCGCGGGGGTTCCCGCGACGGGTGCCACCCGGAAGACCTGGCCGATGGGAGCCGGGGCTCCGTCCGGGCCTCGGGAAGGGCGTCCCCAGTCGGGGACAGGCGGCGCGGCGAAGTCGGGGCCTTGCGGCAGGGCGTTCAGCCAACGTTGGTCGACCGGGGCCGGCTGGTCTGCCGTCAGGACCCGGGCCGCTTTAGGCGAGATCCGCATCCTGGTGTTGCGCCAGACGAGCCATGTCTGAGGGCCACCCTGGACGAGCACTCCCTGGTCGTCGCCCAGGGCGCGGCCTCCGACGTCCCGGCCTCCGATCAAGGAGACGACCGAACCGCCACCAGGATTCCGAACGCAGACCGACCAGGGGGCCTTGGTGAGCTTGCGGGGCTCTGGCAGCGACTCGGGGGCGCCCTGAATGCCTGTCATCGGGCCCCTGCCGTACTTGGCGAGGGACTTGCTCGAGACCATCTTCCGCTCGATGGACGTCGTGGACATCGCCAGGCGTGCGGAGGCGTAGTTGAGGAACGGGACCAGCCGCCGGTCCTGCGCGCTGTACGCGTAGACGGCGCCCGTCTCCTTCTCGATGAGCACCAGCCCGGGCTTCTCCAGGTTGCGGGCCCCGCCCTTGAAGAGGAGTCCGGCGATGCCGAATCCCGCCGCGACCAGGACGACGACCATCACTCCGCAGATCGTGCCGACGCCGGTACGCCGGAGCGGAGACTCGGCGGCCCCGGGCTTTCCTTGGAGGAGTGCGAGGGCGACCCGCTGCGTCATCAGCCGGTGCGCCTGATAGAGGTCCTTACGGGTCTGCATGCGTTCGTCCCCGAGTTCAGCCGGCCAGGCCGCGTAGCCAGGAGTAGAGGTGGAGCAGTCCCATGGCCAGCGGGAGCAGGCTGATGATGAGGGTGAGGTCGATGATGTCTCCGGCCCGTCCCCAGAACGGGGTGGGCTTGTGGCCCGGCAGCCACAGGGCCATCACGAACATGACGGTCACGGTCAGCAGCATGGGCGCGATGACGCCGAGCATCATCACGCCCGGGGAAGCGCTGGACGCCAGGCGCAGGCCGAGGAGCGCCAGGCCGGTGAGGCCGGTGCCGAGCATCCACAACCTCTGCGTACGGCCGTGGAAGACACGCGCGCGCAGGAGAAGTACGAGAGAGACGCAGACGCTCATGGAGAACGGCAGCCAGCCATTCATGGGGACCAGGTAAGCCAGGGCGACCAGGGCGACCAACCCCACCGCCGCCACAAGGCCCGTGACGAAGCGGTCCGCCTCCCTGGTGCGCCGCAGCAGGGTGGGCCCGTCGAACGTCTGCGCGCTGCGCAGTTCCTCGGCGCTTTCCGGTACGGGTGGCAGCGGCAGCCGGGCCAGCCGGAAGGCCACCGAGGGGATGAGGGCGGTCAGGGTCAGGCAGAGTGCGGCGGCGAAGGCCGCGGCTCCGTGCGGTGCGATGCCGAAGCCCTGGACACATCCGGTGGCGATCAGTCCCAGCAGCGCGGCGAAGCTCAGGCCGAGGAACGTCGGCAGCCCTGCGGCGATGGCGAAGGCCGCCACCACCGCGGCGAGGGTCACCGCCGCCAGTGCGGCCAGCAGGTGGGGGGCACCGAGGTCGGTGAGTGCGACCGGCCGGGCAGGGGCCAGCAGGCCGGCGAGGAACGCGTACGGCAACGCCGCGAAGCCGAGCACCGACCCCGCGCCCGAGTCGCCGACCGCGCGCGACAGCGCGATCCCGGCGACCAGGAGCACGATCGCGATCACTGCGGCGGCCAGTGCGGCCAGGCCCCATGGCGGGCCGGACCCGGCCAGGCCCACCGCCCCGGCGACGAGAACGGCCGCGCCAGCGATCAGCCCGAACCGGCGGGTGGTCTCCGGGCGCCAGCGGTCGGCGTGCTCGTTGACCCCGGTCGCGACGACGTCGGCCACGTCGTCGAACATCACCTCGGGCAGCTGGGCGAGCTCGGGGCGGAAGTACAGCAGCTCGCCGTCACGGACGCCCAGCGCCGACATGGTCTGAGACTCGTCGAGCGGGGGCTGGTCGACGCGTTGCAGCACCCAGCCCGAGTGCGCGAGCCCCGCGTTGGCCAGATTCTGCCCCGCCACCTGCAACAACGTGGGCAGCATATGGGCCAGCGGAACGTCCGCGGGGAGCGAGATGTCCAGCCGGCGATGCGGCGCGACGAGCACCACGCGACACAGATCCGCCCCGGTGGTCGAATTCACTCGGTCTCCGCTCCGATGCCATTACGCCCGATGATGACCGCATATTCACGTCCAGTCAGGCCATCGGTGCGCCAGGGTAGCCCAACGATCATTAATGATCATGAAGTTTCCGCTCTCCCTCTCGCCGTACTGACACAGAAAGGCGAGAACGACACCTCCGGCGCGCCCGGAATCAGTAGGATGACACGTCTTTGACCACTGGTCAGGGCGATCTGAAGGGATCGGTCTTTGGGCATCGTTCTCGTACGCCGGCCGGAACGACGGCCGCCGCCCCGCCTTCCGGAAGGCGAAATCCTGCTGGAATCACCGCCCGAAATTCCGGAGGCGGTCACCCAGGGTTTCACCAATGCCCTGATGTACCTTCCGATGGCCGCGAGCGGTGGCGCCATGGGGCTGATGTTCATGGGCGGCGCGGGCGGTGCCGGCGGCGGGAACCCGATCATGTGGGTGGCCAGCGGGCTGTTCGTCCTGTCGATGGTCGGCATGGGTATCGGGCAGATGGGCCAGGGGGCCGGGGAACGCAAGCAGCAGCTCAACGGCGCGCGCCGCGACTACTACCGCTACCTCGACCAGATCCGGGCACGGGTCCGCAAGGCCGCCGCGCAGCAGCGCGAGGCTCTGGAATGGACCGGCCCCAACCCGCGAACACTGTGGTCACTGGCGATGAGCCACCGCCTGTGGGAGCGGCGTCCGGCCGACGCGGACTTCGGCCAGGTACGGATCGGGCGCGGGCGGCAGCGGCTGGCGCTGGAGCTCATCACCCCGGAGACCAGGCCGATCGAGGATCTCGAGCCGATGTGCGCCGGCGCGCTGCGCAGGTTCCTGCGGGCTCACGCGGCGGTCCCGGACCTTCCGGTCGCGGTGTCGCTGCCCGCGTTCGCGCGGATCGTGCCCACCGGGGACGCGGAGTCCATCCGTTCCATGGCCCGGGCCATGGTCGCCCAGCTCGCCGTCTTCCACACGCCCGATGACGTGCGCCTGTCGTTCTGCGCTTCGCCCGAACGCATGCTGGAGTGGGACTGGGCCAAGTGGCTGCCGCACTGCCTGCACCCGAGCCGGCATGACGCGGCGGGGCCCGTGCGGTTGTTCGGCCATTCCCTCACCGAGCTGGAACGGCTGCTGGACGACGAGCTCAAGGACAGGCCGCGCTTCAGCCCCGGCGTGGACGCCCCGGACCTGCCGCTGCACGTCGTGATCGTCGACGGTGGCGCCGTACCGCCCGACTCCCAGCTCGGCGCCGACGGAGTCAAGGGCGTGTGCGTCATCGACCTGGACGGGAACGTCGCGCCGACGTCCGACGCCACCATGCTGCGGCTGAACGTGACGGCCGACGGCCTGGAGATGCTGGAACGGGACCACACCGGCAAGGACATCGCGAGTTCCCTGGGGCGCCCCGACACGTTCAGCTGTGTCCAGGCCGAAGGGCTGGCGCTGAGGCTGGCCCCGCTGCGTGCCGGAACCGGCGACGAGCCGGATCAGAACCCGCTGGCCGGTGATCTCTCGCTGACGTCGCTGCTCGGCCTGGGCGACCCGTACGCCCTCGACCCGCAGTACGCCTGGCGGCAGCCCCGGGCGGCGCGCAACCGGCTTCGGGTCCCGATCGGAGTGGACGCCGACGGGCGGCCGATCGAGCTCGACATCAAGGAGTCGGCCCAGGGGGGCATGGGACCGCACGGTCTGCTCATCGGCGCGACGGGATCCGGCAAGTCGGAGCTGCTGCGTACGCTCGTGCTCGCGCTGGCGGTCAGCCACCCCTCGGAGACGCTGAACTTCGTGCTCGTCGACTTCAAGGGCGGCGCGACGTTCCTCGGGCTGGAGCGGCTGCGGCACGTTTCCGCGGTCATCACCAACCTGGAGGAGGAGCTGCATCTCGTCGACCGCATGTACGACGCGCTGAACGGCGAGATGATCCGGCGGCAGGAGCTGCTGCGGGCGGCGGGCAACTTCGCGTCGCTGCGCGATTACGAGAAGGCGCGCGAGCAGGGAGCACCTCTCTCCCCGCTGCCGACGCTGTTCGTCGTGCTGGACGAGTTCTCCGAGCTGCTGTCGGCCAAGCCCGAGTTCGCCGAGCTGTTCGTGATGATCGGCCGGCTGGGGCGGTCGCTCGGCGTGCACCTGCTGCTGGCCTCCCAGCGCCTGGAGGAGGGCAAGCTGCGCGGCCTGGACTCCCATCTGTCGTACCGGATCGGTCTGCGCACCTTCTCGGCCATGGAGTCCCGCGTGGTGCTGGGCGTGCCCGACGCGTACGAGCTGCCCTCTCAGCCGGGCAACGGGTATCTCAAGGTGGACGTCAGCGACATGGTCCGCTTCAAGGCCGCGTACGTCTCCGGGCCCGTCAGCGCGGAGGGGGGCGGGACACGGCCGGACGGGCCGGCGCGGCAGCGCCAGATCGCGCCGTACTCCACCGCCTACATCGCACCGCGGACGGTCGAGGGGCCGGCGCCGGTGGAGCCGCAGGAGCAGCGCCCCGAAGAGAGCCTCTTCAAGACCCTCATCGACCGGCTGGCGGACAACGGCACCGCGGCGCACCGGATCTGGTTGCCGCCGCTCGATGTCCCGCCCGCTCTCGACCAGCTGCTTCCGGCACTGTCGGCCACCACCGGGTACGGGCTGACGGCGGCGGGCTGGGAAGGGCGCGGACGCCTGGCGGCCGTTGCCGGCATCATCGACCGGCCACTCGAGCAGCGGCGCGACCCGCTGTGGGTCGACCTCTCCGCCGCCGCCGGCCACGTCGCCATCGTGGGGGCACCGCGGACCGGCAAGTCGACCCTGCTGCGTTCGCTGATCACGTCGCTGGCGGTGCTGCACACGCCCGAGGAGGCGCAGTTCTACTGCCTGGACTTCGGTGGCGGCACGCTGACCGGGTTCACCGAACTGCCGCATGTGGGCGGTGTCGCGAACCGCCGTGATCCCGATCGCGTGCGGCGTACGGTCGCCGAAGTGTCCACGCTGCTGGAAGGGCGCGAGCAGCGGTTCGCCGAGAACGGCATCGACTCCATCACCACCTACCGGCGGCTGCGCGCGGCCGGAACCGTTCCCGGCGACGGGTTCGGGGACGTGTTCCTGGTGGTGGACGGCTGGATGACGCTCCGGCAGGAGTACGAGCAGCTCGAGGACACGATCACCGACCTGGCGGCCCGCGGGCTCGGCTACGGGGTTCACGTGATCGCCACGGCCGGGAAGTGGTCGGAGTTCCGGATGGGCATCCGGGACGTGTTCGGCACGCGGCTGGAGCTGAAGCTCGGCGACTCCTACGAGTCCGAGATCGACCGGCGGCTCGCCGAGAGCGTCCCCGAAGGGCGTCCCGGCCGCGGCCTCACCCGTGACCGCATGCACTTCCTGGCCGCGCTGCCGCGGCTGGACGGGCGGGGCGGCACCGACGACCTCGCCGACGGCGTGACCGCGATGGTCAAGGCGATCGCCGCGGCATGGCAGGGACCGCACGCTCCGCCGGTACGGCTGCTGCCTGCCCGGTTGCCGGTCTCCCAGCTGGCCGGCGTCGCACGGGAGCGGTGGCGGGTACCCGTCGGCATCGACGAGGACACGCTCTCCCCCGTCCAGCTGGACTTCGCGGCCGACCCGCACTTCGTGGCCGTCGGCGACACCGAATGCGGCAAGACCAACCTGCTGCGCCTCATCGCCGAGGGCATCGTCGCCCGGCACACCCCCGACGAGGCGCGGCTGATCTTCATCGACTACCGCCGCTCGCTGCTCGACACCGCCACCACCGAGCACCGCGTCGGGTACGCGGCGTCCGCGTCGGCGGCCATGGAGCTGGTGACCGATCTGGTGGAGGCACTGAACGAACGGCTGCCGCCGGCCGACCTCACGCCCGACCAGCTCCGGGATCGTTCGTGGTGGAAGGGATCGGACGTCTTCTTCTTCGTGGACGACTACGACCTGGTCGCGACGTCGAACAATCCCCTGCTGCCACTCCGCGACCTCCTGCCGCAGGCCCGCGACATCGGAGTCCACCTGGTGCTCTCCCGCGCGATGGGCGGCGCCGGGCGTTCCCTGTACGACCCGGTCCTCCAGCAGCTCAAGGACATGGCCTCGCCCGCTCTGATCATGTCCGGGAGCCGGGAGGAGGGACCGCTGTTCCACGAGATCCGGCCCATGCCGCTCCCGGCCGGGCGGGGCACGCTCGGCGACCGCCGCGCCGGTGCCCGTCTCATCCAGACCGCCGTCCGGGAGGCATGAGACCGGCGGCAGGACGGCGGCCGGCTCGGAGAAGGCCGGCTCAGCGGGGAGCGCCGATGGTGGTCGGCGCGGGGGCTTCGAGGAGGAGATCCTCTTCGAGGCCCGGTTCCGTCAGGACGGCGCGGCCGGGGCGCCAGCGGCGACGCCGGCCCATCGGTGTCACGACCCCGATGAGGACCGCCAGAGCGGCGGCCGCGAGCGCGACACCACTGATCGAGAAGGCGATCACCCGGGTGCGTTCGTCGGTGTGCCGTGGCGGGGCCAGCGCGGCAGGGGCGATCGTAGGCGCGGGACCGCCACCGTCGGTCTCTCCTGGGACGAGGGCCGTGACGGCTTGGACGGGGTTGACCATGCCGCGTCCCGTGCCGAGGCCCGCGTTGCCGTCCGATGTCGTCAGGATGCGGTTCACCACCTGCTGCTGGTTCAGGTGCGGGTGGCGTGATCGTACGAGCGTCGCCACTCCCGTCACGTACGCGGCGGCGTAGCTGGTGCCCTCGGCCTGCGGGTTGTAGCCACCGCCGGGCCAGGCGGTCGGGACGGCCTTGCCCGGGGCCGCGATATCGACCCTGGACTGGACGCCGGAGCTTTCGGCGCGGGCGCCGTCGGGGCCGAGCGAGGCGACGGAGATGACGCCGGGGTAGCTCGCCGGGTAGGCGGGGCCGGCGTCGCCGCCTTCCTTCTGGGCGTTGCCGGCCGCGGCGACGATCACGACGTCCTTGCTCTGGGCGTCCTGGACGGCCCGTGCGAGGGCGGGGCTGTCGCCGGCCTTGATGGAGATGTTGATGACGCCTGCCCCGGCGGCGACGGCGGACCGGACGGCCTTGGGGAGGCGGGCGCCGCCGCCCTCGTCGCGTTCGGCGTTCTGCTGCTTGATGACCACGAGCCGCGATTCCGGTGCGACGCCGGTCAGCCGGGTGCCGGAGCCGGTGAGGTCGCGGCCGCCGACGAGGGCGGCGACGCCCGTGCCGTGGCCGGCGCAGTCGCTGGGGCCGGTGCCGGTCAGGTCGACGGTCCTGGCGACCCGGCCGGCGAGCATCGGGTGGGACGGGTCGGCACCGCTGTCGATCACGGCGGTGGTCACGCCCCGTCCCCGGGTCAGCGGCCAGACGCGGGCGAAGCCGAGCCTTCGGTCGGCCCAGGATTCGCCGATCGGGCCCGGGACGCCGCGCGCGACCTGGCAGTCGGGGGCCGGAGCGAGGTCCGGCGCCGGGGCCGCGTGGGCGGGCGCCTGCGGGAACACCAGGAAGGCTCCACTGATCACGGCTCCGACGACTGCGCGCACAGCTTTCTCCCGCTGTATTGGGCTTTGCCGCACGACTGTAGAGGATGCCGGACGGCGCCGTTCACCGGTTGTCAGGACCGGCGGTCACGGATTCCGGGACGGGCCGGTCACCTTTGGCTCGGGCACCTCTCGGCCCGTTCACCCTCGGCCCGTTCACCCTTGGGAGGAACGCCGGGCGGACCGTCGCGCGAGCACGGACCAGACGCCGGCGATGGCGAGACCCGTCGCGGAACCCGCGAGGAGGAGGGTGGCGGTACGGCCGGAATCGCCGCTCCCAAGGAGGCTCCAGGCGAGGATGGCGCCCAGGAAGAGGAGGTAGGCGGCGAAGCCCTTGCTCCAGAAGGCGCGGCGGGCGGGGGCGACGGGGACGTCGGTGAGCGCGGCGGCGGGGCCGAGGTCGGCGGCCTTGGGGCGCTTGAAGTATTCGAAGCAGATCCAGGTGCCGCAGGGCTCCCAGCCGTCGGGGGCGAGGCGTCCGGCCAGCGCGGCACGGGACTCGCGGCGGGGCCGCACGGTCTCGCGGCGGTACTCCCAGCGCTGCGGGGCGCCCGCGTCGCGGCGGCTGACGAAGCGGCCGACGCCGTCGACGCGCTCGACCTCCCAGCCCTGGTCGCCGAAGTGGTTCAGGTGCTGGAGCTCGTGGAACGCGTCGGCCGTCCACACCCAGTTCTCGGCGGCGGGGGCGGGTTCGGCCGCGGCGCCGCCGGCCAGGCGGGTGGCGAACTCCTCGGGCGGGCCGAACTCCTCGCGCGGGTCGGTGCCGGAGTCGGCGGTGTAGGCGGCGAGGTCCTCGACCGTTCCGGTGACCTCCTCGGCGGGCATGCCCTCGGCGCGGAGCCGGGTGGCGAGGGTGTCGAAGTACACGGTCATCGGGGGTCTCCCTTGGCAAGGACGGAACGGACGGACTCGTCGAAGGCCAGCCACAGCCGGCTCTGCTCGGCGAGGACGTCGCGGCCGGGGCCGGTCAGGCTGTAGTAGCGGCGGCCGGGGCCGCGCTCGGCGGCCCGGAACTCGGCGGCGACCAGCCCGGCCTCTTCGAGGCGGTTGAGCACGGGGTAGAGCGTGCCGCCCTTGATCTGGCCGAGGCCGGAGGCGGCGAGCCGCTTGGCGATCTCGTAGCCGTAGCTCTCACCGGCGGTGAGGTCGGCGAGCACCAGCAGGTCGAGAACGCCCTTGAGCCAACTGGAGCGGCGATCGGTGGTCATGGGGGGGGCACCTTTGCTCGTTCGGTGGAACGATCTAGACGTTAGAGCAACCTAGTTAGGAATACAACCTAGACAGCGCCGCCGATTACCCGGGCCACTGCACCGAAGGTAAAAATGCGAGCGGTCACTCGGAATAGGGACGACGATCTTGCTGTTGCACCATGCGAGACACGCCGCGCATCGGGTATCCCGATCAGCCGCGGCCCCGCGCCCCCCGACACGGAGGTCAACCATGCGCAGCAGCATTCCCAAGGCCCGTACGAACGGGCACAAGCACGTCAAGACGACCTCGCTCCGGGCGCTCGCGGTCGCCGCCCGGCTGGAACGCGATCATGCCCTGGAGGGACCGCCGGGCCATGGACTCGGCCGGGCGGACGGAGGCCCCTCGCGGGGCACGCCCGACCCGGCCTGACCGTCCGGCCTGGCCCGAACACCGATCCGAAGGCCCCCGCGCACCCGCGCGGGGGCCTTCGTTCGTTGATCACCAAGCCGCAACGGCCGGGGCCTTCCGGCACGCCGACCCTGGATCGCCCAATAGTCTGGCCTTCTTCCACGAGCCGACGCAGAGAGACGAAGAGAGAGTCGTGTGACGGACAGGACGATGCCGGACGCCCACCCGCTGCGGTCGGGCGATCCGGCCACCCTGGGGGCGTACGAGATCCTGGGCCGGCTGGGCGAGGGCGGTCAGGGCGCGGTGTACCTCGGCCGCCGCGCGGGCGCCGGCGGCCCGGAGCGGCTGGCCGACTATGTCGCGATCAAACTCCTGCACGCCGGGCTCACCGCCGACGTCCCGGCCCGGAACCGGTTCGTGCGCGAACTGGACGTGGCCAAGCGGGTGGCGCGGTTCTGTACGGCGCAGGTCCTGGACGCCGATCTGGCGGGCGACCAGCCGTACATCGTCAGCGAGTACGTGCCCGGCCAGTCGCTGCACCGGCTGGTGCAGGAGGAGGGCCCGCGCACCGGCGGCGCGCTGGAGCGGCTCGCGATCAGCACGCTGACCGCGCTGTACGCGATCCACCAGGCCGGGATCGTGCACCGCGACTTCAAGCCGCACAACGTGATGATGGGCCCGGACGGCCCGCGCGTGATCGACTTCGGGGTGGCCCGCGCGCTCGGCGCGGCCGGCGAGACGCAGAACGTCGGCACGCCCGCGTACATGGCCCCCGAGCACTTCAGCGGCGCGGCCGTGGGGCCCGCCGCGGACATGTTCGCGTGGGGCACCACGATGGTGTTCGCCGCCACCGGGCGGCCCGCGTTCGGCAACGACGAGATGGCCGCGGTGATGCACCGCATCCTCACCGGCGATCCCGACCTCGGCGACCTGCCCAGCCCGCTGCGCGAGGTGGTCGAGTCCTGCCTGGCCAAGGAGCCCGAGCAGCGCCCCACCGCGCGCGAGGCCCAGGAGCGGCTCGTCGGCGCCGCCCCGGGCGAGGCGCCCGCGCCGCTTCCGCCGCCGGTCGAGATGCCCGCGCCGCCGCCCCCGTTCGCGGTCGCCGATCCGCTGACCGACCCGCGCGCCGATCCGCTCGCCGGTCCGCCTGCCGCCCCGCTCGCCAACAGTGCGACGTCGCCGCAGCCGCCTCCGTACGCACTGCAACCGCAGGCGCACGCCGCATACGCCGGGCCGCCGCCGCATCAGCAGGCGCGGCCCGCCAAGAATGGCCACAACCGGCTACTGATCCCGCTCGCCGCGGCGATGGCGGTGGCGGTCCTTCTCGCGGGCGGTGCGGTGTGGGCGACGACGCGCGGCGGGGACGAGAAGGGCGCCGGCGACAACGCCGCCGCAGGTCAGCAGGCACCGCCCGGCACCGTCCCCCAAGAGAACCTTCCCGGCGGGACGGCCGCGGACCCGAAGGGCCGCACGGCCAAGCCGGAGGACTCCCAGAAGCCCGGGACGAAGCCGAACGATCCCAAGGCCCCCGACCAGCCGGGCAAGCCGCAGACGTCCGTTCCCCCTGCCACGGGTGGTGGCGGAGGCGGCGGAACGCCCGCCAAGGAGCCGGCGAACAAGTACACGCCCCAGGGCGTGTGCAACGCCGAGGCCCCCGGCGGCGGCTACTACGTGCAACGTTCGATGGCGGTGGCGGGCGGCCGGGCGTACCAGCTCTACAGCAGCAGCTCGCAGTACAACTGCGCCGTGACGATGAAGACGAAGAACGTCGGCAAGGCCTCGTCGGTGTCGGTGTGGATCCAGGCCAGCGGCGGCAGCAGGGTCAGCGACGGCGGATCGTTCGCCTGGTACGCGGGTCCCGCCTACGTCAAGGCTCCTGGCAAGTGCGTGCGGTACGGATCCGGTTCCACTGCGGCGCCCTACGGCAACTGCGGCTGAACGAGGCGCGCAGGCGGGCCGGCGAGGCGACGGGCCGGAGCGAGCCCGCCGGTCACGGCGAAGCGGCGGGCCAGGGCGAGGCGACGGAATGTGGGCCGGGCGCTGCTACGGGAGCGGGGGCGCCCGGCGGGCTTCGTCGGATCGAGGGATTCAGAATCGCGGGAGCGGATCGGAGTCGGTCGGAGTCGGTAGGGAGAACGGCCGGAAGGGTGCGGGCACCGGGAGTCAGTTGGACGGGGCCGCGATCAGATGGTCGAAGTCCCCGTCCTTGGCGCCGAGGATCAGCGCCTCGATCTCCGGGCGGGTGTAGATGAGCGCGGGGCCCTCGGGATGGCGCGAGTTGCGCATCGCGATCCGGTCACCGGGCAGTTCCGCGATCTCGACGCAGTTCCCCTGGGAGTTGCTGCGCCGGGACTTCAGCCAGCGGGCTCCCTGGAGCCAGGTCGCCGGCATCCCGTTGTCGTAGGCGTTGATCCGTCGTGGGGTGGTGTTCTGGCCCTTGTCGGTTCGGAGCATCATGTCTCTCTGAGGTAATCACCGAGAAGCTCGACGGTGCGCTCGGGTGTCGCGCTGTCGACGCACAGCCGTTCCATCGCCTGCAGGTAGGTGTCGACGTCGTCGCGCTTGTCCAGGTACATCGCGCCGGTGAGGTTCTCGACGTACACGACGTCCGGCAGGTCCTGTTCGGGGAAGCGCAGGATGGAGAACGCGCCGCCCTCGGCCGCGTGGCCGCCGAACCGGAACGGCATCACCTGGATGGTGACGTTGGGCAGCTTGGACATCTCGATGAGATGCTCGAACTGGCCCCGCATCACCTCAGGCCCGCCGATCGGACGGCGCAGCGCGCCCTCGTCCAGGACCGCCCACAGCCGCGGGGCTTCCGCGCCGGTCAGCCGTTCCTGCCGCTGCATCCGCAGCCCGACGCGGTGGTCGATCTCGTGCTCGGCCGCACCGGCGTTGCCCAGGCGGATGACCGCCCGCGCGTAGCCCTCCGACTGCAGCAGACCCGGGACGAACTGGAGCTCGTAGGTCCGGATCAGGGCCGCAGACTCCTCCAGCCCGACATAGGTCTGGAACCAGCCGGGGAGGACGTCGTTGTACCGGTGCCACCAGCCCGGCGTGTTGGCCTCCCGGGCGAGTTGCAGCAGCGCCTCGCGTTCGGTGGCATCAACGACGCCGTACAGCGTGAGCAGGTCGTCGACGTCTCGCTCTTTGAAGCTGACCCGTCCGAGCTCCAGGCGGCTGATCTTGGACTCCGACGCGCGGATGACGTAGCCGGCGTCCTGGCGGCTCACACCCTTCGTCTCACGCAGGCGACGAAGCTGTGAACCGAGCAGGATCCGACGTACCGTCGATCCGGTTCCCGGCGTCTCTGGAGTCACGCCCAACCTCCCGGCTCGTTGGCGGACAGCGAACTTAGTGTGCCACTGGGGGCCCTGTCCTGGGGTTACCTCCGATCACCCGCGCACGCACCGTCCCGATCACTCTCCCGGGCCGGATGCACGTGCATTGGGCCTTGCATTCGCACGCTACGATGCGCAGGATAACGCACGAGACTTCCAAGCCATGGCTGCACAACGAGATCACTCTGCGGGGTCCGGGGAATGACGTCACGCCACGCGCACGACGACACGCGCTGGGGGGCCGCCTCCAACGCGGGGCCGGCGGGCTCACAGGACTGTGCCGTCGCTTCGGTCGCGGTGCCCGAATCGTGTGACCTGCCGCCCCGGCTCGGGATGGGACTGCGCGCGCTCGTCGCGCCCGCCGGGCCCACCGTCTCGTTCACCGTCCTGCCCGAGCCGGAGTCGGTCACCGAAGCGCGGCACTTCGCGGTCTCCCGGCTGGACGGCTGGGGCGGCGCGGTCCTGGCCGACGACGTCGGCCTCGTGGTCTCCGAACTGGTCACCAACGCGCTGCGGCACAGCGGCGGCTCGCCCCTCTCCCGCCGCGCGCGCCGGGACGGCCGGGTCGCCGGGATGACCGCCGACCCGCTGGGCTCGGCCCCCGCCGCGATCCGGCTGCGGATGCTGTACGAGGCCCCCTGGCTGCTCTGCGGGATCATCGACTCCAGCCCCGCCGCGCCGCGCCGCAAGGAACCCGACTACATCGCCGAGACCGGCCGCGGGCTGCATTTGGTCGAGTCTTTCAGCATCCGCTGGGGCTGGTGCGGCCTGCCGCACGGCAAGATCGTCTGGGCACTGTTCCGCTCGTCCTAGCCGCCACACACCTGTGGCGGATGTCGCAGGGGCGAGCGGGGGTAATGGCCGCTCCCTGCGGGTATAGGCCCATATCCCCCAAAATGAACGGGGCCCTAGGGAACGAGCGGAGAGGAATTTTCGGTGGAATTCGCCGTCGCGCACCGGGTCGAGCACGGGCTCACCGTGGTGAAGATCAGTGGTGAGATCGATGTCTTCACCAGTCCCCGGCTGCGCGAGATGCTGCTCGACATCATCGACAGCGGCGCCGCGCACCTGGTGGTGGACCTGAGCGAGGTCACCTTCCTGGACTCCACCGGGCTGGGCGTGCTGGTCGGGATCTACCACCGGCTCCGGGCCCGGGACGGGTCGATGTCCTTCATGGGCGCCAACGACCGGGTCCGCCGGGTCTTCCACGTCACCCAGCTCACCAAGATCTTCGTCCTGCACGCGTCGCTGGCGGACGCGCTCGCCGCGCACGAGGCCACGACCGCCCAGGGCACCGGCGGCTCGGGCAACTCCCGTACCACCGGCTGACCCACCACGGGTTGACCCACCACGGGTTGACTCACCACCGGCTGACCCGCCACCGGCCGGCCCACACCGGGCCGACCCAGCACGGGCTCATCCGCACGGGCTCATCCAGCACGGGCGCGCGGCACCCGGCAGGGCCGCGAACCGGTACCGTGAGACGGAGATCAAGCCCGCCGCCTGGGTGGCGCCGTCCCTCCGACGCGCGGTGCTTTCCACTTACTCGCCCTTTGGGCGGACGCCCTGGGGGTCTGGGGGTCCACCCCCAGGGAGAGACCGAAACGACCTCCGAACGGACGGGAGCGCCTCCGTGGCAGAACAGCCGCTGCACGAGCACACGCTCGGCAATGGCCTGCGCGTGGTGGTCTGCGAGGACCACGTCGTACCGCTGGCCGCCGTCAACATCTGGTACGGGGTGGGCTCGCGGCACGAGGTCGCCGGCCGCACCGGCCTGGCCCACCTCTTCGAGCACCTGATGTTCCAGGGCTCCTCCAACGTCGCCGAGGGCGAGCACGCCGCGCTGCTGGAAAGCGCCGGCGCGACGTTCAACGCCAGTACCTCCTTCGAGCGCACCAACTACTACGAGACGGTCCCGGTGAGCCATCTGGAGCTGGCGCTCTGGCTGGAGGCCGACCGGATGGGCACGCTGCCCGCCGCGCTCACCCAGGCCAACCTCGACAACCAGCGCGACGTGGTGAAGAACGAGCGCCGCCAGCGCTACGACAACCAGCCGTACGGCACCGCGTTCGAGCGGCTGTGCGCGCTGACGTTCCCGGCGGGCCACCCGTACCACCACACCCCCATCGGCTCGATGGAGGACCTCGACGCGACCACGCTCAAGGACTGCACCGACTTCTTCGCCACCTGGTACGCGCCGGGCAACGCGGTCCTGTCGATCGTCGGGGACGTCGATCCCGACGAGACGCTGGCCGCGGTGGAACGCTACTTCGGCGGACTGCTGACCGGCCCGCAGGTGCCGCCGTCCCGTCCCGGAGCGCTCGGCGCCCTGGACCGGATCAACGGCGAGATCGTGGACGAGGACGTGCCCTCGCCCGCCTACTTCGCGATGTTCCCGCTGCCCTCCGACGGCGGCGACGACGTCGAGGCGGCCGAGCTGGCCGTGGAGATCCTCGGCGGCGGCTCCGGCTCCCGGCTGTACGACCGGATGGTGCGCCGCGACGAGATCGCCACCGAGGTGTGGGCGGGCGTGACCCGGCTCGCCGGCGGCCCTTCGCTGGCCATCGTGGACGCGATCGGCCCCGATCCGGAGCGGATCGCCGCGGTCCTGGACGAGGAGCTGGCCCGCTTCGCCGAGCACGGCCCGGACGCCGACGAGGCCGCGCGGGCGACCGCGCAGGCCGAGCGCGGCTTCCTGGAGCAGACCGAGACGGTGACCGGACTGGCCAACGCGCTGTCGCAGAACGCCACCCAGTTCGGCGACCCGGCCCGCGTGTTCACCGCGCCGGGCCGCGCGGCGGCGGTCACCGGCGAGCAGATCAAGGAGATGGCCGGGCACTGGCTCAAGCCCGGTGCCCGCTCCGTCCTGACCTACGGAGGTACGGCGTCGTGACCACCGAATCGACCGGCGGATCGACCGGCATGGCTCTGGCGCCGCGCCCGGTCCCCGGGCCCGTTCCCGCCTGGTCCTTCCCCGCCGGTACGGAGGGCACGGTGCCCGGCGGCGGTCCCGGCACGCTCCGCTGCGATCTGCCGGGCCGCCGGCTCGCCGCCGTACGCCTCGTCCTGAACGCGGGCGCCGGGCGCGAGCCCGAGGGCCACGACGGCGTCGCCACGCTGGCCGCGCGGGCGCTGCTGGAGGGCACCGAGCCCGGCGGCGGCACCGCGCTGACCGCCG
Source organism: Actinomadura sp. 9N407 (assembly GCF_044326315.1). NCBI lineage: Bacteria > Bacillati > Actinomycetota > Actinomycetes > Streptosporangiales > Thermomonosporaceae > Actinomadura > Actinomadura sp. 9N407. Next base: position 129,542 of record NZ_JBIRAW010000008.1, on the reverse strand, counting down.
CGTTCGAGCGGCTGGGCGCCAGCCTGTACGCCTCGGCCGACCTGACCGCGCTGCGGATCGCGCTGGACGTGCCGGTCACCCGGCTCGGCGCGGCGCTGGAGCTGTTCTCCTCGGTCGTACGGCGGCCGGCGCTGGCCGACTCCGACGTCCGCCGGCTGGTCCGCGAGCGGCTGGAGGAGATCGCGCAGGACGACGCCGACCCGGGATCGCGGGCGATGCGCGAGCTGCGCGCCGTGATGTTCCCCGGCGAGGCCCGCGCGTCCCGTCCGACCGGCGGCCTGCCCGCCTCGGTGGAGGCGATCGAGGGCGCCGCCGTACGCGACTTCTACAGCTCGGTGGTGCCGGCCGAGGCGACCGCCGTCGTTGCGGGCGACCTGTCCGGCGTCGATGCCGAGGGGGCGCTGAACGCGGCGCTGCAGGGCTGGACGACGTCCAGCAGTGTCCTGCGTACCGCCGACACGGTCGCGCCCACTGCGGGCCCGCGCATCGTCGTCGTCGACCGTCCTGGATCGGTGCAGACGTACCTGAGCATCGGGCACGGCGTACCCGACCGCTCGCACCCCGACTGGGCGCTGCTGACGGTCGTGTCGCACGTGCTGGGCGGCGGGCTCACCTCGCGGCTCAACAGCGTGCTGCGCGAGGAGAAGGGCTACACCTACGGCGTGCGCGCCGGGCTGCTGCGGATGCGGCACTGCGGGCTGTTCATCACGCAGGGTGCCGTGCACACCGAGGTCACCGCCGACGCCGTCGCCGACGCGCTCACCGAGCTGCGCGGCGTGAGCACGCGCGGCATCGGCGAGGAGGAGTGCGGCTCCTCGGTGCGGGCACTGGCCGACCGGGCGCCCGCCGAGTACGAGACGGCCCGTTCGGTCGCCGCCGAGCTCGCCGACGCCACGGCCAACCACCTGGGCCCCGACTATCCGAGCCGCTACCTGGCGGCCGTGCGCGCCGCGACGCCGGACAACGTCGCCCGTGCGTACGCCGAGCACGTCGACCCGGAGGCGCTGACCGTCATCGCGGTCGGCGACGCGGCGCAGATCGTCGGGCCGCTGGAGAAGCTGGGATACGCGCCGGTCACGGTCTCGGCGGCGGAGGCTCCCGAAGCCGGCTGATCCGGGGGCGGCTGATTCAAGGTCGGCTGATCCGGACGCGCGGCGAAAAGGCCGCAACCCGTGATGTTTTGGGCGCACTGTCATGTTATGGGCGCAATACATCGCTTGCCGGAGTGAACCGATGGCATGGTGGATTCCGTCTGACCGATGCGGGGCCGGCCGTTGTGGGGATGGCCCCCGGGTGTCGCGAGAGGGGAACGGCCAGTGTCCTACGGGCAGATGGCGGGCGGGTACGGCGACGGACACGGAGGCGGACCCGGCGGCGGGCCCGGCCCCGGGATCTCCGTCGAGACGGTCCTGTCGGAGCCGAACTGCCGTCCCGGCGGCGTCGTGGCCGGGAAGGTGCACATCCTCGGCGGCGCGCAGCCCGCGGAGGTCCGGCATGTGACGCTGGCGCTGATGCCGCGGACGCAGAACGGCTACGGCGGCGAGAGCGCCGGGCCTGAGGTCTACCGGGGCGCGCTGACCCGCTCGTTCCGGCTGGACCCGGGGCAGCGGCGCGACCTGTCGTTCTCCATCCCGCTGCCGTACGAGCTGCCGTTCACCACGGTGCTGGGACGCGAGCTGCCCGGCTTCACCATCGGGCTGTGCACCGAGGTGGACGTCAAGGGCGCGCGCGATCCGGGCGACATCGACCCGATCTCGGTCGAGCCGCTGAAGTCGCAGCAGTGGGTACTGGCCGCCATCGCCCGGCTCGGCTTCAAGATCAAGCAGGTCTCGTTCGAGCAGTCCAAGCTGCCCGGCGTACCGCAGCAGCTGCCGTTCTTCCAGGAGATCCAGCTCTCCCCGCCGCCCCAGTACCAGGGCCGGTTCGGTGAGATCGGGCTGACCTTCGTGGCCTCGCCCCGGCACATGGTGTTCGCGCTGGAGGCCGACCGGCGCGACGGGGGCGGCGGCGACGAGTCGTTCGGCCGCTTCAAGGTCGAGCATCCGGAGGCCGCCGAGACCGACTGGGGCGCCAAGATCGGCCGCTGGCTGGACGAGGCCGTGTCGCGCCCGCGCTCGCAGGCGTCCTTCAACTCCCCCGCTCCGCCGCCCGGGCCGGGCCGTCACCACACGCCGCCCGGGGGCGCTCCGCTTCCCCCGCCCGGCGGTGGCCCTTCGACCTTCCCGCCGCCGCCCGGCCACCACGCCACGCCGGGGCACGGCATTCCGGCACCGGCGGCCGCCTCGTACGGCGGTCCCGCCGAGTACGGGCAGTCCGGCCAGCCCGGCGGGCCCGGCCAGGGGCAGTTCCCGCCGCCGGCTCCGGGGCCCGGCCAGGGTCCCGCGCACAACCCCGCCGGCCCACCGCCTCCGCCTGGGCCTCCTGGCCACGGGCAGGGCCCGATGTCGCCGCCGCCTCCGCCCGGTCACGCGCCGGCTCCGTACCCGGGGCCGCCGCCTGGGCCGGGCAACCCCGGCATGCCGTACCCGCCGCCGCCTCCCGGGCACAACGCCCCGCAGTACCCGCCGCCCCCGAGCCATGGCTCGCCGCAGTATCCGCCGCCGCCTCCTGCCTACGGGCAGCCCCAGCACGGGCAGCCGTCCCACGGCTATCCCAACCAGGGCTACCCGAACCAGGGCTATCCCGGCCACGGGCGTCCCCATCACGGGGCCGGCTGGGCCGCGGCGGGCGCGGTCGGCGCGGTCGGCGGGGTCGCCGCCGCCGGTGTCGCGGGCGGGATGGCCGCCGGCGCGGCGGTCGACGCGTTCGGCAACGTGATCGGCGGAGCGGCCGGTGTCGCCGGGAACGTCGCGGGCTACGCGGCCGGCGTCCCGATGAACCAGTTCGGCGACGCGGCGGGACAGTACGCCGCCGACGCGGCCGGGCAGTTCGCAGGGCAGGTCGGCGGGCAGCTGGCGAACGAGGCGGCCAACGCCGTCGCGGGCGAGGCCGCCAACGCGGTCGCGGGTGAGGCGGCGGGCGCCGTCGGGGAGATCCTCGGCGGGCTGCTCGGCGGACTCTTCGGCTGACCGCAGCACAGGCTCGCAGATCTCCCGGACTCCCCAGATCCCCCGGCAGATAGGAAATTCCGGGGGATTTGGACGGAGATCCGCCGCGCTCTCGGCCGGGGCGGGCACGGCCGGTTAGGGTCGAGGGGCAGCCCGCCCCCAAGGAGCTTCATGACCACCTTGACCCTGGTCCTGCTGTGCCTGGCGATCGCCGGGCGCGAGCTCTATCTGGCCTCCGACAAGCGACTCCCCCGCGCGCAGGCGGACCTGCGCGATCTGCGGGCCCAGGTCCTCGACCTCGGCCGGCGGCACGACGCGCTCCAGGCCGAGCTCGCCGAGGTACGGGACGGTGCCGCGATCACGGTGCCGCCGCCGCCCGAGCCCGAGCCGCCCGAGCCGCCGCCGCACGCGCTGTACGCGGACCGGTCCGCGCCGGCCGCCCCTGTGCCAGCCGACATGGAGGGCGAGATGGCCGGCCGGGTGGAGCAGCTCGGCGTCCGGGTCGACAAGATCGAGGAGCAGCTGGAGTCGATCACGGTGGAGCTGGCCGGGGCCGAGCTCGACCGTGAGGCCAGGCACGCGCTGGCGCGCTCGCTGGACGCGGCCGAGCAGGTCGTCGGCGAGCTGCGGCGCGAACTGCTCGAACGGCTCGGCCGCGAGGAGGGCATCGTGTCCGGGCTGCTGCTCAGCGAGGAGGGCGAGGCCGAGGCGCTGCTCTCCGACGCGTACGAGCGCTGCTGCGCCGAGTACGGGCTGCGCGTCCGGATCAGGGACCAGCGGTCCGTACAGACCCCGGGCGGCGGGTTCCTGGGGACGGCCTACCACCTGTCCGGGCGCCGCGAGGACGCGCTGGCCGAGGAGCTGTTCACCTACGTCCGGGACCTGCGCGACCCGCAGGACCCCTCGGCGCTGGCCGCGCTGCTGGTCGAGCTGGCCCGGCTGAGCGGCGGCGGGATCGCCCGCCTCGGCGCGTTCACCGCCGTCCGCACCTCCGCCACGCTCGTCTGCGGGCTGCTGACCGACGACGTCCCGGAGACCGCCGAGCCGTGGGAGCCGGCCACCCGGATCCGCGAACTGCCCGCCGAACTCCAGGTGGAACTGAGCTGGCTACGCACCCCGGACTGACCCCAGACCGCGCCCGCAGGCGCGCCGCCCACAGCCGTGCCGCTCGCTTCCGTTGACCCGTGGCGTGTTCGCCTCCGGCATCGCCCGTTGAGGCGAACACGCCACGAGTCAACACCCGGGGCCGCTAGGGGCGGACGAAGCGGGGGGTCCGTTCGTCGTCGGGGTCGACGGCGAACACCAGCAGGCAGCGCGGCGTCCGGGTGATGTCGATCCAGAGGCACATCCCGAGGCCCAGGTACGGGTCGACGAACACGACCCGCCGCAGCGCCCGCAGGGCCCGGCGCGCCACCGCCCGCGTCTCCGGGCGGACCGGATCGTGCAGGGTCGCGACCACGACCCGGCCCGCGTACCGCCACAGCGCCGCCGCGTCGAGCACCCGTACCCCGGCCAGGGTCAGGTCCGCGACGATCACCACGCCGCTGTCGTCCTCCTCGCCGGGCGGCGGGGCGACCGGCGCGCCCTCCCGCAGCGGAGCGGCCGGTGCCGCCGGTCCCCCGACGGCGCGGTGGTAGCGCAGCGGATCGAGGGTGTCGACGACGAACGCGCCCGCGTACGGCCACGAGGCACGCGGCCGGACCCCCTGCTGCGGGCCACCGCCGTGCCGCCGCGCCCGGAGCCGGGCGCTGAGGTCGAACACCAGTCCGCCGCCGTCCAGCCAGACCGGCACACCGAGCCCGGCCGAGCCCACCTCCTCCAGCGTGTGGATCGTCCGCCACAGCTCGTCGGTACGGCGCGACAGCGTCGCCGCCATCCCGAGACCGGGGAACGCGCCCTCCAGCACGGCCAGCGTCGCGCGCCAGGTCGCGCTCGCGACGAACTCGGCCACGAACGCGTCCACCAGCGTCCGGCGCCGTTCCGGATCGTCCATCGGCCCGACCGCGGCGGGGCGTTCGGGCACGCTCCAGGCGGAGAGGTCCGGGACGGTCACGGCGGGCGGAGGCGGAGGCGGGGACGCCGCAGGGCGTTCCGGCTCCGGGGCCGATTCCGGGTGTTCGGGCTCGCGCCGGTCACGGGCCTCGCGCTGGCGGCGCAGCTCCCGGCGGCGCCGCTCGTACAGTTCGGCCAGCTCCCGCTCGCGCTGCTCGCGCCGGTCCTCCGCCACGATCGGCTCCTCGGGACGGGGCGTGCCCTGTACGGGGACCCAGTCGGCCGGGGCCGGGTCGTTGTTGCCGGGATATCCCGGGTTTCCGGTGTTGCCGGCGTTTCCAAGATCTCTGGTGGTTCCAGGGTCTCCGGTGGCTCCCGGGTCGTCGGGGGGCTCGGCGGTGTCGGCGGACGGGGAGCCCGCAACATGGACATCGCCGGGATAAGGCACCGGGCGGGGGGTTCGGGGCTCGGGGGGCTCGTCTCCCGGCTCGGGCCTGGGACTGTCGCGCGGACCGATTCTCACGTTCCGATCCTCAGGCCTCGCGATGATCCCGGCAAGCGCATCCGCCCGCGCGCAGGGCCATCGGGCCAGAAACACAGTGCCGTCATGTCGGAAACACGGGGCCGTTCAGGTCGGAAGCGCAGCGCCGTCGGGCCAGAAACACAGGGCCGCACGGCCCTGAGCACAGTGCCGTCAGGCGGGACGGGACGTGCCGAAGAGGGCGGTGCAGAGGGCTTCGAGACCGTCCGGGCCGCCGTCGGCGGGCAGCACGGTGAGCAGCGGCCGGCCGGTGCCGTCGGCGTCCATCCGCAGCCGTACCCGGACCTCGCGCCCGGCCGGCTCCTCGGCGCCCTGAGCAGCGGCCACGTCCCGCAGCCCGACCGAGACGATCTCCGGCAGCTCCACGAAGACGGGTTGCTCGCCGGCCGGGATCTCGTCCAGCCACAGCCCGAGCAGGCGGGAGGCCAGCCCGTTGAGCAGCCGGCCCCACGGCTCGACCAGCCGCGACGGGACGTGCTCGGTCTGCAGCTCCGGCAGCCCGAACCTGGCCAGCCCCTTGGTCGTGAACCAGAACCACTCCTCGTCCGAGGCGTCCGAGGCGTGAGCGGCGTCCGAGGCGGAAACCGGGGTGTGCGGCAGCAGGATCCAGTCGGTCAGCCGTACGGTGCCGTCCGGGCCGGGGAGCGAGTCGCGGATCCGGTCGGCGGCGAGCACCTGCGGGGTGAAGACATCGATCACCGGAACGGCCCGTCCCTTGTCCGCCGCCTCAAGGCCGATCGCGCCGGCGATGGCGCGGGTGACCCACTCGTGCGCGGGCGGCCAGCCGGGACGGTACGCGGCGCGCACGGCCAGCAGATGGGAGGCCGCGGCGATGCCGGCCAGATCGCGGCGGGTGGCACCGTACGCGACGAGCAGGTCGGCGGGCAGCGGCGGGAACTCGGCGGCGGGACGCAGGTCGAGGGTCAGCAGCGGGCTGTCGAGCATGCCCAGCACCAGGTCGCGCAGCGGCGCCTCGATCCACCGTGCCACCCGTTCCCTGGCCAGCTCGCGGGGGTCGGGCGGCGGGGCGGCGAGGGCCACTGCGTACGTGGCCTCCAGCGTCTCGGGAACCGGCAGCGTCAGACTCGTACCCAACCTCGTACCCCCGCCCTGGGCACCGCGCCACGCACGCGGCCCCGACCCGTCCGGTCCTCCTACCGATCATGCGAAACGCACCGCCGGAAACCGCCTGTCGCGACGGCGACAATGTGTAGCCGCCGGGGCAGGAAGCCGTGGCACCGCGCCCGGACGGCAGCACGCGCGGGACGGCCGACGCATCGGGAGGGTCAATGGAGCACACAAGCCACGAAATGACCGAATGCGGCAAACGGCACTGACGGCACATTGACACCCCTCGCGTCCGGGCAGACGATCACGCCGCCCCTTTGTGATCCCCTGCCAGGGAGGCGCGATGACGCGCAGGCACCACAGGCATCTCCGGCGTCCGCCGCTGCGGCGCCGGATGACGGCCGCCCCCATCCTGGCCGCCGCGGCGCTCCTGATCGGAACGCTCGTGGCGGCCCCGGCCCAGGCCGAACCACGCCCCAAGCCCGCCACCGGCGGGGTGGAGGTCTATGCCGGTGATCTGACCCCCGACCAGCTCAAGACGCTGAACGGGGCGGGTCTCGACCATGAGGAGGTCTCCTTCGGGCGCGCCGAGGACGGCAAGACGCGCGTCGAGGCGGTCATGAACGGCGCCCAGGCGAGCGCGTTGGCCAAGCGCGGCATCAAGCTCCAGGTCAAGAAGGTGGACGGCAAGGACGTCACCCAGCGGGCCAAGGCGGCCCAGGCGGAGCCGGACAACGTGTTCCGCCCGTACAGCGGCGACGGCAACCTCCGCGAGGAGATCCTCAAGGTCGCCACCGACCATCCGGGCATCGCCACCGCGGTCGATGTCGGCAAGTCCGGCCAGGGCAAGCCGATCACGGCGATCCGGGTGAGCAAGGACGTGGCACGGCTGAAGGACGGCAAGCGCCCGGCCGTGATCTACCAGGCCACCCAGCACGCCCGGGAGTGGATCACCCCGGAGATGGTGCGCCGGCTGCTGCACCACTACGTCGACGGGTACGGCAAGGACGCCGAGATCACCAGGATCGTCGACACCACCGACCTGTGGTTCGTCCCGGTCGTGAACGTGGACGGCTACGACCTGACGTTCCAGGAGGGCTTCCGGCTCTGGCGCAAGAACGTCCGCGACAACGACGGCGACGGCCAGATCACCAACCAGGACGGCGTCGACCTCAACCGGAACTTCCCGTACAAGTGGGGCTACGACAACGAGGGCTCCTCGGACCAGGGCACCAGCGGCACGTACCGCGGCCCGAGCCCCGGCTCCGAGCCGGAGACCAAGGCCCAGACGGGCCTGTTCAAACGGCTGAAGCCCAAGTACGTCCTCAACTACCACTCGGCGGCCGAGCTGCTGCTGCACGGTGTCGGCTGGCAGTCGCTCACGCGGAGCCCGGACGACCTGATCCATGACGCACTGCTGGGCGACATCGACCACCCGGCCGTACCGGGCTACACGCCCCAGCTGGGCGCCCAGCTCTACACCACCAACGGCGACACCGACGGCGAGGCCGACAACCGGCACGGCGCGCTGTCGATCACGCCCGAGATGGCGACCTGCGTCACCGCCGCCCGCTCCGACCCCGACGACGAGTGGGAGCCGGGCGACTGCGGCAGCGTCTTCGAGTTCCCGGACGACGAGAAGCTGATCCAGGCCGAGTTCCAGAAGAACATCAAGCTCGCGCTGGCGGTCGGCAAGTCCGCGCACACGCCCGACGAGCCGGTCTCGCCGGTCGGCCGTACGGCCCCCGACTTCCAGGCCGACACGTTCGGGACCTCGTTCGGCTCGTCCCAGGAAGTGGCCTCGGTGATCCGGCGGTCGCTGCACGCCAAGAAGCTGCAGTACCGGGTCAACGGCGGCCGGGTCCGTACGGGCGGGCTGCACGAGTGGCGCGGCGGTGAGCGCTTCGGCGACGAGAACGACCACTACTACGCCGAGTACCGGGGCAAGATCACCCGGCAGCGGCCCGGCGACCGGGTCGAGGTCTGGTTCACCGGGACCAAGGACGGCAAGCGCGTCAGCAGCGAGAAGTTCACCTACACGGTCAGGGACCAGGGGCGCGCGGACGTGCTGGTGGTCGCCGACGAGGACTACAAGGGCGTCAACCCCACCTATCCGGCGGGCACGAACGCGCCCAAGTACGCGCGGCAGTACGCGGACCTGGTCAAGTCGGCCAGGCACAAGCCGATGATCTGGGACATCGACAAAGACGGCGTCCCGCACGACCTCGGCGTGCTGAAGCACTTCGAGGGCGTGGTCTGGTACCTGGGCGACAACCGGCTCACCCAGGACGCGGCGGACGATCCGGTCCGCACCTACCTGGGGAACGTCCCCGACTCCCAGGTGGCCGACCGGGCCAGGGACCTGCTGCTGTCGGTGCGGTCCTACCTCAACGAGGGCGGCAAGCTGCTCTACACCGGCGAGACCAGCGGCTACCAGGGCCGGCTCAACCGGCTCAGCGGCGGCGGGATCTACTACGGCCTCAAGGGACATCCGGAACGCCCGTGCGTGATCACGAGCAACTTCCGGGACGACTGCGAGCTGCTGTCGGACGACTTCATGCAGTACTACCTGGGCGGCTACGACCGCGCTCTGGTGGGCGCGCCGACCGGATTCACCGGTACGGGGCGGCCGTTCGACGGCACCGACGCCGACATCGGCGGCACCCCGGCCAACCGGGTGAACGAGGCGGGCGGCTTCCAGGTGACCTCGACGGTCCTGCCGGCCGACAAGTTCCCGCAGTTCAGGAGCTGGAAGGCGGGCGACTACCTGGGCGCGGCGGCACCGTTCGAGCCGGTCGAGGGCCAGTGGTACGTGGCCGGCACCCACACCGACAGCACGTACCGGCGGCTGACCCGGACGATCGACCTCTCGACGGTCACGGCCGCCCAGCTTCCGGCGCTGCAGGCGCAGCTGTCGTACAGCACCGAGGGCGGCTACGACCACGTGATCGTGGAGGCGCGGACGGCCGGCGGCGAGGACTGGACGACGCTGGCGGACAAGAACGGCCGGACGAGCTCGGCCGTGCCGTCCGAGTGCGAGGCGGGTTACTTCCTCGCCATGCATCCGTTCCTGGGGCACTACCTCACCGGCGGGAACCCGTGCCAGAACACCGGTTCCAGCGGAAAGTGGAACTCGTTCACGGGCGACTCCAACGGCTGGGTGCCCGCGGCGTTCGACCTGTCGGCGTACGCCGGGAAGAAGGTCGAGGTGACGATCGCATACGTGAGCGACCCGTTCACCGGCGGCTCGGGCCTGTTCGTGGACGACACCAAGGTCACCACGTCCGGCGGGCAGCTGGACGCCGAGGGCTTCGAGTCCGGTCTCGGTCCCTGGGCGATCCAGGGCGCGCCGGCGGGCAGCCCTGGCAACCCGAGCGAGTTCGTGCGGACCCAGGCCCTGATCGACTCGGTCTCGGCCGTGGCGACCCGCGACACCCTGACCCTCGGGTTCGGGCTTGAGCAGGTGACCACCAGGAAGGAGCAGGAGGCCCTGATGCGCAGGGCTCTGGACCACCTTCTCGGGTAGGAACTCGGGTAGGAATGAGACCGTCAGGGCCCCGGCCGCCTCCACCGGCCGGGGCCCTCGGCGCTCCCGGAGCCCTGCGGCTTCGGCGTGCGCGCCGGCGGGCGGGACGATCACCGCGCATGCATGCCCTTTATCGGGGCAACTGTCGTGAATGATGCTGATTGTCCGTGATGTGATGGAGGACACGTGCGGTTCTCGCAACCTGTAAGGAGCCATCGGGCGTCTTACTTGGCAGGGAGCACCACCGACACGTCCCAGCGCCCGACCGTACAGAGCCCGCGACGTCCCGAAACCGGGGTCGCCCTGGCAGCGGCGGTCCGCGCGCCGTCCTCGGCCCACCCTCCAAGCGCGGCCGAGAGATCCCGGCCCGGCATGACGATGACCGGCTCCGCCGGCATCGGGGTCATGACCGGACCCGAACCGCCGGGATCGGTGGAACGTACCCCTGAAGGGGGGCGGCCCGATCCGCCCGGTGGCCGCGCGCCCTCCGGCGCGCCGCACGAGCAACCGGCCCGACCCGGGTCACGACCTTACGGGGAGCGACGATGACCGCTGTCACCATGCCGACTCGCGACACGACCCCTGCCTGCGCCACATCGGTCCCCGCCACGGGGACGTCCGAGCGTTACGAGCGCGATGTGCTGCCGCTGGCCGACCCGCTGTACGCCAGCGCCGTGCGCATGACGCGCAACAGCGCCGACGCCGAGGACCTGGTCCAGGAGACCCTGACCAAGGCGTACGTGAACTTCCACCAGTTCCAGGAAGGCACGAACCTCAAGGCCTGGCTGCACCGGATCCTGACCAACAACTTCATCAACACCTACCGCAAGCGCCAGCGCGAGCCGCAGCGGGCCGGCTCCGAGGAGCTGGAGCAGTGGCAGATCGACCAGGGCGAGACCGCGACCGCGGGCTTCCGCTCGGCCGAGTCCGAGGCGCTGGACCGGATCGCCGACAGCCGGATCGTGGACGCCCTGCGCGCCCTGCCCAGGGACTTCCGCGACGCGGTGTACCTCGCCGACGTGGAGGGTTACCACTACAAGGAGATCGCCGAAATGATGGGGACCCCCATCGGAACGGTGATGTCGCGCCTGCACCGCGGACGCAAGCAGCTCCGCGAGGCCCTCTCCGACCACCGCCGCGCCCACGTCCTGGCCGCGTGACCGTACCCCGCCTCCCAGCCCGCCCCGCCAAGCCCCCGCCTCCCCGCCAGGCCCGCCTCCCCCGCCAGGCCCGATCCTCACCGCCTGCTCCCAGCCCCTGCTCTCCCCTCACCCCTGCACGATCGTGATCCCGCGGTTGCCCCGTGACCGCGGGATCACCCCCTCTTCCGATACTTTTTGTCACCACACCGATACATTGAGCGATGATCCGGGCCCATGCCCGGCCCCGTGACCGAAAACGGGGCCGAAACCGATCATCGGGAGTATCGATGCCGCATCTGGTCGCGACGGCGCTCACCGGCGCCGCCCTCGCCCTGCTGCCCGCCGAGGCGGCCGTCGCCGAGCCGCCCGCGACGCCGCCCGCCACCGCGCCGGCGACCTCGCTCCGGCTGACCCTCACCCACCCCGGTGACGGCGCGTCCGGGGCCCGCAGCGTCACGCTGCAGTGCGACCCGCTCGGCGGCACCCATCCCAAGGCCGCCCAGGCCTGCGCCGAGCTCGCCCGCTCCGGCGGCCGGATCGAGCGCGAGCCCGACCGGGACGCCGTCTGCACGATGATCCACGCCCCGGTGATCGCCGAGGCCCGTGGCCATTGGCGGGGACGGCCGGTACGCTTCAGAGCCGAATATGCCAACGACTGCGTGCTCGATGCCCGAACCGGCTCCCTCTTCCGTTTCTAAGGGCGCCGTCCGCATAGGCGCGTTCACTCGGGGTAGGGCGCGTCCACGGGCCCGTCCCGTGTACCGCTTCGAACCCCGCGTGTACCCGAACCGAGCCCCGCCCGGACCGCGGTCCGGGCCGCCCTCGATGGGAGGCCGACGCCCATGTCGCGGAGAATCAGCGACGTCATGACCGTCAGTCCGCGGGCGCTGCCCCTCGACGCGACCCTGGACGAGGCCGCGCGGATCATGCGCGACGTGGGAATCGGGGACGTGCTGGTCACGTTCTCGGGACGCTTGTGCGGGCTGGTCACCGACCGCGACATCGTCGTGCGCGGCGTGGCCGAGCGCCGGGATGCCGCGCACACCCCGCTCAGCGAGGTGTGCACCGCGCAGCCGATCACGGTCGGCCCCGACGACGACGTGGACACCGCACTGCGGCTGATGCGGGACGAGGCGGTCCGCCGCGTCCCCGTGGTGGACGAGCAGTACCGCCCGGTCGGCATCGTCTCGATCGGCGATCTGGCGATCATGGAGGGCCTGGACGGCGCGGGCGCCCATGCCCTGTGCGACATCAGCAAGGCCCCGCCGAACCTCTGAACGGCGGCCTCTGGATCACGGGCGGATCCCGGCCGCCGACCTGTCCTCCCGGGCCCCGGTAGCCCGACATAACGGATACCGTCGAGCTGTGCAGCAGACCCCGTCCGTCCTCACCGACCAGCTCGCGGTGGAGATCGCCCGGCTGGGCATCGTCGGCGAGTCCTCCGACATCGGGACCCTCCACCGGGTCACCGAGCTGGCCTGCCAGGCCGTTCCGGGCTGCGCGGGCGCCACGAGCATCCGGTGGGCGATCCCATCCGGCGACGCCGGCGAGCGGCCCGAGCCGCTGGCCTCGGCCGCCAGCCATCCCGACCTGGCCGAGGTGGCCGACCGGCAGCTCGCCCGCCGGCGCGGCCCGGTCTTCGACGTCGTCGAGCACCGGCGGGCGGTGTCCTCCGACGACATCCTGGTCGAGACCCGCTGGCCCGAGGCCGTGAACGACATGCTGAGCCGGGGCGTGCGCTGTTTCAGCACCACCCCGCACGTCAGGGCGCCGGTCCTGGTGACGCTGACCCTGTACGGGGTGGGTGCGCGGGCGCTGGCGCGCAGCCAGCACGCCATCGCGTCCCTGCTGGTGGCCCAGGGCAGCGCCGCGATGTCGAACTCGCTGCAGTACGACAGCGTCCACCGCACCGCCGTCCAGCTCCAGGAGGCCGTCGAGGCCCGCGCGATCGTCGACCAGGCGAAGGGCATCCTGATGCACGCCCTGGGCTGCGACGCCGACGACGCGTTCGCCGAGATGCGGCGGATCTCACAGACCCGGCACGTGAAGCTGACCGCGCTCGCGCAACGGATCGTGGGCGACCAGGGACTCCCCGAAATCACCGAAAGGCCTGATCGAACCACCGACTAGGCCCACTATGAGAAACCGGCATAAGCTGCGCTCGGCGGTCGTACCCGGCGCATTGACCAGCCCGGTCCGGTGCTGCCGTGCCCCTGGGACCGTAGGGAGCTCCCTTCATGCCCGACCAGCTCGAACCCGGCAGCATCATGCGGGAGATCACCGATCTCGAAGGCCGGATCGGTGAACTCCGGCAGGCTGCCGGCATGCCCGCGCCCGACCTCCAGGCCACCCTCGACGCGGCACTGGTGGAGCTCGAGCTGGCCCTGACGGCACTGCGCACCATGGGCTCCGACCACTCCAACGCCGCAGGGCGTTCGGCGTCGGCCGAGACCGAGCGCCGGGTGCTGCGGACCGTCTTCCAGGACGCCCCCGTACCGCTGTTCCTGATCGACCGCGACACCAGCGTGCGCCGGGTCAACCGGCAGGCGGCCACGCTGCTGGGGACCTCACCGGGCTACGTCTCGGGCAAGCAGTTCACCGCGTTCTGCGATCTGGCGACCCGGGCCGCGCTGCGCTCCCAGGTCGCGGGGGTCGTCCGCACCGGGCGGCGGCGCCGCGTACCGGTCCGGTTCCTGGGCCGCGAGCGGCCGGTCGACGCGGTGGTGACGCTGGCGCGGGTGTGGATCCGCGGCGAGCCCGACCCGATGGTCGTCGCCGTGGCCGGGCCGAGCACCACGCCCACCGGCGAGGACCCGGCGGCGGGCGAGGCGGCTACGGGCAAGGCGGCGGGCGCCCGCCAGGAGGCGTCGCCCCGGGCCTCGTCGAGGGCGACGGCCGGGGTACAGGGGACGAGCGGGACCCCCTCGGCCCCCTTGACGGAGGCGCCCCGTACGGCGGCCGTCCGCGCCGACGACGACCACGCCGTGGCCACCATCGTTCACCGGATGGACGTGCTGGCCAACGCCGCCGAACTGCTGCTGGACGACCCCGTCTTCAACGAGACCGTGGCGGTGCGCCGCTGCGCCCGGCTGCTGGCCACCGAGCTGGCGGACTGGGCGATCATCGACCTGGCCGGCGCGAACGGCGCGGCGCAGGCCGGCCAGACGCCGTGGCAGCCGGGCGGCCGCCCCGATCCGGCCGACCCCGCCGCGGGCACCGGACGGCTGCAGCGGCAGGTCGTCATGGGCCCGGACGACGAGCGTTCGATCGAGGCCACCCAGGCCATCGAGAAGCTCGACCCCGGCCCCGGGACGCTGCCCGCCACCGTGTTCACGACCCGGCAGAGCGCGCTGCGCCCGCACATCGAGGACCTGGACCTGCTCGGCTCGGGCCCGGACGGCCAGCCGATCTGCGGCACCATCGGCGTCACCACGACGCTGTGCGTCCCGATCGAGGACGGCGAGCGCTGCCTCGGCACGATCACCCTCGCGGGCAGCGGCGAGCACGGCCCGTTCGATCTGATGGACCTGGCGGTCGTGCAGCGGCTCGGCCGCTACCTGGCGCTGGTCATCCGGGCCGCGCGGCTGTACCGGCGGCGCGCCGAGGTGGCCGAGACGCTGCAGTCCAGCCTGCTGCCCAGGCGCCTCCCCTCGATCCCCGGCGTCGCGCTCGGGGCGCACTACACGGCCGCCACCCACGGCGCGGAGGTCGGCGGCGACTTCTACGACGTGTTCCCGACCAAGGACGGCTGGGGCATGGTCCTGGGCGACGTCTGCGGCAAGGGCGAGGACGCGGCGGCGGTCACCGCCACCGCCCGGCACGGCGTGCGGCTGATGTCGCGCTGGCGGGACGACCCGAACGAGGTCCTGTCCGCGGTCAACCACGCCCTGCTGGACGAGGAGCGCTTCGTGACCGCCGTCATGGCCGGTCTGAAGATCGGCAACGACCGCGTGACGATCACCCTCGGCACCGCCGGCCATCCGCCGGCCATCATCGTCCGGGCCGACGGAGTGATCCGTACCGCCTCGCGCGGGGGCGTCCCGCTGGGCCTGTTCGAGGACTTCGAGGCCGGGATCGACACCATCGACCTGGGCGTCGGCGACACGCTGTTCCTGCACTCCGACGGGGTCCTGGAGGCCTGCGACCTGTCCCGCCAGGAGTTCGGGCAGGAGCGGCTGCTGGAGACGCTGGCGGGCACCGCGACCCACTCCGTACAGGAGATGCTCGACGCCGTGGAGCGGGCCCTGCTGGACTTCTGCGACGGCGATCTGCGCGACGACGTGTCGATGCTGGCCGTACGGGTGCTGCCGCGCGAGCTGCCCTGATCGATCACGGGCATGACCGGCACGGACCGCGACACGCCGACTAGGTCCTGGTTTTCGGGGGTATGTCCTCGCGCATGAGGCCCAGCAACAACGCCCGTAACGAGACCGAGCACGAGCGCCTCGACCGGCAGCTGATGGAGATGCTGCAAGGGTTCAGGGTGGCGGTCACGGGCGTGCAGGTGCTGTTCGCGTTCCTGCTCACGGTGCCGTTCGCGCCGGGCTTCGACGAGGTGAACGCCACCGGCCGGCGGCTGTTCTACGTGGCGCTGTTCAGCGCCGCGGTGGCCTCGATCTCCTTCATCGCGCCGGTGATCCAGCACCGGATCCTGTTCCAGCTGAACCAGAAGCCGGCGCTGATCCGGCGGGCCAACCGGTTCGGGATCTTCGGCGCGCTGGCGCTGGCGACCTCGATCACCTCCGCCACCACGCTGATCATCCACACCCTGGTCTCGGACCTCGCCGCCGCCCTCACGGCCGCGGCCGTCGTGGTGCTCTGCGGGTGGGCGTGGTTCGTCCAGCCGCTGCTGATCCGCCGCCGGGCCGGGCGTCCGGCCCGGCCCAGCGACGAATGATCAGCAGGAAGCAAGCGATTGGCGGCGCGTGATCAGTAGGCCTTACCGAAGATCACGCGCTTGCCGTACGCGGACGGCTGCCCGCACTTGACGCACGCGCCGGTCTCCTCCGGCGCGTCCGCCGGAATCACCCGGGGCGTCGCCGCCGTGTCGGCCTTGATCTCGTCCTCGCACTCGGGACGGCCGCAGTGGAACGCCGTCGCCCAGCCGGTGTCGACCTGCGTCCTGAACGCCTCGAAGTCGTCGACCTGAGCCGTGTGCTCGTCCCGGAACGTCTCCGCGCGGGCCAGCAGGAACGACTGGAACTCGGCCAGGATCCCGGGCAGCAGCTCGGGGACCTTCTCCAGCGGGATCTGCTCCTTGCCCTGACCCTCTTCGGTCGGCAGGCGGCGCACCACGGTGGCGACGCCG
Organism: Actinomadura sp. 9N407; assembly: GCF_044326315.1. Classification (NCBI taxonomy): domain Bacteria; kingdom Bacillati; phylum Actinomycetota; class Actinomycetes; order Streptosporangiales; family Thermomonosporaceae; genus Actinomadura; species Actinomadura sp. 9N407. The sequence continues at coordinate 112,918 of NZ_JBIRAW010000008.1, read as the reverse complement.
TTCTCCAGATCGCGCATGCCGAACTCGATCCGGACCGGGACGCCCCGCATCTCCCACTCGTTGAACTTGAACCCGGGCGACAGCTGCGGACGGTTGTCGTCCACATGGACCCGGATGCCCATCATCTTGATCGCGGCACCGAGCTTGCGCGCCTCGGCCGCCGCCTGCTCGCCCTGCTCCTTGCGCCCGATCGGGACCACGACGACCTGGTACGGCGCCAGTCGCGGCGGCAGCACCAGCCCCTTGTCGTCGCCATGCGTCATGATCACCGCGCCGATCATGCGGGTGCTCAGCCCCCAGGAGGTCGTGTGAGCCAGCTGGAGCTTGCTCTCCTCGTCCTGGTACTGGATCTCGAACGCCTTGGCGAAGTTGGTGCCCAGGTAGTGCGACGTACCGGACTGCAGCGCCCGGCCGTCCCGCATCATGCCCTCGATCGTGTACGTCCGTACCGCTCCGGCGAACCGCTCGCCCGGCGTCTTCTCCCCCGGTACGACCGGGATCGCGCACAGGTCACGCGCCACCGACGTGTAGGCGTCCAGCGCCCACATGGTCTCGCGCATCGCGTCGGCCTCGTCGATGTGCGCGGTGTGCCCCTCCTGCCAGAGGAACTCGGTCGTCCGCAGGAACATCCGCGGGCGCATCTCCCAGCGCACCACGTTCGCCCACTGGTTGAGCAGCAGCGGCAGGTCGCGATGGGAGTCGATCCACTTGGCCATGTACTCGCCGATGACCGTCTCGGAGGTCGGCCGGATGATCAGCCGCTCCTCCAGCTCCTTGCCGCCCGCGATCGTGACCACGGCCAGCTCGGGCGAGAAGCCCTCGACGTGCTCGGCCTCGCGCTTGAGGTAGGACTCGGGGATGAGCAGCGGGAACACGGCGTTGTCATGGCCGGCGTCCTTGATCCGCCGGTCCAGGTCGGCCTGGAGCAGCTCCCAGACCCGGTAGCCGTACGGCCGGATCACCATCGTGCCCCGGACCGGCCCCCGGTCCACCAGCTGGGCCTTGATGACCAGCTCGTTGTACCAAGCGGAGAAATCCTCGCTCTGCGGCGTCACACCTTCTCGACTCACCCCCCGAGCGTACTAAGTAACGCGGGGCTGCCAGCACGTAAACCCCGAGCGTCTAGAATCTCGCCCCATCACCTGACCGAGCGTGACCGAAGGTTGGAGCACCCGAATGCGCTGGTCCCGGACGTTCATCCCCACCCTGCGGGAGGACCCGGCTGAGGCCGAAGCGGCGAGCCACAAGCTGCTGCTGCGTGCGGGATACGTGCGGCAGCTCACCGCCGGCCACTACTCCCTGCTGCCCCTGGCGATGCGTGTACGGGCCAAGATCATCGAGGTCGTCCGCTCCGAAATGGACTGGATCGGCGCGCAGGAGATGCTCCTGCGCGCCCTGCACCCGGCCGAGCCCTGGCGGCGCTCGGGCCGCTGGGACCTCATGGGCCAGGAGATGTTCCGGCTGCGCGACCGGCGCGGCGCCGACCTGGCCCTCGGCATGACGCACGAGGAGATCTTCGCCTCCGTCGCCCGCGAACTGAACTCGTACAAGCGGCTCCCCCAGCGCTGGTACCAGTTCCAGACCAAGTTCCGGGACGAGCCGCGCCCCAAGGCCGGGCTCATGCGCACCCGCGAGTTCACGATGAAGGACGCGTACAGCTTCGACATCGACCCAGCGGGCCTGGACTCGGCCTTCGACGCCTTCCACGGCGCGTACACGAGGATCTTCGACCGGCTCGGCCTGCCCGCCCTCGCCGTCGAGGCGTCCAGCGGAACGATGGGCGGCGCCGGCTCCACGGAGTTCATGTGCCCGTCCGAGGCCGGCGAGGACACCGTCCTGACCAGCCCCTGCGGGTACGCCGCGAACATCGAGAAGGCCACCTCGCGCCTGGCGCCCTCCGAGGACGGCCCCGGCCTGCCCGCGCCCGAGCCGTTCGATACCCCCGGCGTCCGTACGATCGAGGACCTGCTGGCCTACGACGCGCCCGGCGACCGCCAGATCAAGACCCTCGTCCACCTCCTGGACGGCACGCTCACCCTCGTCCTGCTCCGGGGCGATCACCCGCTGAACGAGCAGAAACTCGCCGACGCGACAGGCGCCAACACCCTGCAAGCCGCCACCGCCGACGAGATCCACGAAGCCCTGGGCGCCCTACCCGGCAGCCTGGGCGCGGTAGGCGTCCAGGACATCCCGATCATCGCCGACGAGGCGCTCCGCGGCCGCCGCGCCATGTTCACCGGCGCCAACCGCGACGACGTCCACCTGCGCGGCGTGGACATCGAACGCGACATTCCCGTCACCACCTGGGCCGACCTCCGCGAGGTGCGCGCGGGCGAGCCCTGCCCCCGCTGCGGCGAGCCGCTGGAGGCCACCCGCGCGATCGAGATCGGCCACATCTTCAAGCTCGGTGACCGCTACTCCCGCGCCCTGGGCGCCGAGGTCCTGGACCCCGACGGCCGCCAGACCCCGCTGATCATGGGCTCGTACGGCATCGGGATCGAGCGCGCCATGGCCGCCCTGATCGAGGTCCACCACGACGACCGGGGCATCGTCTGGCCCGTCGCCGTGGCTCCGTTCCAGGTCACCGTGGTCGTCGCCCAGTCCGGCGACGAAGAAACGGCCCAGGCCGCCGAGAAGCTCTACGAGGACCTGACCGCCGCCGGAGTGGAAGTCATCATCGATGACCGTCCGGAACGCGCCGGCGTCAAATTCCGCGATGCCGAACTGACCGGCATCCCGTACCGCCTGACCGTAGGCACCCGAGGCCTCGCCGAGGGGACGATCGAGATCACCCGCAGAGCCACCGGCGAGACCGAGAAGATCCCGTTCGCCGAGGCCGTCAAGCACGTCCAGACCTTGCTCACCTGACAGCGGCCCCTGCCGCGGGGATCAGCGGCAGGCGGAGCCGCCCTCATCAGGACGTTGTCGCGATCGCGATGAGCACCACCACCAGCAGCGCGGCGGTGATGCCGCCGGCGATCGCGAACGCGAACCGATAGGGATGGCGCTCGACCCAGGGCAGCAAGCCCGGGTACGTCTTGGCGAACTCCTTGCCCGGGACGGCCGCGTCGGGCCCGCTGCACGGCACGCCGAGCGCGTTCACCAGCCGGTCGAAGTCCTCGCGCTTGTACGCGCCGCCGGACACCCTGATGAGCAGATTCCGGTGCGCGTCCAGCACGAACAGGCTCTCACCGGCGGCTCCGCGCGGCACGATGATGGTCGCGCGCACCAGCTCGGCGACACGCGACCGCGACTCGCGCCGCCGGAAGAACAGTCCTTTGACGACGATCTCGTGCGGCGTCAGGATGACCCGGGCGCGAAGCAGAGCCCCCATCCCCATGAGGATCAGCCCGCCGAACACGAGACCCACGATCGGGGCGAACACCGTCGGGGCGTCGCCGATCAGGATCGCCGCGACGATGACCACAGTGGCCACCAGGAAAGCGGTCAGTACGAACATCCCTGCCCGGAAGTCCGGCCGCAACTCAAGGTCACCCTGAACATGGCGCATGCGATCACCGCCCCTTTCTCCCTCAAGAGAGTGCCGCATCGATAGCAGCGCTCCAGCCACGCGGGCTGCAGATGAACGAGCACGTCACGCGTCAGCAAGGACGGTGCCGTCAGACCTCGAACCAGGTGAGCAAGCGGCCCTGCGCATCGACGCGATGACCGAAGCCCCGCGCCAGTGCCTCGACCAGGAAGACGCCCCGTCCACTCGTACACAGCTCACCGGCCTGAGCCTGTACGGGCAGCGTCTCGCCGCCTGCGTCGAGCACCTCGACGCGCAAGGCGGCATCGCTCGCAATCAGAGACAGGGTGACGACCCCGCCGCGCCGTGAATCGGAGTGGACGACGCTGTTGGTCACCGACTCGGAGGTGAGCAGAACGACGTCGTCGAACTTCTCAGCGCCGGTAGGCCAGTACGTCCCGATGATGTCGGCGACGAACCGCCGGAACAGCCGGACGCTCGCGGTGTCGCCGGGCAGCGTGACCGTACCCAGGATCCTCTTCTCCGTCACCGCGCCATGTCCTTCGCGACCATGGCCACCGCGCCGGGGTCCGTAACCAGCGCCCAGCCCCTCGGCCACACCCATGCCCAGGTATCCCGCTGCGGCGCTGGCACACAGGTGATGAACCTCGCTCCGTCCCCGCGCTCGACCCGCCGGACCTCTGTTCCTCCCTTGTCCGGCCGCACGCCCCGCGCCCTGACACCCCGCTCAGAGAGCTGCCCTTCGAGCCACCCGAGGTAGTGCCGACGCAGTTCAGGTACGGACGGCGCCCGTACTTGGGTCCACGAGCCGACGTCCTCGGCCTCGTGCCGAATGTTCGCCATTGCTCCCCGTTCTGTGATCGCGCGATGGCATACTGTCACCACCAGAACATAGCTCTTGATCTGTTACCTAACAAGGTGGTTGCTAAGAAATGAGTGCCTCGCTCGTGCTCCGGCGCCGACTCGCCGCCGAGCTCCGCGCCCTCCGGATCGCGCACCGGCTCTCGCAGGACGACGTCGCCCGGGAGCTTGAGGTCTCCTCGAACAAGATCGTCCGGATCGAGAACGCGCAGAGCACGGTCAGCACCAGCGACCTGAAGCAGTTGCTCCTGCTGTTCCAGGTGGGCACCGAGGACAGGGACCGGCTGCTCGACCTTGGCCGGGACGCTCGCAAGCGCGGCGGCTGGTGGTCCGCCTACACCGATCTACTGCCCGGCCCGTACGTCCAGTTGGAAAGCGCTGCCGCCGAGATCCGCAACTACCAACCGACTCTGTTGCCTGGCCTGCTCCAGACGCCCGGCTACGCGCACGCCACCATGCAGAGCTTCGGGTCCGCTCTTGCCGCCGAAGAAGCGGAACGCCGCGTCAACGCACGCCTCCAGCGCCAAGCTCGACTGACTGCGGAAGATCCGCTCACCCTTCACGCCATCGTTGACGAGGTCGTTCTGTGGCGTATCGCTGGACAGTCTCAGATCGCCGAAGAACAGTTCCGGCATCTCATCGAGATGGCGACGCTGGACAACATCCACCTTCGCGTGATCCCGTACGCGGCGGGGCTCTACGCGTCGGCCGGGAACTCGTTCGCCATCCTGACGTTTCACGACCCCATCGACCCTGACGTGGTGATGGTCGAGAACCGAGCCGGCGAACGATACTTCGACGCAGCCCATGAGGTAGCCGGGTTCCACTCCGACTTCCGTCACATCATTAACGCCGCCTTGTCCGAGGACACCACACTTGATCTACTTCGCAAGGCTTTGTCGGGGAAGATGGGGTCATGACCGATGACTTCAGCGGCGCCACTTGGCGAAAGAGCAGCCGATCCGACACCACTCCCAACCAGTGCGTCGAGGTGGCCCGCTCGGGCGGGACCGTCGCTGTACGGGACTCCAAGGCACCGGACGAGCCGTATCTGACCATGCCCGCGGCAGCTTGGGCGCGCCTGATCGGGCACATCCAGAACCAGCCGTAAGACGTCGGCGCTGATGTTACGCCCCGCTCGTCTAGGCGGCGGGGCGCCGTGCGGGCTGGGTGTCGGCGTCGCGGTTCACGGCTCGGTACGAGCCGGTAGCGTGATCCGTTCCTGAAGGCAAAGGATCACGATGGTGCGCTTCCGCCCTCCAGCGGTCCGTTGCGGCCCGTGAAACCGTCCGAATTCAAGGTCGCGGAGGTCGAGTGGCCGGCCGCTCGCTACGCGAAGGCCGTGCTGCTCGCCGACCAGGCCCAAGACGATGCGATCTGCGAGGCGAGTCTCTTCAAGCTCGACCGGCCGCTCGGCCGGGCCAGATTCGGCAAGAGCGTCCTGCTGCGGCTCGGAGCGGGGTCGATCTGGGAGGACCGGCGCGGCGATCTGGACGTTCGGCAGGCCGATGCCGACGAGGTGCGGAAGGCGCTCCGGTATTACGCCCGCCGCGACGGTCTCCTCAGTCACGGCCGGAACCCAGAGCTCGCCGAGCTGGACGCGTGGAGTTCGTACGCCGCCCTGTCCGGAGCCCTGTCCGGGGACACGGAAGGCCCGGTACCGGAGCGGCGGGAGATCGCAAGCGCCGCTCGCCAGTGCGAATGGCTGATGTTCAGCTCCCCGTGGCACACCCGGATGGCCGCGTTCTGGGATCTCGGTATTGCGGCGCTGTGGCCGGGCCGGGACACGATCGCGATCTTGGCCGCCACCGACAGCGACTGACCGGGCTCGAACCGCCCGGTCGTCAGGGGCGCTGAATACCCGGACAAGGCGCTGCGGGTCTCGGTCGCCGCCTGCGACCGCTGACCGCAGCAACCGGCGCTCAGCGGGTCGGCATGCCTCCGTGCGGGCTGATGACCACCAGCGGCACAGACCCTTCAGCGAGGTAGAAGTGCCCGGGGAAATAGTCGATGTGGAGATGACCGCCATCTTCGGCGGACGCCATGCCGCGCAGATTGTCCGCGAGCACCTCCCGGCCGGCGGAGTCACCGCTGATCACAAGGAACCGCCGCTCGGAATCCAGATGTACAAGGACACCGGGACCTGCAGTTCCCTCGACCACGATCCCCGCCAGGGCGTCGCTGCGGGGCGAAGGCGTAGAGCTGAGCAGGACCTCGCCCTCGCCCTCGGCCACCGCGTCCGCCAGACGATTCAGTTCCGCCGCCGACGCCTTGAGATCCACTTCGCTGTACACGGGGTCACAGGTGAGCCTCACGCGGTCGCACCCCCTTCAAGATCAGACTCTCACGATGCAGTCGGCTCCCGGACGGCGCTTTGGGCGACGTCTGGTGCTGTGGTGATCGCGTACGGTCGGCCACTGCGTACTCTTCGATGGATACCTGCGCCAATGCGCCCACTCCAGATCGTGTCGGTCGATGCCGCCGGGATCCGGGCCACGTGACCGAGGCGCCGTTGGTCGGTCGAGCGGGGGCGGCGGTGGGGCGCTGAAAACCGTTTGCCCTTGTGGGTGGGGGTGCTCACACTCGTAGGTTGGGCTCGGAGGGGGAAACCAGTGGGGCACGTTGAGGTCGGGCATGTCGAGCATGTGCTGCCTGATGGGCGGCTGTTGCTCGACGATGTGTCGTTCCGGGTCGGGGACGGTGCCGTCGCGGCCTTGGTGGGGCCCAACGGGGCGGGCAAGACGACGCTGGTACGGATGATCGCCGGGGATCTGGCGCCTCAGAGCGGGACGGTCTCGCACAGTGGCGGGCTCGGGGTGATGCGGCAGTTCGTCGGGAACGTACGGGACGAGTCGTCCGTGGGCGACCTGCTCGTGTCGGTGGCGCCGGCGCGTATCAGGGAGGCGGCGGCGACGCTGGACGCCGCTGAGCTGGCGATGATGGAGCGCGACGACGAGCCGACGCAGATGCGGTACGCGAACGCGCTCGCCACGTGGGGCGACGCCGGCGGTTATGAGGCCGAGGTCCTTTGGGACGCCTGTTGCGTGGCCGCGTTGGGCGTTCCCTATGACCGGTGCCGCTATCGGGACGTACGGACGCTGTCGGGTGGCGAGCAGAAGCGTCTGGTGCTTGAGGCCTTGCTGCGTGGGCCCGATGAGGTGCTTCTGCTCGACGAGCCCGACAACTATCTGGACGTACCGGGCAAGCAGTGGCTTGAGGAGCGGCTCAGGGAGACGCCCAAGACCGTGCTGCTGATCTCGCACGATCGGGAGCTGCTCGACCGGGCGGCGCGGCGGATCATCACCGTGGAGGCCGGGAAGGTCTGGGTGCATGGGGCCGGGTTCGCCTCGTACGCGCAGGCCCGCAAGGACCGCAACGAGCGGCTCGAGGAGTTGCGGCGGCGCTGGGACGAGGAGCACGCCAAGATCAAGCAGCTGGTCGCCATGCTCAAGCAGAAGGCCACGTTCAACGACGGGCTGGCGTCGCGGTACCAGGCGGCGCAGACGCGGCTGCGGAAGTTCGAGGAGGCGGGGCCGCCGGAGGTGCCGCCCAGGGACCAGAGCCTCAAGATGCGGCTCAAGGGCGGCCGTACGGGCAAACGCTCGGTGATCTGCGAGGGACTGGAGCTCACTGGCCTGATGCGGCCGTTCGACTCCGAGGTCTGGTACGGGGAGCGCGTCGCCGTGCTGGGCTCCAACGGGTCGGGCAAGAGCCACTTCCTGCGGTTGCTCGCCGGGGAGCACGTCGCGCATACCGGGGTGGCCCGGCTGGGGGCGCGGGTGGTGCCGGGGTTGTTCGCGCAGACACATGCGCGGCCGGAGCTGGCCGGACGAACCCCGTGCGAGATCGTGATGACCGAGCACGCCAAACTCCAGAACCACGCGATGAACGCCCTGGCCCGGTACGAGTTGCAGATGTGCGCCGAGCAGCCGTTCGAGACGCTGTCGGGCGGGCAGCAGGCACGGCTGCAGATCCTGCTGCTGGAGCTGGGCGGGGCCACTCTTCTGCTGCTGGACGAGCCGACCGACAACCTCGATCTGGCGAGCGCGGAGGCGCTGCAGGAGGGCCTGGAGTCGTACGAGGGAACCGTCCTGGCGGTGACGCATGACCGGTGGTTCGCGCGGTCGTTCGACCGGTTCCTGGTCTTCGGGTCGGATGGCAAGGTCTACGAGGCGCCGGAACCGGTCTGGGACGAGTCCCGGGTGATTCGCGCCAGGTAGTGTGCCCGCGTGCGAGTGGTGGTGACGGGGGCTGCCGGGTTCATCGGGAGTCATGTGGCCGAGGCGCTGGCCGGGGCCGGGCATGAAGTGCTGTCCCTGGACCGGGCCGGCGCGCTGATCGAGTCCGATCTGGCGGTGGACGATCTCGCCAAGCCCGCGGAGGCCGATGTGATCGTGCATCTGGCCGGGCGGCCCGGTGTGCGGAGCACCTGGGCGGCGGTCGAGCGGGACAACATCGTGGCGACGCGGCGGCTGCTGGCGGCATGCGCGGCCAGGCCGGCGGGGGTGCGGCCACGGGTCGTCGTCGCGTCGAGTTCGTCGGTGTACGGGTCGGCCGGGCGTGATCGTCCGACGCATGAGGACGATCCGCTCCTGCCGGGCAGTCCCTACGCGCGCAGCAAGGCCGAGGTCGAGCGGCTCGCCGTGAGCGCGGCGGCCGAGGGCCTGCCGGTCGTGCTCTTACGCTATTTCTCGGTGTACGGGCCGCGGCAGCGTCCTGACATGGCGTTCCACCGGTTCGTCGAGGCGGCGCTGGACGGGCGGCCGCTGCCGGTGTTCGGGGACGGGCTGCGCTCGCGTTCGTTCACGCATGTCGATGATGTGGTGGCGGCGACCCTGGCTGCGGTCGAGGCCGAGCTGCCGCCGGGCATCCCGATCAATGTGGGCCACCCGGAGCCGATCACGGTACGGGCGGCGATCGGACTGCTGGCGGAGGTGCTCGGGGTGCGGCCGGAGATCCGCGGCGAGGAGCCGGTGGCCGGGGACGCGACCCGTACCTGGGCCGACGCGGGACGGGCCGCGCGGCTGCTCGGCTGGTCGGCGCGGATCGATCCGGCCGAGGGCATCGCCGATCAGGTCGCCTGGCACCGGGGCCTGCGATGAGCCCACCTCCTTCGATGAGCACGGGGCCCGCGATGAACCCCGGCCCTGCGATGAGCCATCGGGCCGCGTACGTGGCGTTCGATCGCTTCCCGTCCAGCAAGGGTTCGGCGGTGCACATCGCGCAGATGGCCGACGAGCTGTTCACCCGGTACGGCGGCGGCCTGCTGGGAGTGATCGGCGGCGGTGATCTGCCCCGCTACCAGCGCGAAGGTGGCAGGGAGATCGTCCGGTTCGAGGAGCCGATCCCTAATCTGATCGACAGGGCGGAGGCGTTCTCGGCATGGGTCGGCGCGCATCTGGCGCCGCACCGGAAGACCTTGGAGATCTGCCATGTCCGCGATCCGTGGGGCGCGCTGCCCGCGGTGACCCTGGGCGGGCGGCGGCAGGTCGTGTACGAGGTGAACGGGCTGCCGTCCATCGAGATGGCGCACACCTGGCCGCTGGCCTCGCCCGGCGCGCTCGCCAAGATCCGCGAGCTGGAGGTCTTCTGCCTGGAGCGCAGCGCCGCCGTCGTGGTGCCCTCGGCGGTCATCGCCGGTACGGTCGCCGCCCTCGGGGTGCCCGAACGCAAGATCCACCTGGTGCCCAACGGCGCCACGCCCGTACCCCGGCCGGAGCGTCCCGAAGGGGCCCCGGAGCGCTACCTGATCTATGTCGGCGCGCTCCAGCCGTGGCAGGGCGTGGACGTGCTGCTCCGCGCCTTCGCGCGGCTCGCCGACCTGCCGGATCTGCAGCTGGTGATCTGCTCCTCCGTACCGGAACGGCGTGCCAAGCCGCTGCGGCGCCTGGCGGAACGGCTCGGCGTGGACGGGCGGATCGACTGGCGGTTCGCACTGCCGCACGGCGACGTCGCGGCCTGGCTGGCGCACGCCGAGGTGTCGGTGGCGCCGCTCACCGGCTGCGCCCGCAACCTCGACCAGGGCTGCGCGCCGCTGAAGGTGATCGAGTCGATGGCGGCCGGGACCCCGGTCGCCGGGTCGGATCTGCCGGTGATCCGGGAGCTGATGGCTGATGGGGAGCACGGGCGTCTCGTACCGGCCGACCGGCCCGCCGAGCTGGCCCGTGCCGTACGGATCCTGCTGGAGTACCCCGAACGGGCCCGCGCCATGGGCGATGCCGCGCGGCGCAGGATCGAGGACGGTCTCACGTGGGAACACTCGCGCGCCCGGCTGGCCGCGGTCTACGGTTCGATCTGAGCGAGGGGCGGTGTCCGGAACATGTTCGGACGTAAGCAGCGTGAGCAGCGTGCGGCCATCGACACCTTTCATCCATTGCATCAGGCGCTGATCTGGCATCGGGGCATCTCCGTGTCGCTGCGGCCTGCCGACTGGGCGCAGCTGGTGCACAGCCTGGCCGGGCACGACGCGGTGGTACGGCTCCACAAGTGGGCGCCGCCCAGCCGGTCCAGGACCGTGCTGGTACCGCTGATCCGCGTCCTGACCGAGGACATGAGCGCGGGCGGGGTGCTGTCCATCGCCGCCGACCTTCGCGGGCTGGACGTTCCCGGCAAGATGGGGCCCTCGTACCAGTACCCCGGGCAGGCGCCGGGTGTACGGAAGGTCATCCAGACGCACGGCGTGGACCCGTGGCTGCGGCTCCGGGCCGAGTTGCGGGACGGGAGCGTCCTGGAGCTGTCGGTCACCGACCGGGTCCGGAATCGCGACGTCCACAAGGTCAGCCGCAGCGGCAAGTACAAGACCAAGCGGAAGACGAAGCTGGTCCAGCAGGTCAGCGTGTCGCGCCGGCTGCCGGCGGGAGCGGCGCTGCGGCGGCCTCCCACACCGCCGCCGCCCTGGGTCCGGGTGAAGGTACGCGAGGGCAGGCGGACCTTGATCCGGGCAGGCGCCAAGCTCCCCGCCCCGCCGAACGACATGGCCCTGATCGAGCAGATCCTGATCCTGTCCACGGAACTGTTCCGGTGGACGCCGCCCGGAGCGAGGAGCGCGCGTTGACCCCCTGCACCGTGACCACGGGCTTCTTCGTACTGAGGCGTTGCGGGAGCGCCTCGGTCTCCTGGTGCCCGCAGTGCCGCCGTCCCCTCTGCGGCGAGCATCAGGGGCCCAACGGCCTGTGCCCGGAATGCGCCGCCGCGTACGGGTACGGATCGCCCGATCCGCATCACCCCGGCTGGGCGTGGGGCTACCGGCGCCACTTCTATCAGCGCAGCTCGCAGGCCTATTCGGACGCCACCTGGTACTCGACGTTCGACTCCTACGACCGGGGCGCGTTCGAGCCGGGGAACGACTGGTCCACCGGCGGTGACGCGGGCGGCGAAGGCTACGACAACGACGATGGGCTGGTGGACAGCTGATGCCGGGCCGCGTCCTCTGGCTGACCGAGCACTACCCGCCGAGCAAGGGCGGGATGGCCGAGTCGTGCGACCGGATCGTCCGGGGGCTGCGCGCCGCCGGGACCGAGGTCGACGTCGCGCATCTGACCCGCCGCGCCCGTCCCTGGAAGGTCGAGCGCGAGCACGGCGGGCGGCTGCTGACCGCTCCGCTGCAGGATGATCCCGAGCACGCCCTGCGGCGGCTGCTGACCACGATCGAGGCCGAGCGGCTCTCGTACGACCATGTGGTGGCCTTCGGCGGCACGTACGCGATGCTCGCCGGGCCGGTGCTGGCCGGCCTCCAGCGGGCGCCGCTGATCACGCTGCTGCGCGGCAACGACATCGACACCGGGGTCTTCTCGCTGCGCCGCAGGGGCGTGCTGGCGGACGCGCTGCGCGCCTCGGCCCGGGTGTGCGTGGTCGCCCGCTCGCACGCCCCGCTGGTGTCGGTGATCGCCCCGCGCACCCCGGTGACCTGGGTGCCCAACAGCGTCGACACCGGCAGCTGGCAGATCCTGCCGTCCGAACGCGAGCGGGCCCGCGCCTGGCGGGCGGCGAACGTCGAGCCGGGACGGCGCACGCTCGGCATCATCGGCCAGCTCAAGAACAAGAAGGGCGTCGGATTCCTGCTCGACGCACTCGACGCCTCGGGCCGTACGGACGCGTTCCACCTGCTGCTGGTGGGCGAGGTCGAGGAGCCGGTCCTGGAACGACCGGGCTCGCGTACGGCTCCGGCCTGCTCGTTCCTGCCCTTCCTCGAACGGTACGAACTGCCCGCCGTCTACGCGTCCTGCGATCTTGTCGCGCTGCCCTCGTTCTATGACGGGATGCCGAACGTGGCGCTGGAGGCGGCGGCGCTCGGCGTCCCGCTGCTGGCCTCGGACGCCGGGGGCCTGGCCGATGTCGCCGACGACCAGATCGGGTTCGTGTTCGCGGCAGGAGATTCGCACGGCTGCCGCGCGGCGATCGACCGGGCTGCTCGGGCGAGTGACGAGGAGCTGGGCAAGCTGGGCGCGGCGGGCGAGGAGCGGATCCGGCGCGACTTCACCCCGGCCGCCGAGACCGCCGGCTACCTGGCCGTTCTGGCTGAGACCGCGGGCATTGGGACGCCGGGCGCTGGAGCGGCGAGCACCGGGACGGCGCGGGTTTGATCGCCTGCTACGCGGAAGGCGGCGGGCTCGGCCACCTGACCCGGATCCGAGCCTTCCTGCACACCGTGGGCTACGACGGGCCGGCCACGGTGCTGACATCGTCGCCGTTCGCCGCCGATCCGCGCGTCCGCGGCTCCTGGCGGGTGCTGGGCCCGCCGTACGGGCCTGCCCTGGCCGCACTCGCCCCGGCAGAGTTGATCATTGATGCCTTCCCGGCGGGCCTGAAAGGCGAGCTGACGGCCGGTGACGTCCCGTCCGGGACCAAGGTCACCCACCTGGCCCGCCTGCTGCGCTGGGACGCCTACCGGCCGCTGATCCCGCCCGACGCGCCCCGCTTCGACCGCACCCTCGTCCTGGAGGAGCTGGCGCCGGAGCATCTCGCCTACCTCCAGGACCGGTCCGGTGAGATCGCCCCGCTGGAACTGGTCGATCCGCCGGCCGAGGTGTCCGACCCGGTGATCGGCGTCGACGGCTGGCTGATCGTCCATGCCGGGCCGGAGCCGGAGATCATGCAGCTGATCGCGTACGCCCAGGACGTCGCGGCGATGGAAGGGCTGCGGCCATCGCTCACGCTGGTGGCGCCCGTCCGTCCGCCCGGTCTACCCGGCGCGATCACGCATCGGGATCTCTATCCGGTGCGGCTCCCGGCGGGATTCACTGGACGGATCTTCACGGCGGCGGGCTTCAACAGCGTGCGCCGGCTGGCGCCCTGGCGGGACCGGCACCGGATCCTGCCGTTCCCCCGGACCCTGGACGACCAGTTCACCCGGGCTGCGCGCGCCAGACCGACGGGTCCGACGGGTCCGACGGGTCAGAGCCGGAGATCGAACGTGATCTGAACGTCGTCGGCCAGCTTCAGGGCACCGAAGAAGGCCGAGTAGGGCTTGATCCCCCACCGGGTCTGCTTGACGGTCGCCTCACCGTGGAACCGGTCGCCCTCGCTCGCCGCCTTCACCGACAGCGGCTCGGTCCGGCCCGTGAGGGTCAGCTCGCCCTCGACCGTGAACTCCGACGGCGTGCCCTCGATCTTGGTGGACGCGAAGGTGATCTCCGGGTGCCGGTCGGCCTGGAGCACCTTGCGGAGGTTGCCGGTGATCTCGGTACGGTCCTGGTCCGACAGCGGCAGTACCCCGCCGGTGCCCTCCCGTACCGCGAGCCCGTCCACCGCCACGGTGATCTGAACGGCGGATTCCTCGGCGCTCCCGGCGCGTGTCGCCGTACCCGACCAGCGGGTCGCCTCGATCGTGAGGTCGTGTCCGGCCCGCCGGCCGAGCCCGCTGCGCCCGGTCTTGATCAGCAGCCGTCCGGCCTCCGGACCAAGCTCGATCGTTTCCATGCCGCCAGCCTCGCGTCCCGGACCGGGCGGGGTCAACGGGCGCGGGCCCCCGCGCGCATCCGCTCCGGGTCGATCTCGCGGCCGGGGTTGCGGCGCAGGTACTCGGTCTCCAGCTGGCGCGTGCGGTGCGTGTGCTCGTCGAGGGCCTGGTCGGACGCGTGCCGCAGCGCGTCCAGGCGCGTCTCTCCCAGATGCCGCAGCTCGCGGATGAGGTCCTCATCACTGAGCACTTGCGGCTCGACTCCGTCGGTCGTCATCGATCCCCTTTCCGCGTTCATGGTCGCCTCGTACCCGGCCGGGCGCGCACGAACCCGCCAGGTTGACTCGTGGCGTGTTCGCCCTCGCGCCGGGCCGAAGAGACGAACACGCCACGAGTCAACGGGTGGTGGGCGGGCAGAAGACGGCCAGGGATCCGGGGCGCTTGGTGATGCGGACGGCCGTGGACGGCGATGTCAGCTCGCCGTCGCGGGCCACCCGGAACCCGCCGTCCGGCGACACCAGCTCCAGGGTGGCGCCGTGCCAGGCACGGTAGCCGGGCGTGACGTGCAGGTGACCGGCCAGGACGGCGGCCAGGGCCCGCAGGCGCGGTACGTGGCTGCCCGTGGTGACCATCCGGATGTCGAGCTGCCCGTCGTCCAGATGGTCGCGCCAGGTCGGGGCCGGGCCGCGCGAGCCGTACGAGCAGTTGCCCACGAAGGCCATCCAGACCCGGCGTGAACGACCGTTCACGATCATCGGTACGGGCTCGGAGTGCCGGAACGTGCGGAGCGCGGCCACCACCATCGCGGGCCACTTGCCCAGCCGGCCCTCCAGCCGCTCGCGCCGTTCCACCAGCTCGGTGTACGCGCCGAAGCCGATCGTGTTGAGGAAGACCAGCCCCTCCTCCTCCCCGTCCGGCGCGATCAGGCCCAGATCGACCCGGCCCAGCCGGCCGCCGCGATAGGCGGCCACGGCGTCGGCCACGGTCTCGATGCCGAGCGCGCGGGCGAAGTGGTCGAACGTCCCGCCGGGGATCGGCAGCAGCGGTACGCCGCGCCGCATGGCGGCCAGGGCGGCGGCGTTCACCGTCCCGTCGCCGCCGACCACCGCCAGGACCTCGGCCTCACCGGCGGCCTCCTCGAACACCTTGACGAGATCATCGTCCCGGCCCGGCCTGACGATCCGCGCGGCGGGCAGTTCCCGTTCCAGCACGGCGACCGCGGCCTCGGCGCTGCTGGGCAGCAGCGGTACGGCCGCCGAGCCGCCCCCGCCGCCCGAGCCCGCGTTGACGACCGCCACGACGCCCTGCCCGTCGCCGGTGATCGTCACCTTCTCGGTGGTCGTACGGGTGACATGCGCGACCGGCGGCCGGGCCGGCCAGACCAGCCGGGTACCGAGGGCGGCCAGCGCCCCGATGCCCACGCCCGCGAGGACGTCCCCCGGATAGTGGGCTCCGGTGTAGATCCGGGCGAACGCGACCGCCCCGGCCGTGGCCGCCACCGGGATCGCGACCGCGCGCGGCGCCTCCATCGCCACCCCCGTGGCGAACGCCGCCGCCGACGCCGAATGGCCGGACGGGAAGGCGTGCGAGGTCGGCAGCTTCCAGCGGATCCGGATCGGCGGCACCAGGTCGACGACCGGGCGGGCCCGCCGGAACGCGTGCTTGCCCAGCATGTTCACCCCCGGGCTCGCCACCGCGATCCCGATCGAGCCCCGCAGCGCGGCACGCCGGAGCCGGGCCCGGCCGGTCAGCCCCATCACCCCCGCCGCCGTGAACCACAGCACGCCGTGGTCGGCCAGCCGCGACAGGCGGGGCAGCACGTACTCCAGACCGGGCAGATGGGTGGCCGCCACCCGGTCGAACGCCCACCGGTCGACCCGCCCCATCCTGCGCAGCGGGCCCCTCCGGTAGAGCGCCGGGGTGCGCGCGCGGCGGCGATGGTCGGAGGCCGCATAACGAGATGCCAACATTACGGTCGGTGACAAGATCGGCCGCGGACGGTGATGAGCCTGCATGTCGGGGGTATCCCCAGCAGGTCGGGCATGATTCCCCAAGATCTCAATTCAGGCCTCACCTATGCGCGAACGTCCCTCACACAGTGTGGACTGCAATAGGCTTCCGGCCATGAGTCACCCGGAACGGCTCAGCACCTCGGGTGGCGAGCCGGTCGGCGCTATCGCGGAGCCTCCATACATGAACGGACGCAGCAGCGAGTCGCTGGCCGAATTCGCCGCACGACACGGGCTGACCCAGAGCGCGGGGCGCCCCACGCTGCGCCAGTACGTACGGTCGCTCTGGCAGCGCCGCACGTTCATCTGGAACTTCGCCTCCGCCAAGACCGCCTCCACATACTCCAGCTCCCGGCTCGGACAGCTGTGGCAGGTCCTCACCCCCCTGCTGAACGCCGGCGTCTACTTCCTGATCTTCGGGGTGCTGCTCGGCACCAACAAGGGGATCAGCAACTACACGGCGTACCTGATCACCGGCGTGTTCGTCTTCACGTTCACGCAGCGCTCGCTGACCGCGGGGGCCAAGTCGATCGGCAACAACCTGTCGCTGATCCGGGCCCTGCACTTCCCGCGCGCCTCGCTGCCGTTCGCGCACGTGCTGATGGAGCTGCAGCAGCTGCTGATCTCGATGAGCGTGCTGCTGGTGATCGTGCTGGTCACCGGCGAGCCGATCACCTGGTACTGGCTGCTGCTGCTGCCCGTGCTGGCGCTCCAGCTGCTGTTCAACATCGGGATCAGCCTGGCGATCGCCCGGGCCGGCGCGTTCGTCCGCGACATCCAGCAGCTGCTGCCGTTCATCACCCGGTCCTGGCTCTACTTCTCCGGCGTGTTCTTCTTCATCCCGCAGATGGGGCACACGTTCGCCGAGAAGGGCCACCCCTGGGTGGGCAAGATCCTGGAGGCCAACCCCGGCGCGGTCTACATCGACCTGATGCGGACCTCGCTGATGAAGAGCTTCCGTCAGGACCTGGTCCCGTACGACGTGGACTACACCAGGCTCTGGCTGTACGCGATCCTGTGGGCAGTGATCGCCTTCGGCGGGGGCTTCTGGTACTTCTACCGTGCGGAGGAGAGGTACGGCCGTGGCTAAGGCGCTCCAGGAAAGGACAGCGAAGGCTCCAGTGTCCAGTTCCGCGTCACAGCAGCCCGATGTGGTCATCGACCACACCCGCGAGCCCATCGTGGTCGTGGACGGCCTGCACATCATCTACCGCGTCTTCAGCGGAAGCGGCAGCAAGGGCACGGCGGCGAGCGCCCTGCTGCGCATCGTCAAGCGGGAGAACCGCCCGCAGATGAAGGAGGTGCACGCCGTCCAGGGCGTCTCCTTCGTCGCGTACCGAGGTGACGCGATCGGCGTGATCGGCACCAACGGGTCCGGCAAGTCCACCCTGCTGAAGGCGATCGCCGGCCTGCTGCCGCCCGCCCGCGGCGGGGTCTACACCCACGGCCAGCCGTCGCTGCTGGGCGTCAACGCCGCGCTGATGCGCGACCTGTCCGGCTCCCGCAACATCGTGCTCGGCTGCCTGGCCATGGGCCTCACGCAGGCGGAGACGCAGGACCGGTACGACGAGATCGTCCGGTTCGCCGACCTGAAGAAGGGCTTCATCGACTACCCGATGTCGACCTACTCCTCCGGGATGGGCGCCCGGCTGCGGTTCGCGATCGCCGCGGCCCGCACGCACGACGTGATGCTCATCGACGAGGCCCTGGCCACCGGCGACGCCAAGTTCCGCAAGCGCAGCAAGGACAAGATCGACGAGCTGCGCAAGGACGCCGGCGCGGTCTTCCTCGTGGCGCACAACCTGGACGTCATCGAGGACACCTGCAACCGGGTCATCTGGCTGGACGACGGCCGCGTCAAGATGGACGGCGACCCCCAAGAGGTCCTGCGCGCCTACACCGAATCCAACGGAAAGTAGACGTCTCGGGGACGTTCCCGGGGACTCGTGAGGTCCCTGGGAACGCAGTGGCGGTAGTTGCATAGAGTTACCGTTCCGTCTCTGGATGGGACGGCCTCGCCGATCTACCTTCGAAGGTGAACACATTCGGGGGAGACCTTCGGCGAGGAGCGCTCCCAATGACGGATCGGCTCAGCAGACGCGGCTTCCTGTCCTCCACGGCGCTCGCGGCGAGCGCGTACGGCCTCGCCGCCGGATGCGCCAGCGAGACCAGCGGCCCCCAGGCGAAGAACACCGGCGGTGCGCCCAAGGAGGTCTTCACCGCCCCCGGCAAGAAGCTGAGCGGCTCCCTCAGCGTCCTGATGTGGAGCCACTTCGTCCCCCGGCACGACAAGTGGTTCGACAAGTTCGCCGCCGACTGGGGCAAGCAGGTCGGCGTCGACGTCCGCGTCGACCACATCAACACCGTCGACGTGCCGCGGCGCGCCGCGTCCGAGATCCAGGCCGGCAAGGGCCACGACCTGATCCAGCACATCGCCCCGTTCTCCCAGTACGAGCCGTCCGTCCTGGACATGGCCGACGTCGTCCAAGAAGCCAACAAGCGCTGGGGCCAGCAGCTCGAACTGTGCCGCAAGTCAAGCTACAACCCCAACACGCGGCGGTACTACTGCTACTGCCCCGGCTGGTCCCCCGACCCCGGCGACTACCGCAGGTCGATGTGGCAGAAGGTCGGCCTGCCCAACGGCCCCGGCAGCTGGGACGAGCTGCTGCGCGGCGCGTCCGAGATCAAGCGCACTACCGGCGTCCCCTGCGGCATCGGGCTGTCCCCCGAGACCGACTCCAACATGGCCGCCCGCGCCCTGCTCTGGTCGTACGGCGCCGCCGAGCAGGACGCCAACGAGGCCGTCACGATCAGTTCCGACGCCACCATCGAGGCCGTGGAGTTCATGACCCGGCTGTTCAAGGAGGCCGAGACCGAGGAGGTCTTCTCCTGGGTCCCCGCGTCCAACAACCAGGCCCTGATCGCGGGCAAGTCGTCGTACATCCTCAACTCGATCTCCGCCTGGCGCACCGCGATGGGCACCAACCGCCAGATCGGCGACGACATCTTCTTCACCCCCGCCCTGCGCGGCCCCCGCGCCGCCAAGGCCGCCCAGCACGTCATCCAGCAGTGGATCGTCCCCAAGCACGCCGCCAACCCCGACGCGGCCAAGGAGTTCCTGCTGCACTACACCGCCAACTTCCCGGCGGTCACGTACCACTCGGAACTGTACGACCTGCCCGGCTGGCCCTCCCTCGTACCGCAGCTGAACGGCTGGCTCGACGACGACCCGTACGGCGCCAAACCGGCCAACAAGCTCAGCCTCCTGAAGGACGCCACGTCCTGGAGCGCCAACATCGGCTATCCGGGCCCCTCCAACCCGGCGATCGGCGAGATCTTCAGTACCAACGTCCTGCCCACCATGTTCGGCCGCGCCGCCCGCGGCCAGGTCTCCGCCAAGGACGCGGTGGCCGACGCCGAGAAGCAGATCAACGCCATCTTCAAGAACTGGCGCGCCCGCGGCCTGGTCGGCGGCTGACGAGTGAAGACCGTTGAGGTGCGGAAGTTGACCAAGTCCTTTGATGGTCATGTACGGCGGCGGCGGGGTGGTTCCGAGCAGGTTCGGGCGCTGGACGGGGTGGATCTGGCCGCCGGCGCCGGGGAGTACCTGGTGCTGCTCGGGCCCTCCGGCTGCGGCAAGACGACGCTGCTCCGTACGATCGCGGGGCTCGAGCAGCCGACCGGCGGCGAGGTGCTGATCGACGGGCAGGTGGTGAACGGGCTGCCGCCTCGGGTGCGGCAGGTCGCGATGGTGTTCCAGTCGTACGCGCTCTACCCGCACAAGACCGTGCACGACAACATCGTCTTCCCGCTCAAGGCCGAGAAGATGCCCAAGGACGAGCGGACGAAGAAGGCGCGCTGGTCGGCGGAACTGCTGGGCATCGAGCCGCTGCTGGAGCGCAAGCCGCGGCAACTGTCGGGCGGGGAGCGGCAGCGGGTGGCGCTGGCGCGCGCGCTCGTCCGGGATCCGGCGGTGTTCCTGCTGGACGAGCCGCTGTCCAACCTCGACGCCAAGCTGCGTGCCAGTGCCCGGGACGAGCTGCGCCGCTTCCAGGAACGGGTCGGGACCACGACGATCTACGTGACCCACGACCAGGCCGAGGCGATGGGGCTGGGCGACCGGATCGCGGTGCTGGAACGGGGCCGGGTCCGGCAGGTCGGGACCCCGGTCGAGGTGTACGACGACCCGGCCGACACGTTCGTGGCGACGTTCATCGGGTCGCCGCCGATGAACCTGGTACCGCACGGGGACGTGCTGGTCGGGTTCCGGCCCGAGCATCTGCTGCCCGCCGAGATCGTCTCCGGCGAACGGGTGACGATGCCGCTCCAGGTGGACCGGATGGAGTACCTGTCCGGCGACCGGCACATCTACGGGACGGTCACCGGCATCGGCGAGGAGACACGGGTGATCGCCCGGCTGCCCGCGACCGTGACCGTACCGCTGGAACCCGGCGAGACCCACGGGTTCGCGGTGGCCGCCGGCCGGCTGCGCTTCTTCCACGCCGAGGAGGGCACCCGGACCGATCCCGTACGGATCGGGCAGTGAGCCGGCGGGCCGCCCTGGCCGACCGGGAGGGGTTCCTGGCCTGGGCGATGCTGCTGCCCTCCGTGATCTACATCCTCGCGCTGGTCGGGGTGCCGTTCGTGCTGGCGATCGCGTTCGCGTTCTCGGACGTGACCACCGGGGACCCCTCGTTCGACTGGGTGGGGCTGAGCAACTTCGACGCGGTCTTCGACGACCGGGTGTTCTGGCGGTCGCTGCGCAACACGCTGCTGTTCACGCTGGTGACGATGGTGCTGGTCGTGGTGTTCAGCAAGATCCTGGCCAACATCCTGATCGCCGACTTCCGGGGCAAGTGGTTCGTCCGCTTCCTCGTCCTGCTGCCCTGGACCACGCCCGTGGCGCTGTCGACGATCTCGTGGCTGTGGTTCCTGGACTCGATCTACTCCCCGGTCGACTGGGTGCTGCGCCAGGTCGGGCTGATCGAGGGCAACGTCGTCTGGCTGGGCGGCCAGGGCACCGCGATGGCCTCGGTCATCGCCGTCCAGGTCTGGCGGCTGACCCCGCTGGCCGCCGTGATCGTGATGGCCGGGCTGATCGCGATCCCCCGCGACATCGACGAGGCGGCCCGGATCGACGGGGCCGGGTTCTGGCGCCGGATGTTCGGGATCACCATCCCGCTCGCGCTGCCGGTCATCGCGGTGGCCGGGCTGTTCGGCGCGATCATGACGTTCACCGACATGACCGTCTCGTACGTGCTGACCCGCGGCGGCCCCACGCACTCCACTGACACGCTGGCGTCGTGGGCCTACTTCCGCGGCATCGAGGGCGGCGACGTGGGCCAGGGCGCGGCGATCGCGCTGTTCCTCTTCCCGATCCTGCTGGCGGGCGCCATCGCGATCCTGCGGGCCGTACGCCGTCTGGGGGCCCAGTGATGGACA
Source organism: Actinomadura sp. 9N407 (assembly GCF_044326315.1). NCBI lineage: Bacteria > Bacillati > Actinomycetota > Actinomycetes > Streptosporangiales > Thermomonosporaceae > Actinomadura > Actinomadura sp. 9N407. The sequence continues at coordinate 91,218 of NZ_JBIRAW010000008.1, read as the reverse complement.
AGGCTCCGACCACCACCGTGCCAGCGAACACGGGGCCGACCAGTACAGGATTGTCGAGCACGGGCCGGCTGCGGAAGAAGTACGCCCGGCGCCATGTGGCGGCGCGCTGCGGCGTGTACGGCGCCGCGATCCTGGCCGCGCTGGTCTGCGCGCTGCCGTTCCTGTGGAGCCTGGTCAGCGCGTTCAAGATGAACCGCGACCTCTACGACCCCGAGAGCAACCCGTTCCTGTTCAACGAGCCCGCCACATCGGACCACATCACGTTCCTGCTGAACGACACCCCGTTCCTCACCTTCGTGTGGAACACCCTCGTGGTCGGCCTGGTCGTCGTCCTGCTCACGCTGGCCCTGTCGCTGCCCGCCGCGTACAGCCTGGCCCGCCTGAACCGCCCGTGGGGCACCACGATGGGCATCGCGATCTTCATGGTCTACCTGGTGCCGCCGTCCCTGCTGTTCCTGTCCCTGACCCGCGTCGTGGTCGGGCTGGGCCTGGACGACTCGCTCTGGTCGATGATCGTCGTCTATCCCACGATCACCGTCCCGGTCTCGGTCTGGCTCCTGATCGGCTTCCTCAAGGCCGTACCGAAGGACATCGAGGAGCAGGCCATGGTCGACGGCCACAGCCGCCTCGGCGCGTTCCTGCGGGCCGTGCTGCCGCTGGTCTTCCCCGGCATCGTGGCCGTCGTCGTGTTCACGTTCACGCTGACGGCCAGCGAGTTCGTGTACGCGCTCGCCTTTGTCTCGTCCAGTCCCACGATGGTCGTCAGCACCGGCGTCCCGACCCAGCTGATCCGGGGGGACGTCTTCTTCTGGCAGTCCCTGCAGGCCTCCACCGTGATCATGGCCGTACCGATCGCCCTGCTGTTCAACCTGTTCCTCGATCGCTTCGTCACGGGCTTCACCATGGGCGCCGTCAAGACCTGAAAGCGCCGGCGGGCGACCACTGATAGGTATGGAGGAACCGATCAACTGACGAGGAGGCCGCCATGCCAGGCAAGGCACCGCTGCCGTACGAATACCTGCCCGAGGTCCCGTCGTTCACCGTCACCAGCGACGACGTGACCGAGGGCGAGCAGCTCTCGAACAGGCACGTCTTCAACGACTGGGGCTTCAGCGGCGAGAACCTCTCCCCGCACCTGGCCTGGTCCAGCTACCCGCCGGAGACCAGGAGCTTCGCGGTCACCTGCTTCGACCCCGACGCGCCCACCGGCAGCGGCTTCTGGCACTGGGTCCTGTTCGACCTCCCGGTCGAGATCACCCAGCTGCCCGTCGGTGCCGGTGCCGAGGACCTCGACGTCGGCGTCCAGGCCCGCAACGACTACGGCGTGAAGGCCTTCGGCGGCGCCGCCCCGCCGCCAGGAGACCCGCACCGCTACGTCTTCGCCGTCCACGCCCTGGACGTGGAGTCCCTGGGACTGGACTCCGGCACCTCACCCGCCGTCGTGGGCTTCAACGTCACCGCCCACACCCTGGCCCGAGCCGTGATCGCCCCGGTCTACGGCCACTGAGCCCTCCGGGGGGCCGCCCCGGCACGGGGCGGCCCCAACCGGTGGCGCCGGCCTATTCGGTGTCGCAGCCGGTGCCGTCTTCATCGCGGTCGAGCCCGTGGGGGTCGGATTCCTCGACCGGAACGGGCTCGGAAAGGTCCGAGCAGTCCACGTCCGGACCCGGTCCCGGAGGCGACTCAGGGTCGGCGTCCGAAGGCGACGGGCTGTCGGAGGGCGGCGGGCTGTCCGACGGCAGCGGGCTATCCGATGGTGATGGGCTGTCCGACGGCGGCGGGCTGTCCGACGGTGGTGGGCTATCCGACGGTGGTGGGCTGTCCGACGGCAGCGGACTCAAGGGCGGCGGGGTGTCGATAGGCGGCGGGGTGTCGGGATGCGGCGGAAGGCCCGGCTCTTCCGGAATGGGCGTCGCCGTGTCGCACGCGGACCACAGACCTGGCCGCTCCTGCTCCGCGCCGTCACCGACCGCGGAGATCTGCGGCCAGTACTTGTCGTTGGGCGGGTACAGAACGGCCTTGGCATGTCCGGAGTCCACCAGTGACCGGTTCACGAACTCGCCCTGGTCGTTCCAGACGTACAGCAGGTAGCGGTCGTAGGGGTCCTTGAGTTCGGCGTCGCGTTCGACGCGGACGGTGGAGCCTACGGGCAGCAGTTCCTCGGTACGGGCGGTGGCGTCGGAACCGAAGCAGGTCCCCGCCTCGGGAGAATCGACCTCGAGAAGGCGGACCTTGGTGGATCGGCTCTGCGGAACGATTCCGCCGTCACCGCGGACTTCGATGGTGTCGCCATCGACGATCCGTTCCACGGTGACCGCTTCGCGGCCGGAGGGCTCGGCGGGCGTCCCTTCCGGCTGCAGCTCTACGTCGGCCGGTGCCGAACCGGGCGCCTTTCCGGGATCGGCTCGATCGTCCGGATCCGTGCCGCAGGCCGTACCGAGACCCACGGTGATCGATAAGGCGACGATGAGGCCTCTGGTGTCCATGGGCAGACTTCCCTCCTCCTGCCGAGGAGGGGAAGCCCGACTATTCGCCCCTATTGTCGCACTTCGTCCAGCAACGCATGGTAAAGCCAGGCCGGCGGCCGGCGAATCGACCGAAGCCCACCGTTTCCCTATCCTGAGGCGATGATCGAGACGGCGACGTGCGTCCTGTGCCAGGGGACCGTCGCCCCGGACGGCCATTGCTGGGACTGCGGCAAGGCGCAACCGGCGTTCCGGTCCCACCTCGAACTCACCACCGAACACGGCGCGGCCGGGGTCACCGACCGCGGCCTGCGGCGCGGGATCAACGCCGACGCCATGGCGCTGACCACGGTCGGCACGTGGACGATCGGCGTCGTCTGCGACGGCGTGTCCATGTCACCGAGGTCGGAACGGGCCGCTCAGGTCGCCGCCGAGACCGGCGCGGCGACTCTGGCCGCACGGCTGCGGTCGGGCGTCCTGCCGGAGACCGCCCTCCTGGACGCCGCCGTACGCGCGGCTCACGCGGTCGCCGCCCTGGCCTCGTCCGTACACGCCGCCCCGGCCTGTACGTATGTCGCGGGCATCGCCGGCCCGGAGGGCGTCTGGGCCGGCTGGGTCGGTGACAGCCGCGCCTACTGGCTCCCGGACGAGGGCCCCGGAATGGCGCTGACCGAGGACGACACCGGTGACCACGAAGCCCTCGCCGCCTGGCTCGGTGCCGACGCGGGCGAACCGTCCCCCCAGGTCCGCAGTTACCGTCCCCGAGGCCCCGGCGTTCTCCTGCTGTGCACCGACGGCCTGTGGCGCTACCTGCCCGACGCCGACTCGCTACGCGCCGAACTTCCCGTCGGCGGCGACCTTCTGGAAGGCGCCCGTTCGCTGGTCGGCTACGCCCTCGACTCCGGCGGCCACGACAACATCACCGCACTGCTCGTCCCGGCCGAACGTGGCATCATGCCCTTATGACCCAGACCCGAAAGGACGATGCCGCGTAGACGGCCGTCCCAGGTACGCGCGACCCTGCGTCCCCGCGTACCCCATGGATCTCGCACCCGCCACGTACCCGGCCTCCCTGGCGGATCAGGCGGCCTGGCCGCGGCCCTGACCCGGCTCGAACACGAACGCCGCTCCCTCTGGCCCGGCGCCACCGCCTCCGCGTTCCGCCGATGGACCGCTTATGCACGCTCCAACGCGGACCCGCCATGCGGCTGCCCCATATGCCATGACTTCTTCCTCGAGGACGAACGCCGCATCCTCGACCTCGCTCTCCATACGCTCCCGGCGCTCGCCGCCCGAGAGCTGAGAGCCCTGGTCCAGCCACTGGACGACCTCTTCCTCGCCCGCACCTCCCCCGATCCGTTCGCCGCTTCCGACCAGCCCTGGTGGCTGCGAAGGGCCCACCACTAACGACGGAACGGATCCTTCATTCTGCTGTGACCGTGCTCGCCGTCGAGCGGGTCCTGTGCTGGTACGAGCGGCTGCACACACCCAGTGCCGCGCCCAGCCCGGCGAACGCCAGTCCGCCCACGATTCCCACCCACGCGGACCAGCCCTCCGCGTCTCCGACCGTGAAGCCGAGGGGGGCGGCGCCCATCGTGACCAGCCCGTACGGCGTCAGCAGCAGCGCGCCCGCCCACCCGGGGGCCAGCAGGCTCCAGCGCGGCAGCCGCGTACCCCAGGGCAGCACCAACGCCGCCAAGAGCAGCATCCCCGCCAGCGCACCGAGGACGGTGAAGTCCAGCCCGTGCCGTTCCATCCACACCAGTACCTCGGGCGCCCCGTTCGCCTGGAACTGCGCCGCGAGATCACCGGCGGGCTTGCCGGCCGTGCCACCGAGGGCCCAGTAGGTCTTCATGACCGCGTACGGAACGAGAGCGAGGGCACCGGCGAAGGCTGCCGTCGAGGGCTTCATCAGGCTCATGCCAAGATCCTGCCGCCGCGCCCCGTTCCGTACCTCCCGCCGCAGGGCCAAGGCCCTCACCCGTACGGGGGAACGCGCCCCGCCTGTCCGCTTGTCCGTTGTCGCGGCGCCGCACCACCTTGCCGAGCGTGGGCCTCTTCACTCGCTCCTGGACGGCATTGCGCACGGCGGTCGAGCACCTCCCGGACGAGGACTTCGCGCGGCCGTCCGGCTCCGGATGGGCCTTACTGTGATCATGGTCCGGTCACCGACCCTAAGGAACCGCTCGCCATGCCCGTGCCCGCCGACCCGACGGTGCTCCATCCCATGCCCGAACAGCCTCGGGTGGTCCTGCTCCGGCCGCTGGTGACGTCCCCGCTGATCGAGGTCGGGGAGTACTCGTACTACGACGATCCGGACGACCCGACCGCGTTCGAGACGCGGAACGTGCTGTACCACTACGGGCCCGAGAAGCTGATCATCGGCAGGTTCTGCGCGCTGGGCACGGGAGTGCGGTTCATCATGAACGGCGCCAACCACCGCATGGACGGCCCTTCGACCTTCCCCTTCCCGACCATGGGCGGCTCGTGGTCGGAGCATTTCGACCTGCTCGCAGGCCTGCCGAACCGAGGGGACACCGTCGTCGGCAACGACGTCTGGTTCGGTTACGACACGATGGTGATGTCCGGTGTACGGATCGGGCACGGCGCGATCATCGGCTCCGGCTCCGTGGTCACCAAGGACGTACCCGACTACGGGATCGTCGGCGGCAACCCCGCCCGCCTCATCCGTACCCGCTACAGCGACGAGGACATCGTCCGGCTGCTGGCGGTGGCCTGGTGGGACTGGCCCGCGGAGCACATCACCGAGCACGTACGGACGATCATGTCGGGTAGCGTCGACGACCTCGAAGCCGCCGCCCCGTCCATGTGACGCGGGTACGCGAGAATCCTTTGACCATGTTCAGGCCTCTCATACATGTCCCGGCGACAGCGCCGGGACGGGATCGGGAGGTAGTCATGATCATTGGTGCCATCGTCTGCGCCGCGGCCGTGCTCGTCTGCGCGTGCAGTGTCACCGTGCTGCGGCGGCGAGGGCGTTCGCGTGGCTGAGCGGACCTGGCCCGGCGAGCGGCTGATCACCGCCGCGCAGGGCGGTGACGTCGAGTCGATCGCGGCGCTGGTGTCCGGTTCGCACCCGCATGTACGGAGGTTCGCCCACTCCCTGTGCGCCTCGCCCGAGGACGCCGAGGACGCCGCACAGGAAGCGTTGATCATCCTGTACCGCAAGATCGGGACCCTGCGGGCCTCCGGTGCGCTGGCGTCGTGGATGTTCCGCATCGTCCGCAACGAGTGCCTGCGGCGGGCGCGGCCGCGGCCGCGCTACGAACCGGTCCGCGACATCAGCGTGGCGTCGGTCGAGGACGAGGTCATGCAGCGCCTCGAGGCCGGCCGGGTGGCGGCGGCGATCGCCGCTCTGCCGGCCGACCAGCGATACGTACTGATCATGCGGGACGTCCAGGGCTACAGCGGCCGGATGGTCGCCGCCGCCCTCGGCCTCAGCCTCGCCGCGATGAAGTCCCGGCTGCACCGCGCCCGCGCGACCGTTCACCGAACACTGCTGGCCCCAGGAGGCGGCGATGACTGAGCAGCGCGGTTTCGCGAGCACCTCGCTCCCCCGGCACCTGCTGCGTGGCGGGCTGGGCTTCGGAGCCCTGATCGGTTCGTTCGCGCTGATCCCGGCGCTGGGGCCGGCCAGTCTCCTGCTCTTGCCGGTCGGCCTGCTCGCGCTGCGCGGGTGCCCGACCTGCTGGACGATCGGCCTGATCCAGACGATCTCCCAGGGCCGGCTCCAGCGCTCCTGCACGGACGGACGATGCGAGCTGACCACCCGCCCCCGCGGTTGACTCGTGGCGTGTTCGCTCTTATCGCGGCCCTGGAAGGGCGAACACGCCACGAGTCAACGCGTCAGTCCCACGTGGTGCCGGTGAGCCGCTCGTACACCTCGATGTAGCGGGCCCGGGTCGCGTCCACGATCTCAGCCGGGATCGCCGGGCCGGGAGGGGTACGGTCCCAGTCCAGCGTGCTGCTCCAGTCGCGTACGAACTGCTTGTCCAGGGCGTGCTGCGTACGGCCGGGCTCCCAGTCGTCCGCAGGCCAGAAGCGCGAGGAGTCCGAGGTCAGAACCTCGTCCCCCAGGACGAGCGTGCCGTCCGCGGCACGCCCGAACTCCAGCTTGGTGTCGGCGATGATGATCCCGCGCTCGGCCGCCAGCGCCGCTCCGCGCTTGTAGACCTCAAGGGTGACCTCCTTGAGGTGCGCGGCGGTGTCGGCGCCGATCTCGTCCACCACGTCCTCGTAGGTGATGAACTCGTCGTGCCCCTCGGTCGCCTTGGTGGTCGGCGTGAAGATCGGCTCCGGCAGCCGGGACGCCTCGCCCAGCCCGTCCGGCAACGGAACGCCGGAAACGGTGCCGCTCTTCTCGTACTCCTTGAGCCCCAGGCCCGCGAGGTAGCCCCGCGCGATCCACTCGACCGGCAACATGGTGAGCCGCTTGCAGCGGATCGCCCGGCCCTCCCACTCGTCCGGAACGTTCGTCCCGGAGATGACGTGGTTCGGCGTCACGTCCCTGAGCTGCTCGAACCACCAGAGCGACAGCTGCGTGAGGATCTTCCCCTTGTCCGGGACGATGGTCGGCAGCACGACGTCGTACACGCTCACCCTGTCCGAGGCGACGAGGATCAGATCGTCCCCGTCCGCGTACACGTCCCTGACCTTGCCCGAGTGGACCAGTTCCATAGAAGTTCCTCAGCTCGCGATCGCACGTTCCCGAGAAAGATATCGCTGAGCTGGCTCAACTCCCCGCCGGCAGCCGCCGACCATCGCGCGCGCGTACGGCCGGCACGCCCGTTCCGCCGAGACCGTCACGGACCCGAACGGCGAACGCCCGGTCAGTGGCGTTCGACGTTTCGGGCGAGGATGCCGAGGGTGGCGCGGAGGCCCGCTTCCGGGATGACGGGGAAGACGCCCTTGCCCCGCCACTTCTCCGAGATCTGGCTCCAGTCGTAGTACGAGGTCACCAGAGTGCCCGTCTCGCTGGGTTCGAGCCGGTAGCCGTAGATGTGCTTGATCGAAGGGAAGTTCTCCCCGGCGACCATCCACTCGATCAGGGCGTCCTGCTCGAAGTCGGTGATGAGCACCGTGACGTCGTACTTGCCCAGTGGGAAGTCGTTGAGCGATTCCCGGTCCATGTGCACGATGAACGTGTCACCCGTCCGCCGTACAGGGTCGCCCTCCGCGGACTGCAGCATGCCGGAGCTGTCGATCGCCACATGCCCTGCGGGCTCGCACAGCAGCGAGAACACCGTGCTCGGAGGCGCCGCGATCTCCCGCTGCACCTCGAAACGCTCGACCGGCATTTCCGCCCTCCTCATCCGGGCAACAAAGCCGTACGAGTCTGGCATGTCGCCCGGCCCCTCCTCTGGGCGGGCCGGGCTCAGCCGGCCAGGAGTTGCTCGGTGAGGGTACGGAGGCGTTCTGCGGCCTTCTCGCGCGGGAGTGGGATCCGCTTGTCGCGCATGTACGCGCTCAGCCGATCGGCGGGCGGGTCGTCCAGGAGGGTGGTGATCGGGGCGATGCCTTCCGCCACGGGCCTGCCCGCCTTCTTCATGGCTTCGATATGGGCGGCTGTTTCGGCGTCGTACGTACCAGAGAAGCCGGTGGCGACCAGGCCCGGGTGCAGCAGTACGTACTTGGTACGGGGCGCGGTGAAGAACATGCCGAGCAGGTCGTTCGCTCGGCCTGCATGCATCTGGGCCGTGACTCCGGAGTAGTTCCGTACGGAGTTGGGGTCCTTCCACTGGATTTCGGGCTTGTGTGCTCCGGGGCCGGAGACGTTGATGATGAGGGGGTCCGGGGACCGTTCCAGCGACTCCAGCAGGCCGTGGCCGAGCAGGTAGCGGCTCAGGTACTCCAGGGCGAAAGTGCTCTCGAAGCCCTCGGACGTCTCCAGCCGGGCCGTACGGAAATGGCGGGCGCAGAGAACGAGGGCGTCGATGGCCGGGTGGGCGGCCCGGATCTGGTCGATGGCCTTTTCGGTTTCGGAGACCAGGCTCAGATCGGCGTGGACGAAGTGGGCTCCGGCCAGGGCCTTTTCGGGGTTGCGGCCGATGGTGACGACGGTGTCGCCCCGGTCGAGGTACGTACGGGCGAGGGCCTTGCCCATGCCGTCGGTGGCTCCTGAGATCACGAGGGTCTTCATGCTGCGAACTCCTTCTGTACGGCAGGGGACGGGCGGCCGGGGAGCAGGGACGTACCGGCCAGGATGGTCAGGACGGCGGCGGTGACCAGCCAGTAGACGCCGTGGAAGCTCCAGGTCCGGACGATCAGGGTGACGGCGGCGATGCCGATCGAGGCACCGAGCTGGTTGAGCATGTAGAGGACCGAGCTGCCCTGCGGTACGAGCGGGCCGGGCAGGGAGCGGTAGAGCGAGCCCATCGTGGCGGCGCCGATGAAGCCCAGGCCGAGGCCGGTGGCGATGGCGGCGAGGGTCGGCCAGGTGCGGCCCTCGGCCTGGGTGAGAGCGAGGGTGCCGAGCAGGGCGATGAGGGCGCCGGTACGGACCACGCCGCGGGCTCCGGACCGGTCGGCGAGGCGGCCGGCCACCGGGGCGGCGAGGGCTGAACTGATGCCGAACGGGGCGAGCAGGAGGCCGGCCGCGAGGGCACCGTGTTCCTGCTGGTGGTAGAGGGGAAGGGCGAAGAGGATCGCGTACATCGCGAGGCCGGTGAGGCCCATGGCGATCACGCCGGCGGCGAAGCCGGACCGGGCGAAGAGCCGGAGGTCGATCAGCGGCGGTGTGCTGCGGGCGCGGAGAGCGTGGACGGTGTAGCCGATCAGGAGGGCCGCCGGGATGAGCGCGGGCCACGAGAGGGACCCGTGCGCGAGCGTGTGGATCAGCGCGGCGAAGCCGGGGGCGAGCAGGGCGAGGCCGAGGACGTCGAGCCGGGGCACGGCGGTACGGGGCGGGTCGCGCGGGATCAGGCGCAGGGCGCCGATGAGCGCGACCAGGCCGATCGGCAGGTTGATCAGGAACATCCAGCGCCAGCCGAGGGTCTCCAGGACGATCCCGCCCACGACCGGCCCGAGGACGGGGCCGAGCGACAGGACGCCGGCCATCAGGCCCATCACGCGGCCGGCGCGGGCGGGGCCGGCGGCGCGAGCCAGCAGGGTGAGGACGAGCGGGTCGAGGATTCCGGCGGCGATGCCCTGCAGGACGCGGAAGACGATCAGGCTGCCGACGTCCCAGGCCAGGCCGCAGGCGAGGGAGGCGGCCAGGAAGAGGCCGAGGGCGCCGAGCCACAGTCCGCGGCCGCCGAACCGGTCGACGGCCCAGGTGGTGACCGGGATGGTGAGGGTGAGGGCGAGCAGGTAACCGGTGGATACCCACGCGATCGTGCCGAGCGAGGTGTCGAACTCCGCGGCGAGGGTGCCGATGCCGACGGCGACCATCGTGCCGTCGAGGATTCCCATGATCCCTCCGAGCAGGACCACCGCGGTCAGTCGCCAGAGGCGGTCGTCGCGTTCCATAAACCCCCCCGAATCTAGACTAGCGAGTTCAAGTTAGAAGACTGGTCAGTATTAGGCAAGTCCGTCCATAAGACTGGACTTGTCGGTTCAGATAGGATCCGGGGATGGCTGGGCTCACGGGGCGGGGACGGGTCGACAAGCGGCGGGCGATCCTGGAGGCGGCGTTCGCGGTGTTCGCACGCGAGGGGTACGCGCAGGCCAGGGTGGACGTGATCGCCGCGGAGGCGGGCGTGGCCAAGGCCACCGTCTACAACCACTTCGGCGACAAGGAGACACTTCTCCGCGAGACGTTCAGCGCGCTGGCGGAGAGTGCGCTGGCGCGGAACATGGCGGCGGTCGAGCGGCTCGACGGGCGCGGTGAGCTGCGCGAGACGCTCGTGGACGTCGGCCTGCGGCTGGTGCGGTGCTACTGCGACGAGCGTTCGTGGGCGATGCGCCGGTTGCTCGCGGCGGAGATCGGGCAGTTCCCCGATCTCCTCGACATCGTTCAGGGGCAGGTGAGCGAGCGGGTCACCGAGGCGCTGGCCGACCGGCTGGCGCGGCTGACGCTGGCCGGGCGGCTGCGCGCCGCCGATCCGCTGCTGGCGGCCGAGCATTTCTTCGCGCTGCTCACCGGGCCGGTGGAGACCCGGTCCCGGCTGGGGACGCGGGCCGTTCCGGACAAGGAGCTTGAGGACGTGGCCGAGGCGGCTGTCTCGACGTTCCTCGCCGCCTTCGCCGGCTGAACGGGATCAGACGGCTCCGGCTACGAGGCCGATGCCGCCCAGGAGGGACGCGCCCAGGACGGCGGTACGCAGGGTCTTGAGCGGCATCCGGGGAGCCAGGAACATCCCGCAGGCCGTACCGAGGGCGAGGGCCGCCAGCTGGGTCAGGTCCGGGATGACGACGCCCAGGACGAGGGCCGTCGCGGCGTTCTGGACGAGGAAGAACGCGTGCAGGTTGCCCCGCATCGTCGCCGGTTCCCAGCCGGCGTTGGCCGCGTAGAGGCCGATCGGGGGGCCGCCCACGCCGCCGACGACGTTCAGCAGGGCACTGGTGGCGCCGGTGGCCACGGCTCCTTCGGGACGGCGCAGCCAGCTCCAGCGAACACCGGCGGCCAACGCGCAGACGGCGGCGATCACGCCGGCTCCGGCGGCCAGGGCGAGCAGGCGGGTGTCGGCCCCGCGCAGGGCCCAGGCGATGGGGTACGTGCAGAGCAGCGTCGGTACGAGGAGACGGGTGACGTCGCCCGCGCGGGCGTGGCGGCCGTCGCGCAGCAGCGGTACGACGGAGGACACCACCGCCAGCGCGACGGCCGTGGCGACGCCTTCGCGGGGGCCGAGGTGCAGGACCAGGACGGGCGCCGAGACCAGCGAGAAGCCCATCCCGGTGGAGGCCTGGGCCAGCGCGCCGAACAGGATGCCGGCGAGCGCCAGGACGTACGAGGGATCCAAGGTCACCGTTCGCGGTCGAGAGTCCAGCGGAGCTGGAAGGCCAGGGCCGCTGCCATGAGTACGGCGGGGACCACGGTGAAGCCTACGAGCAGTGCGGTGTGGGCAGCGCCGCGAGGAAGCGGTGCGTGATGGTGCCGGTGAACAGGGAGGACAGCACCAGCGCGCGGAAGTCGCGGTCGCGCCACGCGATCCGGACGTCGCCGAGGGCGGAGTGGGCGTGCTCGTCCGGCATCCGGAACGAGGGTGGTCATCTCCCGGCCTTGTGGCGCGCGACGACGCCGGCGGCCAGTTCCGCCCCCTTGAACGCGCCGGAACGGACCCGGCCCGCGAGGGTACGGGCGACGATCCGGTCGGTCACCGCGGGCAGGTGGCGGGCCAGGAAGAACTCGACGGCCCCACGGCGGGTCGTCGGCAGGTCGCGGCGCGGGCGGTTGCCCAGGGCCGCGCGGAGCACGGTACGGACCACGCCTTCCAGCGGCTCGTACTGGCTCATGCCCTCCAGCGAGAGCCCGGCGGCGGCGGTCGAGTCGTGGATGGGGCTCCGTACCGCCGAGGGGTACACGCAGGTCACGTCGACATGGGTGCCGATCTCCAGGCGGAGGGCGTCCGCGTACGCCACGAGCGCGCGCTTGGACGCCCCGTACGCGGCGGCCAGGGGAAGCTGCATGACGGCCATCCGCGAGGTGAGCATGACGACCCGGCCACGGGACGCGACGAGGGCGTCCACGCACGCGGCGGTCACCCGCCAGGTGCCGAGCAGGTTGATGTCGAGCTGGCGGCGCACCTCTTCGCCGGGCGGCAGCTCGGCGGGGGCCGGGCCGCCGATCCCGGCGTTGTTGATGAGCAGGTCGAGCCCGCCCAGCCGGCCGATCGCCTCGGCCACCGCGGCGGGCACGGCGGCGTCGTCGGTGATGTCGCAGGCCAGGACCTCGACCGGGTCGTCCGCGCGGGGCGCCAGGTCCAGCCCGACGACCCGGGCGCCGAGCGCGTCCAGCCGGGCGCAGATCTCCCGGCCGAACGTCCCGGACGCGCCGGTGACGATGACCCGCATGCCGTGCGGGTCGCGAGGGGCGCGGGTGCTCATACGGAGGTCTCCTCAAGGGTGAACGGCCGTCCGCCACGGACGAGCCGGGCCCGGCCGGACGCGGTCTCGCGGGGCAGGTCGGCGACGTACTGGTCGAAGTCGACGCGCATGGCGGGCCGCGCGTTCTCGCCCCACCGCTCGACGGCGGCGCGCAGGGCGCGGGCGACGGCGCGCCGCTGGTCCCGCGCCGGGGGCAGGGCGTAGCCGCCCGAAAGGTACGCGGCGGCCAGCTTGGCCTGGGCCTCCACGACGGGAAGGGCGGCGCCCGTGGACTGCATCAGGCCGACGAAGGCCAGGCTCGGGTCGTCGAGATGGAAGACGCGCTTGTACAGCGGCAGCCGTTCCGGGTCCGGTCCCAGCCATCGCGGGGACAGGAACGGGATGGTCACGCGGTAGCCGGTGGCCCAGACGATCATGTCGACGGGATCGGACGTCCCGTCGGCGAAGACGACCCGTTCCCCGTCGAGCCGGTCGATGCCCGGCCGCGCGGCCACCTCGCCGTGGGTGAGGCGGTGCAGGATCGTGTCGCTGATCGTGGGGTGGTTCTGGAAGAGCCCGCCGGCCGGTGCGGGCAGGCCGTAGCTCTGCGGAGTCCCGACGGCCAGCCGCAGCATGGTCTCGGCGATGCGCTGCCGCAGCCGCCAGGGCAGCGCCGCCAGCGCACCGCCGGCCGCGTCCGAAGGCCGCCCGAACAGGTACTTCGGAACGATGTGGACCCCGTGCCGCGCCGAGAGCAGGACCGGGCCCCTTGCTGTGTACGAGGCGTCCACGGCGATGTCCATGGCGGAGTTGCCCATCCCGACGACGAGTACCCGCCGACCCTGGAAGACCTCGGCGTCGCGGTAGTCGTGGGCGTGCATCTGGGCGCCGTCGAACGTTCCGGGGTACGCGGGCTCCGGGAGGCGCGGGCTCCAGTTGTGCCCGTTGGCGACCACGACCGCGTCATACCGTTCGGCTTCGTCCGGCTCGGTCGTCACCACCCACGAGCGCCCGTCCCGTTCGACGCCCGTGACCGTGGTGTGGAAGCGGATGCGCGGGGTGAGCCCGAACGTCTCGGCATAGTCGGCCAGGTATCCGGCCACGTGGTCGGCCGACGGGTAGTCGGGCCACTCGGCGGGCATCGGGAAGTCGGCGAACTCCGTACGCCCCTTGCTGGTGTTCAGGTGCAGGGAGGCGTAGGCGGGTGACAGCCCGCTGCTGTTGTCCCGGGCCCACAGGCCGCCGGGCCGGTCGCCCTTCTCGTACGTGACGGCCTCGCAGCCGGCGTCGAGCAGGGCCTTGGTGGCGGCGAGGCCGGCCGCTCCTGCGCCGATGACGGCGACACGGCAGGGAGGGGCCATGGTTCTCCTCGGGGTGGTTGTAGCGCTCTCCAAACCGTAGGTGCTGTTCAGCGGCCTGGACATGGCGTACATCACGCCGTTCGGGGGTCGGGTTGTACGCGGCTACAACGGCGGGGCAGCATGGCGGCATGCAATCTGGTGACGACTGGACGGCCGTGGTCGATCTCATCGAACGGGTCGTGGGCGAGGAGGAGCTGCTGCCGTCCGTGATCGCCGGGGTGCGCGCGATGGTCCGGGAGGTCGCGGCGCTGCCGCCGTCCGACATGACCGGGCACACCCGCGCGCTGCTCGTCGCGGCGACCCGTGCGCTGGCGGCCCGGCGCGGTCCCACGGAGGCGGAGCTGTCGTTCGTGGAGGAGCTCGGCGTCACGCGGGCCCGGCAGGGCATACCGATCGAGGCGGTGCTCGCGGCCGTGCACGTCGCCGAGCGCGCGATCTGGTCACGGGCCCGGGATGTGGCCCGTGCCGAAGGGCTCTCGGCCGATCGGCTGCTGGACGCGCGGGAACTGTACGACGACTGGGCCGAGGCCGTACGGGCGAGGCTGATCACGTCCCATCGGGCCACCAGGGCCGGCGGGGACCCGCCGCCCGGCGGCAGGGACGCGGCGATCCTGCGGCGCCTGCTCCAGGGCGGTTCGGCCGCCGCGCTGGCGGTCGCCGAGGCGGGCCTGCCGGTCACCGGCGGGCTCCGGGTACTGGTCGCCCGGCCGGGCGAGGGTGCCGCCGTGCTGGAACGGGCCCTGCGCGAGCACCCGCCGGCGCTGTTCGCGCTCGTGGACGATCTGATGGTCGGTGTACTCCCCCGGGCGCCCTCCGCCCGGGTCTCCGAAGCCGGGTCGGCGGCCGGGACGGCGATCGGGCTCGCCGGCCCGGCCGAGCCCGAGGAGCTGGCACCGGTCCACCGGCTCGCCATCGCCGCCCTGGTTGCAGCCGAGTCCACCGGACGGACCGGCGTGACGCACATCGCCGACGTGGCCTCGCTCGCCGCGATCGCCGGCCGGGCGGACCTGGCCGCGGTCCTCCTCGACCGCCACATGCCCGCCTGGGCCGCGCTCGGCCCGAACGCCGAGCCGGTCGCGCGCGCCGTCGCCGCCTGGCTGGAGGCCGACCGGGACGTGACCGCCGCGGCCGCGGGCCTGTTCGTGCACCCCAACACGGTCCGCAACCGCGTCCAGCGCTTCGCCGAGGTCACCGGGATCGACCCGTACACGACCTTCGGCGCCGTGGACGCCTGGTGGCTCGGCCGTACGTGGCTGGCCCAGGCGGCCTCCAGCCCGGTTCAGCCCATCAGGCGCGAGCCTTCCGCGCCTTCTTCTCCTGCTTCTCGATGAACTCGGTACGGCAGCCCTCGCAGCAGAACCCGTACAGCGTCCCCTCCCACTCCAGGGTCGGCGCGGTGTCCGGGGAGACGAGCATGTCGCACATCGGGTCCTTGAGCGCCCTGCCCTCGGCGTAGGCCTGCTCGAGGGGCTCGTTCATCATCTCGACGAGCGCGGCGGAGGTCTTCGCCTCCCCGCGCACGCCGATGCCCCCTTCGGGAACACCCAGGACGTGCACCTGGACGGCGGCGTCCGGGTCCACGTCCGTGATCAGCTTGGTGAACGCGGTGATGACGTACTCGCTCATGTCCTTGCGCCACGGGCCGGGGGTGTGGACGCGCACCAGGTAAGGGGACGGCCCGTCCCCGTCCAGCAGGCGCTCGCCCCGCACCCACGTCTCCGGCTCGTGCACCACGACATGGAACTGGGACGCGAAGATGTCCGCCGACGCGCCCTCCATCCCTCCCTCGCCTCCGGTCATGGAGCCCAGGAACCCCTGGGCCACCTGCCGGCGCTGGTCGGCGTCGAGTGCGTTCTCAGGTACGAAAAGCTCGATGAACAGCATGCGGGCCACGCTGCCCGCCCGTCCTTGCATCCGGCGCACAG
Source organism: Actinomadura sp. 9N407 (assembly GCF_044326315.1). Classification (NCBI taxonomy): domain Bacteria; kingdom Bacillati; phylum Actinomycetota; class Actinomycetes; order Streptosporangiales; family Thermomonosporaceae; genus Actinomadura; species Actinomadura sp. 9N407. Next base: position 75,483 of record NZ_JBIRAW010000008.1, on the reverse strand, counting down.
CCGGCTGTCACGGCCGCCACACCCTGTTGACTCGTGGCGGGTTCGCCGTCGACGCCGGGCGATGAGGCGAACACGCCACGAGTCGACGGAAGGGTTACTGCCAGGGGAAGCGGTCGGTGAAGGCGGGCTTCAGGTCGTCCAGCCAGACGGCGTCCGGGTCGTACTTGGCGAAGAACGGCTTGCCGACCAGGTCGGAGTCCCGGCACTGGATGAAGTGCAGGGCGAAGACCTTCTCGCCGAACATGTCGAGCACGCCGTCCACGCAGACCTTGCCGGGCGTGGCCGACATGGAGGGTCCGCGGACCGTACGGGCCAGCCCGGAGACGTTCTTGTAGGCGTCCCGGAAGATGTCGTACGCGCGCGCCAGCGGGACCGCGAAGTAGTCCTGCGGGCCCGTGTCGCGCTCCACGAACATGTAGTACGGGACCATGCCCATCCGGGTCTGGGTACGCCACATGCCGTTCCAGACCTCGGGGTCGTCGTTGATCGTACGGATCAGCGGGGCCTGGGTGCGGATGACGGCGCCGGTGTCGCGGATGCGGCGGACGGCCTCGGTGACGACCAGCGGCTCCATCTCGCGCGGGTGCGTGAAGTGGGCCATGAAGGCCAGGTTCTTGCCCGACTCCACGACCTGCTCGAACAGCCGCAGCATGCCGTCGGCGTCGGGGTCGGTGACGAACTTCTGCGGCCAGTACGCCAGCGACTTGGTGCCGATCCGGATCGACTCCAGCTGCTCCAGCTCCAGCAGCGGCTCGACGTAGCGGCGCAGCACCGACTCGCCCATGATCATGGCGTCGCCGCCGGTGAACAGGACGCTGGTCACCTCGGGATGGGCCAGCAGGTAGTCCCGCAGCTGGTGGGTGTCGTCGCCGGCCATCTTCAGGTCCGGCTCGCCCACGAACTGGGCCCAGCGGAAGCAGTACGTGCAGTACGCGTGGCACGTCTGGCCCTGCTTGGGGAAGTACAGGACGGTCTCGTCGTACTTGTGCTGCAGCCCGGGGATCTTGCCGTCGCCGAAGCTCGGGATGTTGAGCTCCATCTGCCCGGCCGGATGCGGGTTCAGCTTCGCCCGGACGGCGCTCGCGGCGGCGTCGATCTCGGCCTTGGGCGCCTCCCTGCTCAGCAGGTCCGACAGGTGCGCGACGTCCTCGGCCGGGAGCATGTCCGCCATCGGGAAGACCAGCCGGTAGATCGGATCGTCGGGCGCGGCCGACCAGTCGATGAGCTCCTCGAGGACGTAGGCGTTGGTCCGGAACGGCAGGACCGTGGCGACGGCCCGGGTGGCGAGCCGTTCCTGGGGGCCGAGGCCGGCGCGCATCGTCAGCTCGTCGAGGTGCTTCGCCGTGAAGGCGCGGAACTTGCGACCGGTCGATCGCACTGCGGGAGCCGCGTCGTTCACCAGTGTCACGTGTTGGGTCTCCTTGAAGTCGGCGGGAAAACGCACCCTAGGGCACGTGCCCCGGGGCACGCGTCAGCACGGATCGGTACGGACAGTGATCACTACGCACGATGATCGATCAGGCCCAGGCCACCCCCATGGAAGCAGTTGAACCCACTCATCCGCATTTCTACCCTCAAGAGGGTACAAAGAAGCTGGTCAACCACAGACCTGACAAATCCGCGCACGTCCTGTCGGAGCGCCCCGGCCTCCGCCGATCACTCGATGTGAGCCCCGGTGGTCCTATGCTGATGAGCGGTCGACCAGTAAGGGGGCTGGGTGAGCGCGCCAGATCTTCGGGACCGGCCGGGCACGGTCCCCGCGTTCGCGCCGATCCTGGCGGTCATCGCGGCGATCACGTACGCCACGTTCCTGCTCGAGCACTTCCTGAGCCCCGACCTCGACCGCGTCAACGGCTACGTCAGCGAGCTGTCGGCCGCCGACCAGCCGTTCCACCTGGTCTACAGCAGCGGCGACTTCATCACCGGGGTGCTGGCGATCACCGTCGCCGGTACGGCGCTGGTCACGCTGCGGCGGCGGCGCTGGGCGGTGGCCGGGTGGATCTTCCTGGCCCTGTTCGGGCTGTGCGCCATCGGCGACGCGGTGTTCCCGCTGGACTGCGCGCCCAGCCTGGAGACCCGCTGCGCCTTGCTCGAACGCACCGACCGGCTGAGCTTCTCGCACTCGTTCCACGCGGTCACCAGCAGCCTGGTGATCACGTTCGGGGTGGCCGCGCTGCTGTCCCTGTCGATCGCCGCCCGCCGGTACGGCTGGTGGCCCGCGCTGGCCCGCTGGGGCTGGCTGCTGGCGCTGGTGGAGACGGTCGCCGCGCTGAGCACGCTGGTGGCGATGCTGCTGGGCCGGTGGCTGGGCATCATCCAGCGGGTCCAGATCTCCATCCTCTGCCTGGGGCTGCTGGTCATCGCCTGGGCCCTGTACGAGGACCGGCGCCGGGCCCGGGGCTCCACCGGCGGGGCCGCCTCCGTACGAGAGCGGGCACCGCTGTGATCGTGAACGCGGGAGGCGAACTCGTCCACGTGGTCGAGTCGGGACCGGCCGACGGACCTCCGCTGCTGCTCAGCGCCGGTCTCGGCGAGGCCTGGTTCGACTGGGGTCCCACGGCCGATCTGCTGAGCGGCGCCCACCGTGTGATCGCGTACGACCATCCCGGGCTCGGGCTGAGCCCCGCCGCCCAGGTGCCCCCGAGCCTGCGCCGCGACGTGCGGATCCTGGCCGACCTGGCGCAACGCGCCGGTCCCCCGGTGACCGTCCTGGCCCACTCCATGGCCGGCTTCCCCGCCGAGGCGCTGGCCCGCCTGCACCCCGAACTCGTGAACGGCCTGGTGCTCGTCGATCCCAGTTACGAGCGCGATCCCCGTTCGTACCCGCGGCTGTCGGCCGCGTTGCACCCGATCTTCATCGGGGTCGGTGCCGTCCTCGAGAGGACCCGCCTCGCCCGGCTCGCCGGTCCCGCCGCCCGCCGGCTGATCCTGAAGCACACGAGCGACCGGGGCGAGACCGTTCCGGCGAAGGACATCCGGGAGGTGTACGGGCGGGGCACCGTCCTCGGCACGGTGCTCTCCGCGAACTGCGCGTACCGCGAGATGGCCGCCGACCTGGTGGCGCTGCGCGAGCGCAGGCCGTTCCCGGACCTCCCGCTGATCGTCCTCACCGCCCTCGGCGACGTCGGGGACGCCGATCGCGCCCGCGATTGGGCCGAGGGGCACCGCAGGCTCGCCGCGATGAGCCCGCGAGGCCGCCAGATCGAGCTGACCGGGACCAAGCACATGATCCAGCTCGACCGCCCGGACGCCGTCGCCGACGCGGTCGCCGAGGTCCTCTCGTGAACGGGCCGCACGTGGCCTGGGTGCGCGTGAACGGGCCGGGCGTGAAGCGGGTGCGCGCCGTCGCGCTCGCCGTGCTGCTGACCTTCTCGCTGAGCGGTTGCGAACTGATGCAGCGCATTTCCGAGGGCGCCTACCGCAACGCGGTCGCCGACGGCACCAGCGCCGAACTGGCCGAACGCGGCGTCCGGATGGACCGCCGCCCCGATTGCGTGACCCCGGACACCGGCTCCGACGCCGTGGTGAGGATCACCTGTACGGGCCGTACGACCACGGGCGCCCGCGTCGAGGTGACCGGCGGCGCCGACCGCGCCGACACCGACCACCCGCGCGAGTCGTACGTGATCACGGTGGACGGCAAGGAGGTCCTCCGGACGGGCTGCCTGGGCGTCTCCTGCCACGAACCGTCCTGACCAGAACTTCCTGAACAGGCCGCCACCGCCACGGCCAACGATGGCCCATGAGCAGGAAAAACCCTGGCCGTACGCGGCATATGCCCCGTCCTCGCGGCGACGTTACGGCTGTGAAGATCACCCGCGTGAGGGGCATCGCCCTCGGCCTGGCCGGCCTCGCCGTCATCGGCGTCGTCGCGGCCATCGCCTTCGTGACGCTGACCGATTCCAAGGAGCTGCGCTACCCGACCCAGTCGGCGCTGCGCGACGCACTCGGAACCACCGCCACCGCCGAGCTGAGCAGCCGCGGCATCGCCCTGCGCAAGGGGCTGACCTGCCAGGACCTGCCCGGCTGGACCAAGCTCAAGCTGCGCGCCGGCTGCACCGGCAGTACCGCCGACGAGAAGCCGGTCCAGGTCATCGGCACCGGCGAGGACGAGACGAGCGAGCACCACTACACGATCCTGGTCGACGGCCGCCCGGTCGTGGAGAACGCCCGCTGCCTCGGCGCCGACTGCGAGAAGAAGGCCGGCTGACCCGGACGGCCAGGAGCCGGTCCGGCCCGTACGGCGCGGAACCGGTACGACCCGGAACCGGTGCAGGGACGGGGACCGCCTACGATGCGGTGAGCTGCATTTCTGCGGCCCTCCCCGGCCTTACACCCTCCTGGAGTCGCCATGACCGGCACGGGCGAACCGCGCCCGGCGCCGGAGCGCCCCGCGCCCATCGCCGTCGACACCATGGGCGGCGACCATGCCCCCGAGGAGATCATCGCGGGCGCGGTGGCCGCCGTACGGGAGCACGGTGTACGGCTGGTGCTGGTCGGGCAGGCGCCCCGGATCCGGCGGGAGCTGGACCGGCACGGGATCATCGGCGAGATCCCCATCGTGCACGCCGACGAGGCCCTGGACATGGGCGAGGGCGCGCTGGCGAGCTGGCGCAAGCCCCGCTCGTCGGTCGCGATCGCCTGCCATCTGATCAAGCAGGGCCGTGCCTCGGCACTGGTGTCGGCGGGCACCACCGCCGGCGTGGTCGCCACCGCGCGGCTGCGGCTCAAGGGGCAGCAGGGCGTGATGCGCCCGGCGATCGCGGTGACATTGCCCACCCGGCCGCGCCCGACCGTCCTGCTCGACTCGGGTGCCACCGCCGACGTCAAGCCCGAGACGCTCGTCCAGTTCGCCGCCGTGGGCACCGCGTACGCGCAGATCCTGCTGGACCTGCCGCGCCCCCGCGTGGGGCTGCTCAGCATCGGGACCGAGGCGGGCAAGGGCAACAAGGTCACCAAGCGCGCGTACGAACTGCTGGCGGGCGGGCAGCACGGGATCGAGTTCGCCGGGAACGTGGAGGGCCACGACCTGCTGGCGGGCACGGTCGATGTCGTCGTCACCGACGGCTTCACCGGGAACGTGGCGCTGAAGACCATGGAGGGCACCGTACGGATGGCCCTCGGGGAGCTGCGCGAGGCGATGTCGGGCAGCGCCACGGCGCGGTTCGGGTCGCTGCTCCAGCGCCGCCGCCTGCTGGAGCTCCGGGACCGGCTCGACTCGGAGACCTACGGCGGCGGCGTGCTGCTCGGGCTGAACGGCACCGTCGTCATCGCGCACGGGGCGTCCCGCGCCCGCGCGATCACCTCGGCCTGCCTGCTCGCGCACGACCTGGCGATGGGCCGCATCATCGACCGGATCCGCGAGCAGATCGCCGCCACCCGTACCCCGTCCAGGCTCGGCCGGCTCCGGCACGGCGACCGCGACTCCGACAAGACCGAGAAGGCCGACAGGGCCGAGAAGACCGACAAAGGCGAGAGGAAGGTCGCCGAGAAGCCGGACGAGGCCCCGCCCGGAGCCGAGACCGCGCCCGAGACCCGGGTCGAGGCCGTGGAGGCGCAGGAAGAGCGGTCCGTCGATACCGATCTTTAGGTTTAATGGTTACCAGGGCTGCCACCCGGCGCCGATAACCTTGGGCCATGCCCGATCCGCAACTCGTCATCGCCGCCCGGGTCCGGGCCGCGCTCAGCGCCGCCTTCGGACCCTCGTACGCGGACACCGACCCGGTCATCCGGCCGTCGCAGTTCGCCGACCTTCAGGCCAATGTGGCACTGCCGCTGGCCAAGAAGCTGGGCCGAAAGCCGCGAGACGTGGCGAGCGAGATCGTCGCCAACCTGGACGTGACCGACCTGGCGACGGGCGTCGAGGTCAGCGGGCCCGGCTTCATCAACCTGACGTTCAGGGACGAGTGGATCGCCGGGCAGGCCCTGGAGGTACTGGCCGGCGAGCGGCTCGCGGTGCCGGTCACCGAGGCGCGGCAGAAGGTCGTCGTCGAGTACTCCTCGCCCAACGTGGCCAAGGAGATGCACGTCGGGCACCTGCGGACCACGATCGTGGGCGACGCGATCGCCCGGATCCTGGAGTTCCTCGGGCACGAGGTCGTCCGCGACAACCACGTCGGTGACTGGGGCACGCCGTTCGGCATGCTCATCGAGCACCTGATCGACCTGGGCGAGGACGCCGCCGCCCGGGACGACTCCTCGGTCAGCGACCTGACCGCGTTCTACCAGGCCGCGCGGCAGAAGTTCGACTCCGACGAGGAGTTCGCCGGGCGGTCCCGGCAGCGGGTGGTGAAGCTGCAGGCCGGCGACGCCGAGACGCTGCGGCTCTGGCAGGTGCTCGTCGACGTCTCCAAGCGGTACTTCAACACCGTGTACGAGCGGCTCGGCATCACGCTCACCGACGACGACATCAAGGGCGAGAGCTTCTACAACGAGCAGCTCGCCCCGACCGTCCAGGAGCTCGAGGACAAGGGCATCGCGACGATCAGCGACGGCGCGCTGTGCGCGTTCCCGCCCGGGTTCGCCGGCCGGGAGGGCGAGCCGCTGCCCGTGATCATCCGCAAGAGCGACGGCGGCTACAACTACTCCACCAGCGATCTGGCCACCGTCCGGTACCGGGTCGACACCGAGCGGGTCGACCGGATGATCTACGTGGTCGGCACCCCGCAGTCGCTGCACTTCCGGATGGTGTTCGCGGTGGCCCGGATGGCGGGCTGGCTGGGCGGCGACGTCCAGGCCGAGCACGCCGAGATCGGCAACGTGCTGGGCACCGACGGCAAGATCCTGCGCACCCGGGCGGGCGGCACGGTCAAGCTCGCCGAACTGCTGGACGAGGCCGTCGAGCGGGCCGGCGTGGAGTACGACGCGATCACGCACGACGAGACGTTCGACGCGGCCACCCGGGCCGCGATCGTCGAGGCGGTCGGGATCGGCGCGGTCAAGTACGCCGACCTGTCGGTGGCGCGCGACAGCGAGTACATCTTCGACTTCGACCGGATGATCGCGTTCAAGGGCAACACCGGCCCGTACCTGCAGTACGCCGCGGCCCGGATCCGGTCGATCTTCCGCAAGGGCGGGCTGTCGCCCGAGGCGGCCACCGGCCCGATCGTGCTCGGGCACGCGGCCGAGCGCGCGCTGGCACTGCACCTGCTGAGCTTCGGCGCGGCGCTGGAGCAGGCCGCCGCGAACGCCGAGCCGCACCGGCTGGCGAGCTACATCTTCGAGCTCGCCTCGGCGTACACGGCGTTCTACGAGAACTGCCCCGTGCTGAAGGCTCCGGACGAGGAGACCAAGGCGTCGCGGCTGGCGCTGTGCGCGGCCACGCTGCGCACCCTGGTCACCGGCCTGAAGCTGCTCGGGGTTCCCACGCCCGAGCGCATGTAGCCCGCGCTCGAGCGCGTGTAGCCCGTACTCCGTTGTGGACGGCTACTGGAGGTAACCCTCCACCTGATCGGGCGGACGGACCTCGGCCGCGCCGGGGTCCTCCCCCGCCAGGCTGCGTGCCCGGCGCTGCCGGAGCAGGTCCCAGCACTGGTCCAGGGCCACCTCCAGCTCCCGCAGGCGGCGGCGCTCCTCCTCCCCCGCCAGCTCGCCACGCCGGTGCCGCTCGCGCAGCTCCTGCTCGTCGTTCACGAACTCGCTGATCCGCGCAAGGATCTGCTGGTCGTCGTTCTGCTGCCTGGTCACTCCGGACCTCCGCCGAATCGTGGGCATGTCCGGCGAAGCCCCCTCCCCGCATTGCACGGGAAGGGGCCTCGCCGCCGGACACCGGCCTCAGCCGCCCTGGGTACCCCGGGCGGTGCCCGCGAGGAGCCCGCCTTCGGTACGTGGCCGCTGACCCATCGAGCCTACGTCGGTCTTGGGCTCGACCATCGCCGGCGGCCTGGTCGCCGGAGTGGCGGTCCGCCCGGCCGTGGTGCGGCCGGTCGCCGTCCGCGCGGCCGTGGTGCGGCCCGTGGTGGTACGGCCCGTGGTGGTACGGCCTGCCGTCGTGCGGCCGCTCGTCGTCCTCGTGGTGGACCGGGTGGTCCGCGGTCGCGTCGTCTTTGCAGCTGATCCGGATGTCGAGGACGACGACGACCTCCTTCCGTTCGACGGCGTCTTGCGCGCCGTACCCGAGGACGAGGTGGCGGTCTTGCGCGCCGCCGTCGCCCTGGGCTTGGCCGTACGGGACGTGGTCGTCGACTTCGACGTCGTGGACTTCGACCGGCTGGACGCCGGTGAGGTCTTGCGCGTCCCCGTACTGCGCGAGCTCGTACTACGCGTACCCGTGCCGCGCGTACCGGTGCTGCGCGAAGTCGTGCTCCGCGTGCCCGTGCTCCGTGCGGCCGAACTGCGCGTACCCGTGCCCGTGCTCTTGGACGTGGCCTTGGCGGACGTGGTGATGGCCTTCGCCGCGGCGTTCATCGCCTTGGACGCGTCGGTCATCGCCTTGGTCGCCGTGGTCATCGCCTTGTTCATGGCGGTCATCGACTTGGCCGACGCCGTCGCCTTGGTGGCCACCGACTTCATCTTGGTGGCCGCCGACTTGGCCTCGGTCGCCGCCTTGTTGACCTTGGTCGCCGCCGCCTTGGAACTCCGGCTCGCGGCCGCGCTCGTCGTACCGGTACCGGTGCTCTTGCGCGCGGTGCTCGCCGTGCTCTTGCGTGCCGTACCTCCCGTGCTCTTGCTCGTCGTGCTCTTGCGCGCGGTGGTACCGCGCTTGGCCGTGGTGCCCGAGGACTTGGACGCGGTGCCCGTGGTCCTGCGTGCGGTCGTGGTCCGTCCCGCCGTGCTCTTCGACGCGGCGCTGGTGCGCTTGGCCGGAGTGCTCTTGGCGGCGGTGGACCGTTTGGCGTTGGTCGTCTTGCGTGTTGTCGTCTTGGTAGGCACTGATCTACCCCCCGTGATGATCAGCTACGGGGAGTTCTATTCCACAGAAAGTGACGCTCTACACACACTCCGCCGATCCAGGGATCAGACGCCCACCGGATGCCACACGGTCTTGGTCTCCAGAAACGCGGTCATCCGGGCCGTTCCGGGCTCCCGCGACCAGTCGCTCCCGGCCGGACGGAGCACGCGTTTGAGGTTGCCGGCGGCGGCCTCCTCGAGCTCCTTCACACGGTCCTCGGACGCGCCCGCGAGGTCGAGCGCGTTCACGTCCATGTGTGACGCGAGCCACGGCGCCAGCTCGTCCCGGCGCCCGGTGAGAACGTTCACGACGCCACCCGGAAGGTCGGACGTCGCCAGCACTTCGGCAAGCGTGATGGCGACCAGCGGCATCGGCTCGGACGCGACCACGACGGACGTGTTGCCCGACACGATCGCGGGCGCCACCACGGACACCAGCCCGAGCAGCGGCGAGTCCGGCGCGACGATCCCGACGACCCCGGTCGGCTCCGGCGTCGAGAAGTTGAAGAACGGCCCCGAGACCGGATTGGCCGAACCCAGCACGGCGCCCAGCTTGTCGGCCCATCCCGCGTACCAGACCCACCGGTCGACGGCCTCGTCCACCTCGGCCGCCGCCGCGCCCTTGCTCAGCCCGGCGGCCCGCAGCTCCTCGGCGAACTGCGCGCGCCGTCCCTCCAGCATCTCGGCGATCCGGTAGAGGATCTGGCCGCGGTTGTACGGGGTCCGCCCCGCCCAGCCGCCCGATGCCTTGCGCGCGGCCGTGACCGCGTCCCGTACGTCCTTGCGGGAGGCCTGGGAGGCATTGGCCAGGAAGCGGCCCTTGGCGTCGTTCACCGTGTACGACCTGCCGGACTCGGAACGGGGAAACGCGCCCCCGATGAACAGCTTGTACGTCTTCCGCACCACAAGCCGGGACTCAGTACTCAAGATAAGCCTCCAGACCGTGCCGGCCGCCCTCGCGGCCGAAGCCCGACTCCTTGTAGCCGCCGAACGGCGACGCGGGGTCGAACTTGTTGAACGTGTTGGCCCAGACCACGCCCGCGCGCAGCCGTTCGGCCATCCACAGGATGCGCGAGCCCTTCTCGGTCCACACCCCGGCGGACAGCCCGTACGGGGTGTTGTTGGCCTTCTCGACGGCCTCGGCGGGCGTCCGGAAGGTCAGCACCGACAGCACCGGCCCGAAGATCTCCTCGCGGGCGATCCGGTGCGACTGCGCCACGTCCGTGAACACCGTCGGCGCGAACCAGAACCCGCGCTGCGGCAGCTCGCAGGGCGGCGACCAGCGCTGGGCGCCCTCCAGCTCGCCGATCTCCGACAGGGCACGGATCCGTTCGAGCTGCTCGGCGGAGTTGATGGCGCCGATGTCGGTGTTCTTGTCGAGCGGGTCGCCGACGCGCAGCGTGGCCATCCGCGCCTTGAGCCGGTCGAGCAGTTCCTCGGCCACCGACTCCTGCGCCAGCAGCCGCGATCCGGCACAGCAGACGTGGCCCTGGTTGAAGAAGATCCCGTTGACGATCCCCTCGACGGCCTGGTCCAGCGGGGCGTCGTCGAAGATCACGTTGGCGGCCTTGCCGCCCAGCTCCAGTGTCAGGCGCTTGCGCGTACCGGCGACGCTGCGCGCGATCTGCCGGCCGACGTCCGTCGAGCCGGTGAACGCGACCTTGTCGACGCCCTCGTGCTCCACCAGCAGCCGGCCCGTTTCGCCCGCACCGGTGATGATGTTGACCACGCCCGGCGGCAGCTCGGCCTGCCGGCAGATCTCGGCGAACGCCAGCGCGGTCAGCGGGGTCGTCTCGGCGGGCTTGAGCACCACCGTGTTGCCGCAGGCCAGCGCCGGGGCGATCTTCCAGGCCAGCATCATCAGCGGGAAGTTCCACGGGATGACCTGCGCGGCGACGCCGATCGGCCGCGGGTCGGACCCGAAGCCCGCGTGACCGAGCTTGTCGGCCCAGCCCGCGTAGTAGAAGAAGTGGGCGGCGACCAGCGGCAGGTCCACGTCCCGCGACTCGCGGATCGGCTTGCCGTTGTCGATCGACTCCAGCACCGCCAGCTCCCGCGAGCGCTCCTGGATGATCCGGGCGATCCGGTACAGGTACTTGGCCCGCTCCCGGCCCGGCATCGGGCCCCAGACCTTGTCGTACGCGGCGCGCGCGGCGGCCACGGCCCGGTCCACGTCGGCCGCACCGGCCTCGGTGATCTCGGCCAGGGTCTCCTCGGTCGCCGGATCGATGGTCTTGGTGCTCTCCCCGCCCGTCCCGTCGACCCACTCGCCGTTGATGAACAGGCCGTACGCGGGCCTGATGTCGACGACGCCGCGGGGCTCGGGCGCCGGCGCGTACGCGAAGATCTTCTCGGTCATCCGGTCAGTCCAAAGTGAAGTAGTCGGGGCCGGAGTAGACGCCGGTGGCGAGCTTGCGGCGCTGCATCAGCAGGTCGTTGAGCAGGCTGGACGCGCCGAGCCTGAACCATTCCGGGCTGAGCCAGTCGGGCCCGGCCGTCTCGTTCACCAGCACCAGGTACTTGATCGCGTCCTTGGTGGTACGGATCCCGCCGGCGGGCTTGACCCCGACCTGGCGCCCCGTACGGTCGCGGAAGTCGCGGACCGCCTCCAGCATGACCAGCGTGACCGGCAGCGTCGCGGCGGGCGCGACCTTGCCGGTGGAGGTCTTGATGAAGTCGGCGCCGGCCCGCATCGCCAGCCAGGACGCGCGCCGCACGTTGTCGTAGGTGACCAGCTCGCCGGTCTCGAAGATGACCTTCAGATGGGCGTCCCCGCAGGTCTGCTTGACCGCGACGATCTCCTCGTACACCTTCACGTAGTCCCCGGCCAGGAACGCGCCGCGGTCGATCACCATGTCGATCTCGCTCGCCCCCGCGGCCACGGCCGCGGCCGTATCGGCCAGCCGCGCCTCCAGCGGCGCCCGCCCGGACGGGAACGACGTCGCCACGCTCGCCACCCCGATCCCGGTCCCCTTCAGCGCCTCCACGGCGACGCCCACGAGGTCGGGATAGACGCAGATCGCCGCGACCCTGGGCACGTCCGGCTCGCCCGGATCGGGCTGGGCGCCCTTGGCGCACAGCGCCCTGACCTTGCCGGGGGTATCGGCGCCCTCCAGGGTGGTCAGGTCCACCATGGAGATCGCCAGATCGATGGCCTGGGCCTTGGCCGTGGTCTTGATGGACCGGGTCGCCAGGCGGGCCGCCCGTTCCTCGGCACCGACCTGATCGACGCCGGGCAGCCCATGCAGGAAGGCGCGCAGCTCCGCCGCTCCGCCCACCCCGTTCAGAGTCTCCATTGACACGCCCCCAGCATCGCCCACACGTGCCCCCGGCACCAAACGACAGGTCAGTGGGGGAACTGGTGGGGTGGGCGTGATTTCTTCAGGTCGTGTCTGAAGTCCTCGATGATGGAACTGATCTGGCGCATCAGGACGGTCTTCTCCAGGCGTTCCAGGTAGAGGGAGCGGCGGGCCAGGCCGTCCAGATCCACGGTGAAGTACATCGCCATCAGCGGGTTGATGAACAGCTCGCCGCCCCGGGTGCGTTCGGTGAATCGTACGTCGCCGAATTCGCCCCGGAGGGCGGCGGCGATCGAGCCGTTCACGATGCTGGGGTGGTCCGGGGTCTGCGCCTGGGCGTACGCCACCGCGTCCAGATAGAGGGCACCTTCCTTGCTGTCGCGCGGAATCGAGAACGCACCCAGATAGGCGCCTTCGGAATCCAGGGCCGCGAGGTTCTCCAGCACATGGGAGTGGTTGACACCGTGGAAAGCGTCCACGCCGAAGCCCAGGCACACGACGAGCTTCTGCGGTACGTCGAGGCCATGTACGGCCGCGAGGCTCGCCATGTCCTCCTCAGGCGTTCCCAGGCCATGCTCGTCCCCGCGCATGAGGATGTCGGTGCCGCCGTCCACCAGGACCACGGCATCGATGGCGAGCCGTTCCACCAGGAAGCGGTAGGCGTCCCTGAGCGGCCGTACCCCCACTCTCGCGAACGCGTACACGGTTGAGGGCTGCTTGTGCCGTTCCAGCCAACGGGCCAGGACGCCCTCGGGGAAGTACGGATCGCGCGCCTGGGTATCGGGCTCGATCCTGGCGACGTCCTGTTCCCACCAGACCTCGCTGCCCAGGCCGTAGAGGTGGCTGAACGACAGGTTGGCCAGATGCACCTCCTTGCCCTGCTCTCGTAGCGCCAGCGCGAGAGGCAGGCCCGCGAACACGTCGAACCCGCCGCCCGCCCCTGCGATCAGGATCCGTTCCGCCTTTTTCAGGCGAGCGAACAGGGGCGGTTCGTGAAGGGAGAACATCCCGCGACTCTAATAAGGCGAGGGGCCGCCGAACATCTCACTTAGCCGGGGTGCGAGTTCCACGTCGCCGCTCAGGTTCAACCGGCCGTCCATGAGCAGCACGGCCGGGTTGGTGTGGCCCGACAGGGTTCGCAGGAAGTCGGCCGTGCCCGTACTGACCGTGAGGACGGGATTTCGCGCCCCTCCTGCGCGGGCACGGGCCCGTCCGTTCCGGACCTCGATCGTCCAGGGCGTGACGACCCCTGAACGTGACAGCCGGAATTCCAGCTCGCCCTCGAACCCGCCGGCCGCATCCGCGTCGTACGCCCGGGCCATTCCGGCGAAGAAAACGCGTTGGGCGCCGGGTCCGAAACGCCGCTCCAGTTGCGCGTCCGAACGTCCGCCCACCATGCGGTAGAGGCCCTGCCGTACGCGGCGCTGCCCGGCAGTGCGCACCTCGTCCCGCAGCGGGCGCCCGGCCCGCGAGCCTCGCCTTGCCCGCGCGACCTCGGCGTCCTCGTCGATGCGGTACCCGGACGCCAGTTTTCGGGCCGGGGCCCGGCGGGCGAGTGCGGCCTCGATCGCGGGCGCCAGCCGTTCGGCCTTGGCTGCCTCGCGCTCCTCGCGTCCCTCGGTGAACTGCGGGAGAACGTCGCGTCCGAACAGTTCCAGCGCCTCGCAGATGTGCTCGTGCCGGTTGGGCCCGGCCTGGAGGACGAACGAGATCTGGTCCACGCCGACCGCCTCGTACCGACGGATGAGGTCCGCGACCTGGCCCGGCGTCCCTACGGCACCGCGCAGCGAGCCGATATTGACGTTCAGGGATTCGGCGTTGGCGATGATCTGCTCGCGGGAGAATCCCCGTGCCGCCCGCCGCTCCTCGAAGTGCTTCCATACGTCGGTACGGCCGGGATCGTGCGGCGTCGTCCCGTAGTAGTGCGCCAGCGCGAACCCGAAGAAATGCGCCCCGTCGATCCCGCGATCGATGGCCGTCTCCTCGTCCTCGTGCAGCATCATCGGCAGCACCACGGCGACGTTCGGATTGACCGCGAACCCTGCGGGAACGCATTCCTCCGAGGCCAGCAGCCGGTAGTACTCGTCGACCCACCTGCCCGCGTCCTCGGGCTCGATGAACGAGAACGCGAGGGCGCCGATCCCGTTCCGCGCCGCGAACTCGATCGTCTCGCGCCGCGAGCAGGCGACCCACAACGGCGGGTGCGGCTTCTGGACGGTCTTGGGGATGACGTTGCGCGGCGGCATCCGGAAATGCCGCGAGTCCCATCCCGCGAACGGCTCCTCCACGAACATCCGGGTGATGACGTCGATCGCGTCCTGCCACTGCGCCCGCTTGTCGGTACGCCGCACCCCGAACCCGCCCAGCTCCGCCGAGGAACTGGCCTCGCCCGTACCGAAGTCGACCCGCCCGCCCGACACCAGGTCCAGCGTCGCGATCCGTTCGGCGATCCGGGCCGGATGGTTGACCTGCGGCGGCAGCTGGACGATCCCGTGCCCGAGCCTGATCCGTTCCGTACGCTGCGACGCCGCCGCCAGGAACACCTCAGGCGCCGACGAATGGCTGTACTCCTCCAGGAAGTGATGTTCGACCTCCCAGACGTAGTCGAGGCCGATCCGGTCCGCGATCTCGATCTGGTCCAGCGCGTCCCGGTAGAGCCGCTGCTCGGCCCCCTCGTCCCACGGCCTCGGCAGCTGGTGCTCATAGAAGACGGAGAAACGAATCTCGATCACCTCCGCACACGCCGGCCCGGCGAAGGCCCCTGCCCACCTGGCCGTACGCGGCCAGCGTCCCCCTGGACTGGACGACGCGTCAATAGGTGGCGGCCGGCCCCACAGGACGGCCGGCTACTTGCGTCGGTCGTAGGAGGCGGCGGTGAACGCCTCGAAGTCGGGCACCTTGTCCTCGTCCTCGTCCTCGCTGTTGGGGAAGCCGAACTTTTCATGGTCGCCGATGAGCAGCGCGTAGACCACCTCGGCCAGGCCGCAGGTCAGTGGCGGGCCCTGGTCGTTGTGCCGGGGCCAGAAGATCAGCGGCCAGGACTCCGGGTCCGGACCCTCGGTGAGCCAGCCCAGATAGTCCCCGTGCACGGTGTCGGCGACCGCCAGGAAACCGCCCGGCTCCGGCCACACCGGAAGGGCGAACTCCTCCGGCCAATCGTCGCGCAGCGTGCGATACGCGTAGGCGGCATGTGCGGAGCTCGCCGGCATGCCACCCGGTCCCTGTCGACCCGGCGGGTTGAACCGCAGCCAGCCCGCCCATATCCCGGCGCCGTAGTGGCCGATCAGATCCACGTATTCGTTCGGCAGCCGGGTGCCCACTTCCGTGAAGACCGCTTCCCAGTCGCGTTCACCGACATAGGGGGCCTCGGGCGGTGGGACCCGGCTCAGGAGAGTGTTCAACGCAGAATCGACCATGCCGGAGATTATGGCGATCACCCATGACAAATGTCCCCGTTTCCCGCGCAGCGGCACCGAAGATCCCTGGCCGACTCCGACAGGACGGCGTTCCACGAGCACCACTCCGTCCCGATGCGCCGTCCAGACGTACGACGGGGCCCGCAGCCCCATCGCGGCACCGCCCCGACCTGCGACTTCACTGGCCAGGGGCACGACGCCGGCCCCTGTTCAGCACAGCCGCCCGTGATCACCCTTTCCCTTGCCAGGGCTACATTGCCTCAATGAGTCAAGACGCCCAGCGCCTCGGCGAGCTCTATCCGGAACTGGTCGGCGAGCTCGTCGACCTGCTCCGCGCGGAAGGCGAGGACGGACTCGCCTCGTCGGTCCCCTTCCTCCGGTTCATCGAGTGGTGTCCCTGCTCGGACGACTTCTGCAAGAGCTTCTACTCGGCTCCGCCGCCCCCGGGCGCTTACGGAACCGGGCATCGCTGCGTTCCCCTGCTGCCGGACGAAGGGATGATCGTGTTGGACGTGGTCCACGATGAGATCACGTTCGTCGAGATCCTCGACCGCGCTTCCCTGAGCTGACCACGCCCAAAGTCCACCGGCCGCGCCGCCTCCCGCCGTCAGCAACATCAAGAGCTTGAGAGGTAGTTGCTGATCTGGCGGAGCCATCTCGTGTAGGCGGGGCCCATGATGGCGTTGGGTACGAGCCGCGAGATGGCGGGGAAGTACTTGTCGGTGATCTCCGTACCCGCCACTCGGGCGATGAGGGAAGCGCGCTTGGAACGGGCGCGCTCGTAGCGGCGAAGGGCTTCCGGTACGTCTGCGGGCTTGTTCCGCAGAACCTGGACGAGGGCCCATGCGTCCTCCAGGGCCTGGTTGGCGCCTTGGGCCTGGGTCGGGGGCATGGTGTGGGCGGCGTCGCCTGCCAGCGTGATCCGGCCCTTGCCCCATGTACGGGGGATGCGGTGCCCGTAGTGAGGGAAGAACTCGACCTCTTCGTCCTTCACGGCGGTGAGCAGTTCGGGTACGGGAGGAGCCGTCCAGTGGCCGAAGCGGCGGCGTAGCTCCTGGATGGGGGCGGCGGGTTCGACGTCCCCGGGCTTCCAGCGGAAGTCGAACCACCACTGCAGCAGGCCTGCGCCCGCGGGCATCAGCCCGCAGAGGCCCTCGGGTCCTTGGATCATCAGGCCGGTACGGCCTCGGGTGACCTCGGTGTCGACCGGGCTCAGTCCCTGCCAGGTCGTCCAGCCGCTCGGTTCCGTCGGGTCGCCGCCCCACAGATGGGTGCGTACGGCGGAATGGTGTCCGTCGGCGCCCACGAGGACGTCGCCCGTCGCGGCTTCGCCGTCCTCGAACTCCACCCGCACGCCGCCGGGGTCCTGCGTGATCGTGGCAGCGGACCGGCCGAACGACAGGGTGCCTTCGGGGAGTTCCGTGGCGAGCCGTTCGATCAGGCGGCGGCGCGGCAGCGAGATGTTGGGATGGCCGTAGCGCCGCACCGCGTGTCCGACGTGGATGCTCAGCATGACGCGGCCATTGGAGTCGCGCTGTTCCAGGTAGTCGACGCCGGCCCCCAAGTCGTCAAGATCGACGGCCAGTTCCTTCAGGATTCCGGTGCCGTTGCTCCAGAGCGTGAACGCGGCGCCGCTCGTGCGCAGGGTGGGTGCCTTCTCGAACACCTCGACGTCGTGTCCGGCCGCGAGGAGTCCCCGAGCGGCGGCGAGCCCGCCGATTCCCGCACCGATCACCAGGGCTTTCATCCGATCCCTCTTCTCAAGTACGGGAGTAGTACAACTATCGTAGTGACAGCATGATCGTAGTACTACGCGGGGTATAAAATTCGCGGGTGCCGCCACAGAATCTGAAACGCCGCCACGCGCTGGCCGACGCCGCGATCGAGGTCCTCGGCACGCGCGGAGCGCATGGACTCAGCCATCGCGCCGTGGACGAGACGGCGGGCCTGCCTGCGGGAACGGCGTCGAACTACCACCGGAGCCGCGAGGCCCTCTTCACCGCGGCCATGGAGCGGGCGGCCGAGCTGCATCTCGCCGAGATGGAGGCCGCGAACGCGCAGGCCGGCACATCCATCGATCGTTCCCAGCTCATCGAGCTGCTCGGGTACTCGCTCCTGGTGGCGGCCGACCAGCACCGGACGCGCTACCTGGCCGTCTACGAGCTGGCCCTGGAGGCCACCCGCCGTCCGGAACTCCAGAAGGCCTACGCGCAGCTGATGGAGACCTCGGTGCAGTTCACCATCCGGCAGCACCGGCTCCTGGGGCTCGACACCTCGCCGGAGGACGTCCGCACGCTCATCCAGCTGTACGCGAACACATTGTTCGGCCTCCTGACCGGCCCGCCCGAGCACCTGAGCGAGACGAACACCCGTGCACTGGCCCGCGCCATGGTCAACGGAACGCTCGGCTGAAGCCCGGGCCGGTGTCGAAGTGCGTGCACCTCGCCGTCGTCCTTCGGGCAGCGGGTTCCCTGCCGTGGGCGAACCCGTAGCGGATCCGAAGCGGCTCTCTCGAACATGGAGCTCCCGACGAAGAGGAGCCAGCATGTCCGAACTGAACGCCGCCCCCGTGACCGTGATCGGCCTGGGCCCGATGGGCCGGGCGCTGGCCGCCGCCTTCCTGAACGCCGGCCGCCCGACGACGGTCTGGAACCGCACGCCGGGCAAGGACCGGGACCTGATCGGACGAGGCGCCGTCCGCGCCGAGTCACCCGAAGCCGCGGTCGCCGCGAGCCCGTTGATCGTCGTCTGCGTCCTCGACTATGACGCGGTGGACGCCATCGTCCGGCGCGGACCGGTCACCGGCGCGCTGAAGGGCCGCACGGTGGTCAACCTGACCGCCGACACTCCCGATCGGGCCCGCGCGACCGCGGCCTGGGCGGCCGAGCACGGCATCGGCTACCTGGACGGCGCGATCATGACGCCGACCCCGACCATCGGAACGCCGGGCTCGGTTCTCCTGTACAGCGGCCCGGAGGGGCTCTACCAGGAGCACCGGCCGACGCTGGAGGCCCTGGGCGGCACCCAGACGCACCTCGGCGAGGACATCGGCCGGGCCGCCGCGTACGACATCGCCCTGCTCGACATCTTCTGGACCGCCATGGCGGGCTACGCGCACGCCCTGGCCGTGGCCAGGGCGGAAGGCATCACCGCGCAGGAGCTGGCGCCTTTCGCCGGGGGGATCGCGACGATCCTGCCGCCGCTCTTCCAGGAGAGCGCGGCGGACGTGGACAAGGGGAACTACGTCGACGAGATCAACCCCATCACCTCGGCGGCGTCGTCCATGGCCCACATCGTCCACTTGTCCGAGGCCCACGGCATCGACGCGAGTGTGATGCGTGCGGCCGAGGGCCTGGCACGCCGTGTCATCGGCCTCGGCCACGGCACCGACGGCCCGCTCCGGATCACCGAACTCCTCAACCCCCGCTGAGGCCCGCCGTCCGGCCGCCCGGCACCGGCGCGCCAGGGGTGTTGACTCGTGGCGTGTTCGCCTGTAACGACATGGCCAGAGGCGAACACGCCACGAGTCAACGGAAGCGGGCGTCTCGACCAAGCGGGCGCTTGACTCGGGGTGGGGCGGGGCGGCAGCGTGGGAGTGATCTAGGGAGATGCGGATGGCGTTGCTGGACGGGCTTCGGGTGCTGGATCTGACGATGTGGCGGCCGGGTCCGTACGCCACGCAGCTGCTGGCCCAGCAGGGCGCGGACGTGATCAAGGTGGAGCCGCCCGGCGGCGAGCCGATGCGGATGTTCCGGAGCCACTTCGACGTGCTCAACCAGCACAAGCGCAGCGTCGTCCTCAACCTCAAGGACCCGGCCGACCAGGCGCGGTGCCTGGAGCTGGCGAGAGAGGCCGAGGTGTTCGTGGAGGGCTTCCGGCCGGGCGTGGCCGACCGGCTCGGGGTGGGGCACGAGTCCGTGCTGGCGATCAATCCGGGGCTGGTCTACTGCTCGCTGTCGGGGTACGGGGCGCGCGGGCCGCTGTCGGCGGTGCCGGGCCATGACGTCAACTACCGGGCCTATTCGGCGTCGCTGCCGCCCGACGCGGTGTCGCCGGACGCGGACGAGCTGCCGGTGGCGGACATGGCGGCGGCGACGATGGCCGCGTTCGCGATCACCGCGGCATGCCTGAAGTCGCGGGCGACCGGGATCGGGGAATGGATCGACCTGGGGATGGCGGATGTGGTGGCCCATTGGGTCGCCACCGTTCCGGAGGCCCACGGCGCGCGGGAGCGGGTGACCGAGTACCGGCCGGGACCGGTGCCGGGGTACGGGGTGTACCCGACGAAGGACGGGCAGGCAGTCACGGTCGGCGTCGTCTCCGAGCAGCGGCTCTGGGAGGCGACGTGCCGGGCGCTGGGGCTCGAGGAGTTCGCGGACGTCCCGTTCACCGAACGGCGCGCGCGGGTACGCGAGCTGGACGAGGCGATCGCGGCGGCCGTCGCCAGGCTGGAACGGGACGAGGCGCTCGGGCTGCTCGAAGCGGCCGGGGCTCCGGTGGCGCCGCTGCTGAGCCGGGCGGAGATGATGGAGCACCGGCATTTCCGGTACCGGGGCGTGGTCGAGAACGGGACCGTGGGGGTACCCGTGCGTACCGCCGTGCATCCGGCATTGCCGGCCGGGCCCATCGCCGAACTCGACGAGCACCGGGGCCAGGGCTGGGCGGACTGAAAATTCGTCCAGTTTGTCTGACTTCCCTGGCATGCTTGGTTCGTGAGCGTACGTGCGATGCTGGTCGGCCGGACGGCCGAGCTGGAAGATCTCGAGAAGGCGCTCGTCCGCGCACCCGGTGCCGTGCTGGTCGGTGGTGAGGCCGGTCTGGGCAAGACGCGGCTCGTCCGGGAGTTCGGCGCCTCCGTCAGCGCGCCTTCCAGGGTGCTGGTCGGCGGCTGCCTCGAGCTGGGCTCGGACGGGCTGCCGTTCGCCCCGTTCACGACCGTGCTGCGCGGGCTGGTCCGCGACATCGGCATCGACGGCGTCGCGGGGCTGCTGCCCCGGGGTGACACGAGCGGCCTGGCGCGGCTGCTGCCCGAGTTCGGCGAGCCGGAGACCGAGGCGGCCTCCGGGGAGGAGCGCGCGCGGCTGTTCGAGCTGGTGCTGATCCTGCTGGAACGGCTGGCCGAGCAGGGCCCGATCGTGCTGGTCATCGAGGACGCCCACTGGGCGGACCGGTCCACCAGGGACCTGCTGGCCTTCCTCATCCGCAACGCCGACACCGCGCCCCTGCTGATCGTGGTCACGTACCGGACCGACGAGCTGCACCGCGCCCATCCGCTGCGGCCGCTGCTCGCCGAGCTGTCCCGGGTCGACCGGGTGCACCGGCTTGAGCTGGCCAGGCTGTCCCGTACGGACGTCGCGCGCCAGGTGGCCGGGATCCAGGGCACCGAGCCGACGGCAAGATCACTGGAGCAGATCTACGCGCGGAGCGAGGGCAACCCGCTGTTCGTGGAGTTCCTGCTGGAGAGCGACTGCGCCGAACTTCCGGAGTCGCTGCGCGACCTGCTGCTCGCGGGCGTCCAGCGGCTGCCGGACGAGACCCAGGACGTCCTGCGCGACGCCAGCGGCGGCGGCACCCGGATCGAGCACGCGCTGCTGGCGGCCGTGTCGGGGCTCGACGACACCCGGCTGACCCGCGTGCTGCGGCCCGCCGTCGCGGCCAACGTCCTGGTCGTGGACGGTGACGGCTACGCGTTCCGGCACGCGCTGATCCGCGAGGCCATCCACGACGACCTGCTCCCCGGCGAGAACACCCGGCTGCACGCCCGCTACGCCGAGGCGCTGGAGAAGGATCCTGGACTGGTGCCGGCCGGGCGGCTCTGGGTGGAGCTCAGCCACCACTGGAACTCCGCGCACGACGCCACCTGGGCCCTGGTCAGCTCCTGGCGCGCCGCCGGCGAGGCCCGCAAGGCCCTCGCCTACGCCGAGTGCCTCGCGATGCTGTCACGCGTCCTGGAGCTGTGGGAGCGCGTACCGGACGCGGCCGAACGGATCGGTGCCGAGCACGTCGACGTGGTGGAGCAGGCCACCGCCGCCGCCGACGACGCCGGCGAGCTCGACCGCGGCATCAAGCTGGCCACGGCGGCGCTGCGCGCGATCGGGACCGGCGAGGCGGTGAACGAACGGCGCGCCGCCCTGCTCGTACGGCGCGGCCGGATGTACCACCACCTGGCCCGGCCCGGCTTCGTGGAGGACCTCCAGGAAGCGGCCCGCTGCCTGCCGCCCGACCCGCCCACCGAGCTGCGCGCGCGGACGCTGTCGGCGCTGGCGCAGTACGTGCGCCTCACCACCGACATCCCGATGGCCCGGCAGGCGGCGAACGAGTCGCTGGAGATCGCCCGGCGGATCGGCGACGCGACCACGGAGGCCGACGCGCTGAGCACGCTGTTCTGCGTGGACGTCCCGTACGACGGCGGTGACGCGCTGCTGGAGGAGGTGGACGCGGCCGTCCGCAGGTCGGGCAACCACCGGGTGCAGCTCCGCCACGCGGTGATCAAGTCGCACTTCCTGGAGGGCGCCGGGCGGCACGAGGAGGCCGTCGCGGTCGCCCGGCGGGGGATGGAGCAGGCCAAGGAGTTCGGCGTCGCCCGTACCCAGGGCGCGTTCCTCGGCATCAACCTCGTCGAGCCCCTGGTGTCGCTGGGCCGCTGGGACGAGGCGCGCGCCGTCCTGCGCCAGGCGATGGAGCAGGACCCGGTGGTCACCACCCGCACGTCGCTGCTCATCAAGGCCGGGGAGATCGATCTGGCCCGCGGCGACCTGGCCGCCGCCCGGAGCCGGTTCGGCGAGGCGCACGAGACCATGGAGTTCAAGACGCGCTGGGTGAAGACCCAGGACTACTTCGCCACGCTGCGCCTGGAGGCACGGGTCCGGATGGCCGAGGGCCGGCCGGCGGAGGCGCTGCAGGCCGTCGGCGGGGTGGTCGCCACGCCGGGCCTTCCCGACGACGCCCGGTACGCGTGGCCGGTGCTGGTGATCGGCGCCGAGGCGTGCGCCGAACTGGGCGACGCGGCGGTGATCGACGGCGCGCCCGCGTTCCCGCTGATCGAGGAGCGGGCGGCCGGCCTGTCCACCGACAGCCCGTCCCAGGAGGCGCACCGGCTGACCTTCGACGCGTACGCGGCCCGCGTGCGCGGCACCGATGACCTGGCGGCCTGGGACGCCGCCGCCGCCGCCTGGGAAGAGCTGGGACGGCCCTACGACATGGCCGAGTCGCTGCTGCGCGCGGCCGAGAACGCGCTCGCCCGGGGCGACCACGAGACGGCGTCCCAGCGCCTCGACCGCGCCGCCGAGCTCGCCCACTCGCTGGAGGCCCGGCTCCTGTGCGAGGCGATCGAGAGGCTGTCCGCCCGCCTGCGCCGTCCCGCCGGTTCGGTGCCGCTGGGGCTCACGCCCCGCGAGTTCGAGGTGCTGCGGCTGGTGGCCGACGGCCAGAGCAACCGTGACATCGCCGCCACGCTGGTCATCTCCGCCAAGACCGCCAGCGTGCACGTCTCCAACATCCTGGCCAAGCTGGACGTCCACAGCCGCGGCGAAGCGGCCGCGACAGCCCACCGGCTGTCCTTGTTCTAAGGCCTGTCTCAAAGTGGCTCAGCCACCGCGCGAGCGCGTTACCTGGCCGGGGAGGCAAAGCCGAAGGCAAGCCTCACCGGCCAGATCGCGAAGCGATGCCGCGCTCGCCCAAGGCACGGTCACGGAACGAGCCGCCAGGCGAGTGCAGTGGGCCGGGACGTTTAAGACGCGCGAGGGACGCGGGCCACGCAGAGGACGGTCTGGCCGAACGGCGGGCGGACGACGCGCTCGATGAGGCGGGTCGCCGGGATCACGGTCCGGTCGTAGATCTTGACCAGCTTCGGGTCCGGGTAGCCGGCGCCGCCGCGGCGGACGGCCGCCCACCAGGCGATCCCGCCCAGGAAGTTGATCGGCTTGAGCACCTCGGGCAGCAGCCCGGCGGCGCGGACCGAGGCGTTCAGCGTGGCGGGCGTGTAGCGGGTGACGTGCCCGACCTTGCGGTCGAAGTCCCCGTACAGCTGCATGTAGCCGGGCACCCAGATGACGATCCGGCCGCCGGGCTCGGTGACCGAGGCCAGGTCCTTCAGGGCCTGGACGTCGTCCTTGATGTGCTCCAGCACGTTCATCATGACGACGGTGTCGACCTTCTGCCGGATGTCGATCTCGGCGGGAAGCTCCAGGTCGAGGACCTCGACGTCGTCGTTGCCGTCGTACCGCTTGCGCAGCTCGCCCACGCAGTACGGGTCGTTGTCGCTGACGGCGAGGTAGTCGAGCCGCCCGGCGAACTGCTCGGAGAAGTGCCCGAGGCCGGACCCGATCTCCAGCAGCGACCGGCCGACGTGCGGGGCGATCGTCTCGTACTCGTACTTGCGGTAGTTGCGGGCCTCGTCACCACCGAGGTGGTTCTCCAGCGCGCCCTCACCGGCCGCCGGCTGGACGAGGTCGCCGTCCCCGGACGCGGGCGCGGCGGGCGTTGATCGCGGACCGCTCCCGAGAAGGTTCACGAGGGTACCGGTGATGGACTTTTTCTGACCTGGTGACATTACTTCCCGCTCGCTGGGTGCGTTGGGCCGCTCGCCGCCGTTCGGCTCGACGTGCGGCCTGGCGTTCGCCGGACCGGCGGGCCGACACCTCGAAGGGGCCAGGCCGGTCTCGGGCACAAAGTCGCGTCAGTCTACCCACAGCGGCCCGGGCGGCATGCCGCAGGCGCTGTTTTCCACCCCGGAGCGGGCCCGTGTCGACCGAACGGGCCCGTACCGGCCGCCTGGGTCAGCCGCCCGCGCTGCCCGCCCGTGCTAACCGATCGTGCGGTGCACGGTGTCCCGTTCGCTCGGGCCGGGCTCGGCCTCGGCGATCCAGGGCCCGGGGATGGACGGGTCGAGCACGCCCTCCTCCAGCCAGGTGAACTCGCCCGCGAGGACCTGTCCGGCCAGCTTGGAGTCGAGATCGTCGGTGTTGCGCCAGAGCCCGTCGAACAGCTCCTCGACCCGGACCCGGGACTGCCGGCAGAACGCGTCCGCGAGCCGCAGGCCGGACCGTCCCGGAGCCGTCGCCGAGTCCCCGGCCAGCGGCGCGGCGTTCTCGTCGAGGTCGGCCTGGGCCCGGACGCACACGGCGCTCATCGCGTAGAGCTCGGCGCCGATGTCGACCATGCGTCCCAGGAAGCCCTGCTTGTACTCCAGCCGGCCCTGCCAGCGGCCGGCCGCGTAGAACGTCGAGCGCGCGAGCTTGCGCGAGGCCCGCTCCACGTAGCGCAGGTGCCGGGCCAGCGGGCCGAACTCGGGGTACGCGCCGGGCCGCAGCCCCGCGCCGGTCACCAGCGTGGGCAGCCAGCGCGCGTAGAAGCCGCCGGCGCGGGCCGCCGCCTTGACCTTGTCCTCCCTGGACGCCTCGGGGTCGATGATGTCACCGGCCACCGACAGGTGCGCGTCCACCGCCTCGCGGGCGATCAGCAGGTGCATGATCTCGGTGGAGCCCTCGAAGATCCGGTTGATCCGCAGGTCGCGAAGGATCTGCTCGGCCGGTACGCCCCGCTCGCCGCGGGCGGCCAGGGACTCGGCGGTCTCGTAGCCGCGCCCGCCGCGGATCTGGACCAGCTCGTCGGCGACCCGGCAGGCCATCTCCGAGGACCACAGCTTGGCCAGCGCGGCCTCGATCCGGATGTCGTTGCGCTCGTCGTCGGCCAGCTGGCTGGACAGGTCGAGCATCGCCTCCATCGCGTACGAGGTCGCCGCGATGAACGCCACCTTCCGGGAGATCGCCTCGTGCGTGCCGACCGGGCGGCCCCACTGGACCCGCTCCTTGCTCCACTCTCGCGCGATCTTCGTGGCCCACTTGCCGGACGCCGCGCAGATCGCGGGCAGCGAGAGCCGGCCGGTGTTGAGGGTGGTGAGCGCGATCTTCAGCCCGGCGCCCTCGGACCCGATCAGGTTGGCGGCCGGGACGCGGACCTGGTGGAAGCGCGTCACGCCGTTCTCCAGGCCGCGTAGGCCCATGAACGCGTTGCGGTTCTCCACCGTGATGCCCGGCGTGGACATGTCGACCACGAACGCCGAGATGCCGCCCCGGTGCCCCTCCGATTTGGGAACGCGGGCCATCACGACGACCAGGTCGGCGACCACGCCGTTGGTGGTCCACAGCTTGACGCCGTCCAGCACGTACTCGTCGCCGTCCGGTACGGCACTGGCGCGCAGCCGGGCCGGATCGGAGCCCACGTCCGGCTCGGTCAGCAGGAACGCGCTGATCTCGCGGGCGCAGCGCGGCAGCCAGGTCTCCTTCTGCTCGGCGGTGCCGAACAGCTTGATCGGCTGCGGTACGCCGATCGACTGGTGCGCCGACAGCAGCGCGCCGAGCGCGGGATTCACCGATCCGATGATCATCAGCGCCCGGCCGTAATGCAGCTGGCCGAGGCCGAGCCCGCCGTACCGCTTCGGGATCTTCATCCCGAGCGCGCCGATCTCCCGCAGTTCCTGGACGACGCCGTCCGGAATGCGCGCGGTCCGCTCGATCTCGGCGGGATCGATCTTTGTGGCGCACAATTCCCTGAGCCGCTCCAGGAACTCCTCGCCGGTACGCCGGGACTCCTCGTCGGGACGCGGATGGGGATGGACGAGATCGAGGCGGAAGTCGCCCAGGAAGAGCTGCTTGCCGAAGCTCGGCAGGCGCCATTCGGCGTCCCTGGCCTCCTCGGCGACCTTGCGGGCGGTGCGCTCGTCCACGCCCCCGCTCTGGGGGCTTTCGGCGGTTTTACGGCTCGGCTCGGTCATGCCGGCTCCTCGACGCGAAGTTCGACGCGGGTGCGGGTCAATCGCGAAGTTACTCCCCGGTCGCCCGCTTGAGCAGACCCAACCGGAACCATCATTGCGATCTTGCCGGACTTTCGGCCGCCCTTTGCGACCGCGGAGCGTTCCATAACGCCGGGACGGGGATCGACTTTCCCGATTCCGGGTTACGGCGGCACGGAAAATGATCCAATAAG
Source organism: Actinomadura sp. 9N407 (assembly GCF_044326315.1). NCBI lineage: Bacteria > Bacillati > Actinomycetota > Actinomycetes > Streptosporangiales > Thermomonosporaceae > Actinomadura > Actinomadura sp. 9N407. The sequence continues at coordinate 48,893 of NZ_JBIRAW010000008.1, read as the reverse complement.
GGCAGTATCGCCAAAGGCCTTGACCGCACGAGGCCAGAGGGGTTCGCTGTGCGTGATGGATGAGACACGGAAACCGACTCTCATCGCCTCGGTGCAGCGCGCGCTGCGACTCATGGAGGCGGTGGCCTCGCACCCGGGCGGCGCCCCGGCCAAGCAGCTCGCCCGCGAGGCCCGCCTGCCGCTCGCGACCACGTACCACCTGCTGCGCACGCTGGCGCACGAAGGCTACGCGACGCGCCTGTCGGACGGGCTGTGGGTGCTGGGCGACCGCGTCCAGTCGCTGAACGGCCAGGGCCGCACCCAGCAGGTGCTGGCCCGCGTCCGGCCCACCCTGGTCGCGCTGCGCGACGAGATGGGCGCGGCGGCCTACTTCGCCATGCAGGTCGACGACGAGATCCAGATCGTGGACGTGGCCGACGGCCCGCGCGCCCCCCGAGTCGACCTGTGGGTGGGCTTCGCCGACGCCGCGCACGCCACCGCGATCGGCAAGTGCGTGCTCGGCCAGCTCGACGAGGACCGCAGGCGCGACTACCTGGCCCGGCATCCCATGGTCGATCTGACCCCGCACACCCTCACCGACCCCCGGCAGCTGCTCGCCCTGCTGCGGGCACCCGGCGACGTCTCGCTCGACCGCGAGGAGTACGCGATCGGCACCGGCTGCGCGGCGGTCCCGGTCACCGATGCCACCGGCTCGGTCGTGGGCGCCCTGGCGGTCTCCGTACGGGCCGGCCGGCTACCCAAGATCGAAGCGTCCATCGGCCGCATGCACGCCACCGCCGCCCGCATCCAGCGCACCCTCAGCCTCACGATGGCCTGACCCGCTTCACCGCGCCGCCCGCTCCACCACGCAACGGCCTGGGGAGGCGTCTAGCGGCCCTTGAAGTCCGGGGTACGGCGTTCCAGGAACGCGGTGATGCCCTCCTTGGCGTCCTCGGTCGCGGCCAGCTCCACCAGTTCGCCGAGCAGGTGCTCCACCTGGTCCTCCAGCGGACGGCCCTCGATCGCGAAGAACGCCTCGCGGCCCTTGCGCAGCCCGATCGGGCTCTTGGCGGCGATCGTGCGGGCGAGATCGTCCACCCGGGCGTCCAGCTCGGCGCGCGGCACGACCTCGGTGACCAGGCCGATCTCCCGGCCCTCGGCGGCGCTGATCTTCTGGCCGGTGTAGTAGAGCTTGAACGCCTGCTTGGGCGGCACGTTCCGGTTGATGATCGCCATGATCATCATGGGCCAGAGCCCCACGTTCACCTCGGGCGTGCCCAGCGTGACGTCATCGGCGGCGATCACCAGGTCGCACGCCGCCGCCAGCCCCAGCCCGCCCGCCACCGCGTGCCCGGCCAGCCGGGCGATGATCGGCTTGCCGAGCTTGGGAAACGCGGTGAACAGCCTGTACGGGGCGCTGGCGCGGATCGCGTCCGGATCGGCGACCGATCCGCCCGCCGCCTGCGTCGCGCCCAGGCCCCCGAGATCGGCCCCGGCGCAGAAGGCCCGGTCGCCCGCCCCGGTGAGCACGATGACCCGTACGGCCTCGTCGGCGCCCGCCCGGTCGAACGCGGCCAGCAGCTCGCCGATCATCTGGTCGCTGAGCGCGTTGCGCGCCTCCGGGCGGTTCAGCGTGATGCGCGCGATCCCCTCGGACGCCTCGTACAGGATCGTCTCGTCCATCACGACTCCTCAGCGCACACACGCGACATGAACGGAAGCGAACGGCGGGAGGCGAGATCTCCCGTCCGCCGGCCATCGTACGGGTGGGAGATCGTACGGGCGGGATGGGCCGTACCGTTCAGGGGCCCTGGTGGGGGTGGTAGCGGACGAGCGGGGCCAGCTCAGGCGCGAAGCGGGCGATGATCCCTCGGACGCGCGACTCGGCGAGCGGGCCGAGGGCGTCGTACAGCTCGGCGAAGACCTCGTAGGCGCGGGCGCGCGGCCAGTCGGCCGGCAGCAGTTCGGCGGGCAGTTCAGGGTCCAGGCTGGGGAAGTACAGCCAGGAGTACATGAGTTCGGTGCGGACCGGCAGCGCCTCGTCCTCGCGCAGCGCCCCTCCCCGTACGCGCTCCAGCATCGCCTCCCATGTGGTCACGAACTCGTCGTAGCGCGCCCTGAGCCTGGCGAGGTCCCATGCCTCGATCGGGGCGAGGCCCTGCGGGCTGCTTGGCGGCACCTGCGCGGTCATGCTGGTGTACTGCCGTACCCCCAGCGAGGCGAGGGCGCCGACCGCCTCCGCCTCCCGGTCGTGGGGGCAGATCCAGACCCCGTCGTACAGGGGGGCGAAGCCGAGCCACCGCAGCCGTCCGCGGGCGGCGTGCCGGACGTCGCGCCGCTCTTCGGGTACGGAGAAGATCACTACGCGCCAGGTCCCGTCCCACGGGCGGGAGGCGGTCGCGAACGACGTGATGCGCCGCATGCCCTGGTCGAGCGCCGCCGCGGCCGAGGGCTGCGTCGACAGCCGGTAGTGGGTCCGGCGGCCCGTTCTGGACGATTCCAGTACGCCCCTGCGGGTCAGCCGGCTCAGGGCCGCGCGGGCGGCGAACGGCGAGATGCCGAACTCCTCCAGCAGCGCGACGAGGGCGGCCGACGGCACGTGCTCGGTCCGTCCGTGCCAGTAGTCCCCGAGCAGGGTCATGAGCAGGTTCTGCGGCTGGGAGCCGCTCTGCGTCCTCGGGAGGCTGACCTGCCCTTGGACGTCCTCCTGGACACTCCCCCGGCCGTCGCCCGTACCGGCGCCCGCCGCTTCTGGGCTCGTCATGGCGGCCATTTTACGGTCCCGCCGCACGCCGCCCGGGCCGATGTGGGCGGTCACAAGTTCCGCGGACCGGCGTTGCCGAATTTCGCCAGTCCGGCGGCCGAGCCGTTGCCGGTCCCCTCGTCCGGTGACATGTTGACCATCGACCGGCAGATTACTGTCACCTGTCACTCCCCCACCCGCATCCCTGCCGGTCCCCACCTCCAGGGAGGCCCCACCATGAGACTCAGCCGGACCATCCGGCGGGCGATCACCGCGAGCCTCGCGTTCGTCCTGGCCGGCGCGATCCTGCAGGCGCCGGCCGCCCCCGCCTACGCGGCGCCAGGGGGTACCGGCCCCTACCCCGCCGACTACGAGACGACCTTCCGGCTCCGCAACCACACCATCTACCGGCCCGAGACCCTGCCGTCCGGCATCAAGATGCCGATCGTCGCCTGGGGCAACGGCGCCTGCCGCGCCGACGGCACCTGGTTCGAGAACATCCTCAAGGAGTTCGCCTCCCACGGCATCCTGGTCATCGCCAACGGCAGGCCCGGCGGCTCCGGCAGTACGAACGCCGGCATGCTCACCGACGCCATCGACTGGGCGATCGCCGAGAACACCCGGACGTTCAGCAAGTACCGCGGCAAGATCGACACAACCAAGATCGCGGTGATGGGCCAGTCCTGCGGCGGCCTGGAGGCGTACGAGGCCTCCGCCGACCCGCGGATCACCACCACGGGCATCTTCAACAGCGGGATGCTCGACGACTCCGACAACCCCCAACTCGCCCGGCTGCACGCCCCGATCGTCTACATCGCCGGCGGGCCCTCCGACATCGCGTACGAGAACGCCAGGGACGACTGGAACCGGCTGCCCGCCCGCCTGCCGGCCTTCATGGGCAACCTCGACGTCGGGCACTTCGGCACGTTCAGCGAGCCCAACGGCGGCGAGTTCGGCCGGGTCGGGTCCGCCTGGCTGAAGTGGCGGCTCAAGGGAGACCTCACCGCCAAGAGCCTGTTCGTCGGGCCTGACTGCGGCCTGTGCGACACCGAGTGGGACGTGATGCAGAAGAACCTGAGCTGAGAATCCTGAGCCCGGAGATCTGAGCCCAGAAAGCTGAGCACAGAAAGCTGGGCCGGGAAACGGAACGGCGGGCGGGGACCGATGTCCCCGCCCGCCGTGCCGCGTTACAAGCCCTGCTCGTTGCAGACTCTGCTCGTTACAGGCCCTGCTCGTACCTGCCCTGCTCGTTACAGACCGTGCGCCCTACGGATCAGATGCGCTCGATGATGGTGGCGTTGGCCTGGCCGCCGCCCTCGCACATCGTCTGCAGGCCGTACCGGCCGCCGGTGCGCTCCAGCTCGTGCAGCAGCTTGGTCATCAGCACGCCGCCGGTGGCGCCCAGCGGGTGGCCCAGCGCGATCGCGCCACCGTTGGGGTTGGTCTTCTCCAGCGAGGCACCGGTGTCCTTGGCCCACGCCATCGGCACCGGGGCGAACGCCTCGTTCACCTCGAAGACGTCGATCTCGTCGATCTTCAGCCCGCTCTTGGCCAGCGCCTTCTCGGTGGCGGGGATCGGGCCGGTCAGCATGTAGACCGGGTCCGAGCCGCACACCGCGAGGGTGTGGATCCGCGCGCGGGGGGTGAGGTTGTGCTGCTTGACGGCCTCCTCGGAGGCGATCAGCAGCGCGGAGGAGCCGACCGAGATCTGCGAGGCGACCGCGGCGGTGAGGGCCCAGCCCTCGCGCAGCGGCTTGAGCCCGGCCATCTTCTCCATCGTGGTGTCGGGGCGCGCGCCCTCGTCCCGGGCCAGACCGGCCAGCGGCGCGATCTCCCGGTCGAAGTGGCCGGCCTCGATGGCCTTGGCCGCGCGCCGGTGGCTCTCGAGCGCGAACTCCTCCATGTCCGTACGGGACAGGCCCCACTTCTCGGCCATCAGCTGGGCGCCGCGGAACTGCGACACCTCCTGCTTGCCGTACCGCTCGCCCCAGCCCTCGCCGTACGGGAAGGGCATCCCCTTCTCCAGCGCCATGGCGACCGAGGAGCCCATCGGCACCATCGCCATCTGCTCGACGCCGGCCGCCACGACCAGGTCCTGGGTGCCCGAGAGGACGCCCTGGGCGGCGAAGTGGACCGCCTGCTGCGAGGAACCGCACTGCCGGTCGATGGTCACGCCGGGCACGTTGTCCGGCAGGCCCGCCGACAGCCACGCGGTACGCGCGATGTCGAGCGACTGGGGGCCGACCTGCATGACGCAGCCCATGATGACGTCCTCGACCGCGGACGGGTCCACCCCGGTGCGGTTGACGAGTTCCTTGAGCACATGCGCCCCGAGGTCAGCGGGGTGTACGTCCTTGAGGGCACCCTTCTTGGTGCCGACGGGGGTACGGACCGCGCCGACGATGTACGCCTCGGCCACTACGCCTCCAAAGTGTGGGGTTGGTTCCGTCCCGAAACCGAGTGTGATTCGGTTAGTCAGTATGAGATTACATCCCCACCGGCGCAACGCCATATGACCTCGGTCTCGAATGACCGTGATCGACGGCGCGTGCCACCGCCCGCGCTCAACCGGGCGGCCGGACCAGTTCGGTGTCGGCGTCGTGCCCCATCGACTCGGTGGCCAGCTTGGACAGCAGCTCGGCCAGCTCCGGATGCTCCTCAGGCTCCCAGCCGTCGAGATGGCGGGCCAGACCGGCGCGCCGTGCCTTCACCAGCCGCGCGGCCACGTCCTGGCCGGACTCGGTGGCGATGACCTCGCCGTCCAGCCGCACGGCGTACCCCTCCTGGACGAGCCGGTCCACGTACGGCCTGCCCCACTCGACCGGGACGCCCGCGCGTTCGGCGAGCTCCTCGCTCCCGACCCGCCCCTCGCGGGCGATCCGGCACAGCGCCCACATGCTGCCGGCGGGCAGGTCCACCCGCGCCAGCTCGCCGAGCCGCGCGTACAGCTCCGTGGCCTTGGGGTCCTTGCGCATCAGCTCGCTCAGCGCCCGCTCGATCTCGTGCTGGGACGAACGGAACGTGGGAGCGGCCCCGAACCCCTCCCCGTAGTCGCGGGTGTGCGAGGTCGCCCGCAGCGGTACCTCGCGCAGGAACCACGTCAGGACGACGCCGACCGCGACGATCGGTACCGCCCAGAAGAACACCGACTGGATCGACTCCGCGTACGCGTGGATGACGTCCCCGCGGACCTGCGGCGGCAGCCGGTCCATGGCGGCCGGATCACCCTGCACCGCGGCCGGATCGAACCCCGGCGGGAGCTGGGTGTCCCGCATCAGGTTCTCCATGTTGTGCGCCAGCCGGTTACTGAAGATCGATCCGAACACGGCCACCCCGAACGAGCCGCCGATCTGCCGGAAGAACGTCACCCCGGACGTGGCCGACCCGAGATCCTCGTACGCCATCGCGTTCTGCACGGCGATGACCAGCACCTGCATCACCAGGCCGAGCCCGAAGCCCAGCAGCGCGAACCGCAGGCTGGTGGACAGCGTCGAGGTGGTCTCGTCCATCCGCGAGCACCACCACAGCGCCACCGCGATGATCGGCGTGCCCAGCATCGGGTAGAGCTTGTAGCGCCCGGTACGGCTGATCAGCTGGCCGGAGCCGATCGAGGAGACCAGCATCCCGGCCATCATCGGCAGCAGATGCACCCCCGACATCGTCGGGGTGACGCCGTTCACCACCTGCAGGAAGATCGGCAGGAAGGTCAGCGCGCCGAACATCGCGAACCCGACCACGAAGCTGATCGCCGAACCCAGCGTGAACGTCGGGTGGGCGAACAGCCGGGGCGGCATCACCGGCTCGGCCGCGCGCCGTTCCACGATGATCCAGGCCACGATCAGCACCACGGCGCCGACCCCGAGCCCGATGATCTGCGGCGAGACCCAGTCGTACGACGTCCCGCCCCAGGTGGTCAGCAGGACGAGCGCGACCGCCCAGCCCACGATGAGCAGGATTCCGGCGTAGTCGATCCGGTGCTTCTCCCGCGTGGACGGCGCGTGCAGTACCGCGGCGATCGCCAGCAGCGCGAGCACGCCCACCGGCAGGTTGATGTAGAAGACCCAGCGCCACGTCAGGTTGTCGACGAACCACCCGCCGAGCAGCGGCCCCACCACGCTGGAGACACCGAAGACCGCACCGAACAGCCCCTGGTAGCGGCCCCGCTCCCGGGGCGGGACGACGTCCCCCACGATGGCGACGACCAGCACCATGAGCCCGCCGCCGCCGAGCCCCTGCAACGCCCGGAACGCGATCAGCTGGTTCATGTCCTGCGAGAGCCCGCACAGCGCCGACCCGATCAGGAAGATGACGATCGACGTCTGGAACAGCCGCTTGCGCCCGTACTGGTCGCCCAGCTTGCCCCACAGCGGCGTGGACGCCGTCGCGGCGAGCAGGTACGCGGTGACGACCCAGGACAGATGGTTGAGCCCGCCCAACTCTCCCACGATCGTCGGCAGCGCCGTGGACACGATCGTCTGGTCCAGCGCCGCCAGCAGCATCGCCAGCATGAGCGCGCCCAGGATCACGTACAGGTCCCGGCCCTCGGGCATCGACGGCGACTCCGCCGGTGCCGCCGTCCCCTCCACGCTCATGTCGACCCCCCAGCCCCTCAGGTACGGGGGTTCTCTACCCACAGCGGGTCGTAGATCACCGTGTTATCCCGCCCGGGGTCCGGGGTGGGCTCGGCGTCAGCCGATGATGTCCTTGGTGACCTTGGTGGCGCCGATGGCGGCGACGCCGCCGGCCAGGGCCACGGCTCCGGCGGCCCGCCACAGCGGCAGGGTCTTGCGGGAGCGCAGGCCGCTCACGGTGTCGAGGGAGTCGACGACCAGGCCGAGCCGGGCCCACAGCGGGCGGTCGGATTCCTTGCTCAACAGGTAGCCGGCGCCCAGCGCGATCTCGCGGGCGGCGAACATCCGGGTGAGCAGGTCACGGCCGCCGTCGGTCTCCTTGCCCGAGCCCATCAGGCGGGCGGTGAGTCCGGGGGCGGCGAACGCCGTGACGCCGAGGGCGATCCTGCCCCGCGCCACCTGCACCATGAGATCGTCCACCTGGTCGCGCTTTTGGTCTTCCTTCGCATCTGCCACGTCCGTGAGGTTATCCCTGTACCGCACGGAACTCGACCTTTGGGGTAACCCTCGCCTTACCCGGAGCTTGCCGGCTTCGCCGGGGAGGCATGGATCCGCCGTCGCGGCGTAGGCTTTCGGAGGCGGCACGTCCCCCGAACGAAGGTGGCCATGGAAGGCATCCTCGCCCTCATCGTCGTCGCACTGCTGGCCTCGTTCTGCGTGCGCTGGGCGGCCGTGCGGATGCGGCTGCCGATGCCCGGCCGGGTCTCGGTGCTCGTGGTGTTCGTGCTCGTGGTGCTCGCCCTCTGGGGGCAGTCCCTGGAATGAGCGTCCGGGGCCGGTACGGCGTTTTCTCCCTTTCGGGACGAACAAACGGTCCCGGCGGTGAGTCATAAGGAGCGAGACGGCTTCGAAACCCCCGCTCGACGCCCCCGGACGGCCCGATGTCACCCCGACAGTGCGGCCGCACGTGCCCGGCGGCGCGAGCGTACCCCGCACCACGAAGCCGACCGGAGCCGAGGGAGACCAGACGTGCCGCATCCGGCCACGATCGCCCAGGAGCCCGGCGCTCCGCTCGCACCGCATCTCCGGCGCCTCCTGGACTTCACCGAACCGTCTCCCGACGACGTCTGCCTGGACGTCGCGCGCGGGCGCGGTCCGATGCCGGACGCGCTCGGTCCCCAGGTCCGCCACGTCACCGCCGTCGACGCGCTGCCGCGGCGCTCCGGACGCGGCGCCGACGGCCGGACGGACACCGTGACGTTCGGTACGGGACCGGTCCGGATCGCCAGCGACGCGAGCATGACCCGGGCCACCGGGGCGCGAACGGGCCGCGGCCCCGACACCCTGCCGGACGGGCAGCGGATGAACGGCGCGACCCGCGACGACATCAGGATCCGCAAGCGCGGGACGCCCGATCCGGTCCGGGTCCGCGCCGACGCGACCGCGCTGCCGTACCGTGACGGCAGCTTCACCCTGGTCACCGCACGGTTCTCGCTCTTCACGCTGGGGAATCCGGAACACGTGCTGCGCGAGCTGCTGCGGGTCTGCCGGCCCGGCGGGCGGCTGATCATCGCCGATCTGGTGCGGGGCAACCTGGCGCAGCCGGACCGGGACCGGATCGAGCGGCTCCGCGATCCCGACCACCCCGGTACGCCGTCGATCGCGGCGGTGACCGAGCTCATCACGTCCGCAGGGGCGAGCATCCGCCGGCTGGACGTCTTCACCGTCGAACGCCCGCTGGAGCCGTGGCTGGCCGGGGCCCGCGATCCGGACGCCGCCGACCGGATCCGGACGGCGCTGCTGGACGAGGTGGACGGCGGCCCCCGTACCGGCGCGAAACCCCGCGTCATCGGCGGTGAGCTGTGGTTCACCCAGTCCTGGGCGCATGTCGCCGCCGAGCCCATCTGAGTCCTCGGGGCTAGTGCCTGTCTCAAAGTGGCCTCAGCCACCGCGCGAGCGCGCTACCTGGCCGGAGAGGCAAAGCCGACGGCGAGCCTCACCGGCCAGATCGCGAAGCGATGCCGCGCTCGCACAAGGCACGGTCACGGAACGAGCCGCCAGGCGAGTGCAGTGGGCCGGGACTCCGGTCAGGAAAGGGGGAGCTCGAACCAGACGGCCTTGCCGTCGGCGATGGGACGGGCGCCCCAGCGGCTGGCGAGCTGGTCGACCAGGTAGAGGCCGCGGCCGCCCTCGTCGGTCTCGCCCGCGCTGCGGATCCGGGGCAGCCGCATGTCGGAGTCGAAGACCTCGACCCAGATCGCGTCGGCGCCGCGCCGCAGCCGCAGCCGGAACTCCTTGGTCGACGGCTCCCGCCGGCCCAGGTCGGCGCCCAGGTTCCAGTCGTCCTCGTCGAACGCGCCGGCCCCGAAGCCGGGCGCGGAGGGATCGCCCGCGAAGCCGCCGACGCCGAAATCACCCGTGCCGAAATCGGCGCCGAGATCGCCGGGCAGGTCGCCGGTGTTGAACTGCACCAGCGGCGGCCCGTCCAGGACCAGCTCGCGGCGCGGGACGGGCGTCACGGTGGCGTGCAGCACCACGTTGGTGACCACCTCGGACACCAGCAGGCAGGCCAGCTCGGCCTGCTCGTCGTGCATCCCCCAGGAGGCGAACGCGTCGGCGGCCATCCGGCGGGCCTCCGACACCATGATCGGCTCGGCCGGGAAGGTGCGCTCCTCGACCCCGAGCTCCTCGCCGGAGGTACGGATCACCACGATCGCCACGTCGTCGTTGATGTCGCCGGGGACCGCCTCGTACGCGGCGTTGGCGATGCTCTCCACGTCGCGGCGGGCCACCGCCTCGATCGCCGTGCGGACCAGCTCGCGGGACTCCTCGCGGGTGTGGTACTCGCCGTTCTCCTTGGGCCGCCGGTCGATCAGGCCGTCGGTGTAAAGGACCAGCGTGGCGCCCGGCTTCAGCTCGGCGGTCTCCTCGGAGAAGAAGATCTCGCCGCCCATCCCCGGGGCACGCACCCCGAGCATCGCGCCCTCGCTCTCGAACGGCAGCTCGCTCACCGCGCCGTCGACGATCAGCAGCGGCGGATCGTGCCCGGCGTTGGCGAACTCCAGCACCCGCGACCACGCGTCGTACACAAAGTACGTGCACGAGACCAGCGGCGGGCGGACCAGGTCGTCGCTGTTCCAGCCGGACCGCATCCGCTCCGGGCGGGTCATCGTACGGACCCACTCGTCGAGCTTGCGCAGGATGTCGGCGGGCGGCTTGTCGTCCTGGGCGAACGCGCGCAGCGCGGCCCGCAGCTGGCCCATCACGGCGGCGGCGCGGGCACCGCGGCCCTCCACGTCGCCGATCACCAGCCCGACCCGGCCGGCCGACAGCGGGATCACGTCGTACCAGTCGCCGCCCACCTGGGTCTGGATGCCGTGCCCGTGCGACTCCAGCGGCCGGGCCGGCTCGTACCGCCAGGCGATCTGCAGGCCGTCCAGCTTGGGCGGCCGCTCGCCGGGCAGCAGGTGCTTCTGGAACGCCAGCGCGGTCTCGCGCTCCTCCTCGAAGAGCAGCGCGTTGTCGACGGCCAGCGCCACCCGGCTGGCGATCGCGCCCAGCAGGTCGCGGTCGAAGCCGTCGTAGTGGGGGTCGGCCCGCCGGCTGAGGTTGGACAGCGCCATGCTCATCACGCCGAGCAGCTCGCCGCGTACCAGCAGCGGAGCCGAGATCACCGAGGTGATGCCCATCTCGTCGCCCAGCCGCTTGCTGGAGTCGCTCGGCGCGTCGAACCGGTGCTGGACCATGTCCTCGACGAGCACCGCGTCACGGCGGCTCATCGCCTTGGCGCTGAAGTGGCCTTCGGGGTACGTCACCGGCTCGCCGACCGCGGCCCAGGTGCCGGGCGGGGGCTCCCAGCCGCCGGCGTGCCGCGACACCCGGCGGTGGAGCCGGTCGCCGCTGTAGAGGTCGATGAAGCAGTGGTCGGCGAACTGCGGTACCAGCGTGTCGGCCACCCGCCGCAGCGTGGTCTCCAGCTCGAGGGAGCCGCCGAGCCGCTCGCCGATCCGTTCCAGCAGGCCGTAGCGGTCCTGCTCGCGCTGGTTGCTGCGGAGCGCCTCGCGGGCGAAGATCACGACGCCGTCGACGGCGCCGGAGGGATGCCGCAGCGGGACGGCGTGGGCCCGGGTGTAGACCGTGCTGCCGTCGGCGCGCAGGTTGCAGAAGGTGCCCTCCCACACGTTGCCCTTGAGCACGTGCCGGGCCAGCTCGGTGGCCTGCTCGTGGTCCTCCTCGGCGATACCGAGGGACAGCACCGAGTGGCCGATGATCTCGCCGCCGAAGCCGAACAACTGCCGCGCGAAGGAGTTGCCGTAGATGACGTTGCTGAACCGGTCGCAGACGATGACCGCCATCTCCATCTGGTTCAGCACGGTCTCGGGCGGCAGGCGTGCGTCGAGCGGCGACTCCCCCCATCGCTTCATGTGCCCACCCTGCTCACCGAAGCCACCCGGTCGATCCCGATGCCTTCGCGCGCGGCATCGCGAATGCCGCGCGCGTCTCCTTCGTATTGAACGACGAACTCCCCGCCGGGATACGTGAGATCGGGGTCACGGTGTGGAGATCTTCGGAAAAGACCGGGACGCCGAGCGCTGTGACACCGAACACCGGGGCTCTGAACACGGAGACTCTGAACACGGAGACTCTGAACACTGAGACTCTGAACACTGAGGCGCCGAACACTGGGACGCCGCGGGAAGCACCGCCCGCCGGCCGGCCATCGGCCGCCGGCGGGGCGTCGTCTCCCGCGGCCGGGTCATCGCCTGCTGACGAACACGTGCTCGGCGATGTCGCGTGGAAGCTCGCTCGCCGGCCCGCCGTCCTCGTCGTCACACGTCACCCGCACCCCGTCGTCGCTCTCCCGGAGGGTCACCTCCCGCCCCGGTTGTATCCCGATCTGCTTGAGTCTAAGCATCAGGACGCTGTCACCCTGGACCTGCTCGCTGATCCGCCGGACCACCGCCTGGGCGCCGCCCGCCGTCGCCACGGCGGTCATCACCGACACCGGCGCGGCCTGCGACTCCTCGGCGTGCCCGCCCAGCTCGTCCAGGCCCGGGATCGGATTGCCGTGCGGGCAGGTGGTCGGGTTGTCGAGCAGAGCGACCAGGCGCCGCTCGACCTCCTCCGACATCACGTGCTCCCACCGGCAGGCCTCGATGTGGACGTCCTCCCAGGGCAGGCCGATCACGTTCACCAGGAGGCACTCCGCCAGCCGGTGCTTGCGCATCACCCGGGTGGCGAGCCCGCGTCCGTCGTCGGTCAGCTCGAGGTGCCGGTCACCTTCGACGCGCAGCAGCCCGTCACGTTCCATCCGGGCCACCGTCTGACTCACCGTCGGCCCGCTCTGCGAGAGCCGCTCGGCGATGCGCGCACGGAGGGGAATGATCCCCTCCTCTTCGAGCTCGAAGACCGTCCGGAGGTACATCTCCGTGGTATCGATCAAGCCGTGTGAGGTCACAGCTCCCTCCAGTCCTGTGGCCTTGAGTCTACTTCGCTCCACCTCATCAGGGGGGCTCGCGCGCATTTCCCTGGCATGGTGGTCCCGGGTACGGGTACGGAGGAACGCACGATGACCTCCAATTCTTCCCAAGACGCCGCTCCGTTCCTGCCTGATGACCCGGCGTCACGGACGGACCTCGAGGCACTGCGGCGGGCGGCGGCCGGCTGCCGGGGTTGCACGCTGTACGAGAACGCCACCCAGACGGTCTTCGGCGGCGGCGCCCCGCACGCCCGGGTCGTCTTCGTGGGCGAGCAGCCCGGTGATCAGGAGGACCGCAAGGGCGAGCCGTTCGTCGGCCCGGCCGGGCGCCTGCTCGACAAGGCCCTGGAAGAGGCCGGGATCGAACGCGGCGACGTCTACATCACCAACGCGGTGAAGCACTTCAAGTTCAAGCACCAGGAGAGTGGCGGCAAGCGCCGGATCCACGAGGCGCCGAACGTCCGAGAGATGCGCGCCTGCCGTCCCTGGCTGCTGGCGGAGCTGCGCGCTCTGGAGCCGGACGTGGTCGTCGCGCTGGGCGCGACGGCCGGCAAGGCCCTTCTGGGCTCCTCGTTCCGGGTGACCAAGCAGCGCGGCGAACTGTTCCCGCTCCCCGACCTCGACCTCATCGGCACCCCCGCCGCCGCGAACGCCTCCGAGGACGCCTCCGCGAACGCCAGTGCCGGTCGCCAGAGGGCCGAGATGTGCCTGCTGGCGACCATCCATCCCTCGGCCGTCCTGCGCTCCGACGACCGCGACACCATGTACGAGGGCCTGGTCAACGACCTGAGAATCGCCGCCACAGCCCTAGGCTGACCGCCCGCCTCTCCCGTTGACTCGTGGCGTGTTCGCCTTTTCACGGCCGCCGAAGGGCGAACACGCCACGAGTCAACGCGGCGGGAGGGGCGCTACGTGTCGTGGTCTTTGGCTTGTTCCGGTTTCTTTTGTGGTGTCTTGTCGTCTGGGGACTGCAGGGCCGTTCTCGTGTCGTACTTCATGAGTGCCGGGACGCATAGGCCGACGATCACCACCAGTACGGCGCAGGCGAGGCCGCCGCCTACCCAGGAGACCGATGCGCCCGCGACGGCGGCGGTGGTTCCGGCTCGTACGTCGCCCAGGCGGGGGCCGCCCGCGACCACGACGACGAAGACGCCCTGGAGCCGGCCGCGCATCTCGTCCGGTGCGTACGTCTGCAGCATGGTCTGCCGGAAGACCGACGACACCAGGTCGGCCGCCCCGCCGACCGCCAGTAGGAGGAGTACCAGCCACAGTTCCCGCGCCAGACCGGCGGCGGCCACGGCGAGGCCCCAGACGGCGATGGCGCCGACGAGAGCGGCGCCCTGCCGGTGCACCCGGCCGATCCAGCCCGACATCAGGCCGCCCGCGAACGCGCCGAACGCCATCGCCGCGAACAGCCAGCCGACCGCGCCCTCGCCGCCGAAGCGGGTGTCGGCGACCTCGGGGAACAGCGCGCGGGGCATCGCGACGCCCATCGCGATGATGTCGACCACGAACGACATCAGCAGGACGGGCTGCGTCCACAGGTAGCGCAGGCCCTCGATCACCGAGCGCAGCCCGGGCGAGCCGGTGATCTCTCCCAGCGGCGGGATCGGCGGCAGCCGCAGCGCCGCGTACAGGCCCACGGTGAACAGGACGGCGTCCAGCGCGTACGCCGCCGAGTAGTTCCAGCGGGCCAGGATGACGCCCGCGAACAGCGGGCCGGCCAGCATGCCGACCGTGCTGGCGGTGAAGTTGAGCGTGTTGGCCGCCGGGACGAGGGAGCGGTCGAGCAGCCGGGGAATGATCGCGGCCCGGGTCGGCGAGGCCACCGCGAAGCCGGACGCCTGGACCGCCACCACCGCCATGATCAGCCAGAGGTTCTCCACGCCGAGCAGTGCCTGCAGGAGGAGGAGCAGCGTGGAGACCCAGGTGACGCAGGACGACAGGAACAGCAGTCGGCGCCGGTCCATGTGGTCGGCCACTGCGCCGCCCCACAGCCCGAAGACGATCAGCGGGACGAGGTTGACGAAGCCCAGCACCCCGACCCAGAGCGACGACCGCGTCATGTCGTACACCTGGACGGGGACCGCCACGGCGGTGACCTGGAAGCCGACGAACGAGACGCCCTGGCCGAGCCAGAGCCGCCGGAACGGTCCATGCCGCAGCGGCCGGACGTCGATCGCGGCCCGCCTGATCCAGTTCACGGGCTGAACCCCATCACGGGCTGAACACCATCATGGGGAGAGTCTGTCGATCCGCCACGCCGTGCCGCCTTCGGGGGTGTCCTCCGGTACGCGCCGGTAGCAGAGCCGGTCGTGCAGGCGGTTGGGACGGCCCTGCCAGAACTCGACCGTCTCGGGCACCACCCGGAAGCCGCCCCAGAAGTCCGGCAGCGGTACGACGTCGTCGTCCCGTACGGCGGCCCCGCCAGGAGCCGTGGCGTCGTCGGGAGCGGTGGCCGGATCCGGCCACCGGTGGGCCAGCTCCGCCCAGCGGGCCTCCAGCTCCTCCCGGCCGGAGATCACGCCGGACTGGTGCTCGCTGGCCCAGGCGCCCAGCCGCGACCCGTACGGGCGGGTCCGGAAGTACGCCGCCGCCTGCTCCCGGGAGACCGGCTCGACCGGGCCGGCGACGATCACCTGCCGGTGCATCGAGTGCCAGGGGAAGAGCAGCGACGCCCGGGGGTTCTCGGCGAGGTCCCGTCCCTTCCGTGAGGTCAGGTTGGTGAAGAAGCGGAAGCCGTCCTGGCCGTACCCCTTGAGCAGGACGGTCCGCACGCTCGGTACGGCCTGCGCCGAGGCCGTCGCGAGCACCATCGCGTTCGGCTCGGCCAGCGCGGCGAGCGCGGCCGCGTCGGCGAACCAGGCGGCGAAAAGATCGAGCGGATCGGCCGGGAGCGTGGTCTCGGCCAGCTCACCGCCCTCGTAGGTGCGCCGGAGCCCGGCGGGGTCCGGAGTCGGATTCTCCACGGCGAACGAGCCTCTCACCTGGGGTTTGTGCATCTCGCAGGGACCTGGGTACTCATCGGTAGGAGCGACAAGGTTCAATGGCACGGCACCGCCTTATCACTATGGGGACGAAAGGCAGGACGACATGTCCGACTTCAAACCCGGTCTCGAGGGGGTCGTCGCCTTCGAGACCGAGATCGCCGAACCGGACAAGGAAGGCGGCGCCCTCCGCTATCGGGGCGTCGACATCGAGGAACTCGTCGGCCGCGTCTCCTTCGGCGATGCCTGGGGCCTGCTGGTCGACGACAGCTTCGACCCCGGCCTCGCCCCGGCGGAACCGCACGTACTCCCGGTGACCTCCGGCGACGTGCGGGTGGACGTCCAGAGCGCGCTGCCGATCCTGGCCCCCGCCTACGGTATGCGCCCGCTGCTGGACATCACCGACGAGGAGGCCCGCGCCGACCTGGCCCGTACCTCCGTCACGGCGCTGTCCTTCGTGGCGCAGTCGGCCCGCGGCGTGTCCCAGCCGATGGTGCCGCAGTCCCGGATCGACGAGGGCGCGACCATCACCGAGCGGTTCATGATCCGCTGGCGCGGTGAGCCTGACCCCAAGCATGTGCAGGCCATCGACGCGTACTGGGTCTCCGCCGCCGAGCACGGCCTGAACGCCTCCACCTTCACCGCCCGCGTCATCGCCTCCACCGGCGCCGACGTCGCGGCCAGCATCTCCGGCGCGATCGGCGCCATGTCCGGCCCGCTGCACGGCGGCGCCCCCGCCCGGGTGCTGCCGATGATCGAGCGGGTCGAGCAGCTCGGCGACGCCCGCAAGGTCGTCACCGACATCCTGGACGGCGGCGAGCGGCTGATGGGCTTCGGCCACCGCGTCTACCGCGCCGAGGACCCCCGCGCCCGGGTGCTCCGCCGTACCGCCAGGGAGCTGAACGCCCCCCGCTACGACGCCGCCAAGGCCCTGGAGGACGCCGCGCTGGCCGAGCTGCGCGAGCGCCGCCCGGACCGCCCGATCGAGACCAACGTCGAGTTCTGGGCCGCGGTCATCCTGGACTTCGCGGACGTCCCGACCGCGATGATGCCCGCCATGTTCACCTGCGGCCGTACGGCCGGCTGGGCCGCGCACATCCTGGAGCAGAAGCGCACCGGCCGCCTCGTCCGCCCCAGCGCCAAGTACACCGGCCCCGGTACGCGTTCCATCGACGAGGTCGCGGGCGCGGCCGAGACCCTCAAGCGCCACGCCGCCTGACACTTCCCCCGCCCTCCCGACCGAGCTCACGAGGCCCCTGGTTCCCGCCAGGGGCCTCGCCGCGTTCCACGGCCCGGCACGTTCCGGCCCGGCACGTTCCGGCTCAGCGCGGGCAGCCGGCCGGTGCCGGCGGGGCCTTGCCGACCAGCCGCCCGCAGAGCGCGACCATCTGCAGCTTCCCGTCCGGCGGCCGTACCGCCGCCAGCAGCACCGGCTTCTCCTCGATCAGGTGGCCGCCGGAGCGCGGGCCGAAGCGCAGCAGCCCGGTGGCGCCCTGCGGCAGCGCGCCCTCGCCCGGCTCGGTCAGCTCCGACAGGATCGCGGCGGCCGCCGGCAGCGCCCGGTCGTTCTCGCCGTAGACCCGCTCGGCCGAGCCGATCACGGCCCGGGCGGCGTCGTAGCCCAGCGCCGCGTGGGTCTGGGACGGCCGCGCGTTCGCCGGGGCGCCGGCGCCGACCAGATCGTCCACCACCGGCCCGAACGAGCTGTAGAAGATCTGCAGCGGCTCGCCGCCGACCCAGGCCGGGTCCCATGCCTCGCGGGCGGCCAGCGGGGTGAAGAACAGCCGGATCGAGTCGGTCCGGCCGATCTTCCTGGCGTTGTCGCTGACGTACTTGGTGACCTCGTCGCCCGCCAGCACGACGCGCCGCCCGCAGGAGGTGTTGGCCAGCCGGTCGACGAACAGCTGGAACTCGTCCGACCGGCCCGCGTAATAGAACACGTCGGACGGCTTGGTGCACGCCTCCTGCACCTTGGCCGACACCTGGGACGGGTCCGCGTACGCGAGCGTCCGTACCTTGTCCCGCCCGAACGCGGCGGCGAAGTCGGCGGCCAGGTTGCGGCTGTACTCGTCGTCCTGGCTGGTGTCGAGGAAGACGTCGGCGGTCCTGGCGCGCACCCCGGCCTGGCCGTTGCGGGCCCAGAACGCGGCGTGCTCGGCCAGCCGCTTGTTCGGCGGGGCGAGCCGGAAGTAGTACGGCGAGAACCGGCCGCTGGAACGGCCCGTACCGTCGAAGGTGTTGGTCGTCCCGATCATCGGCAGCGCCGACTTGGCCAGCTCGTCGATGGCCTCCCCGGTCTGCCGGCGGCTCTGCCCGAACCCGACGACGGCCACGATCGAGGGGTCGCCGGCGGCCCGTTCCCTGATCTTGGCGGCGATCTCCCGCGCGTACCGGAACCGCGAGCCGGTGTTGGCCAGCAGGATCCGCAGCCGGGGCAGCCCGCCGGCCTCGTTGTGCCGCTGCTGGGCGATCGACAGCCCGACCAGCTCGCCGTGGTTGCCGGCCAGCAGGTCGGTCTCGGAGTTGCGGTTCTTCGGATCGGTGGTCATCGGGCCGAGGTAGACGAGCGTGACGTGCGGCTTGCCGGACGCGATCACCTGGTCGTTGAGCCGCTCGATCCGCCGTTCCACGCCCGCCAGCCGGTCGTTGAACACGTACGACCCGTCGCTGATCCCCACGCACTCGCCGTTGCCCGCGCGCCAGACCGTGAGCGGGGAGCAGTACCGCACCGCCTGGTACGAGATGACCGAGACGGACGCGGCGAGCAGGACGCCGGCCACGATCCACGGCACGGCCGGCCTCGTCATCAGGGGCCGCCGCCGCCCCTGGTAGACGGGCTCGGTGGACGCGCCGTCGCCGCGTCCCGCGTCCACCCGGAACTCGCGCCGGGTGCCCAGGACCGCCACCCGCCGCCGCTCGGCCAGATGCTCGTTCCAGAGCGGGTTGCCGTCCGGCTGCTCGCGCATCTCGCCGAGATCGGCCACGCTCCGCTCGGCCAGCGGCGCCCGTACGGCGAGGGCCAGCGTGCGCGCCTCCTCGCGGGAGCCGAGCAGCACGGCGATGACCAGCGGGTCGAACCGCTCCTGCTCGCGCCGCAGCTCCTCGACCCGTTCGATGAAGCGGCGGCTCCACGCGCGGTGCGGGTCGCCGTCGGGCAGCCGGTCGACGACCACGGCCGGGTAGCGGACGCGGGCCCAGGCCGCCCGCCAGAGGCCGCGCCGGTACGTCTGGCGCAGGTCGTGCAGGAACGCCGCGACCAGCAGCCGTTCCAGCTCGTCGTCCAGCGGCGTGCCGGGAGAGGTCTCGCCGCGGTCGACGACGTCCAGCGCGAAGCCGAGGAAGTCCGAGGACCGGTTGCCCCGGAAGTAGTCCTGCTCCTGCGAGGTGAACCAGCGGTAGCGCCGCCGTCCGGACCAGTCCCGGGTCCGCGCCGTGACCTGGAGGAGGACGAACGCCAGGCCGACCCCGCCGGCGACCGCCGCCGCGACGAGGTCCAGGGTGCTGGCGGCGGTGGCGCTGACCAGGGCGATCAGGCCGACGCCGATCGGGGCCATCTGGTCCAGGTAGGACAGCGCCGAGGCGAGCCGGCCCTGCTGGCCGGGGCGCTCGGCGGGCACCACGATCCGGCGCCGGCTCCGGATGCCGCGGCCGAGCAGCCCGCGCCGCTCGCCGTCGTCACCGGCGGCGCGCAGGTCTCCCGCCAGCTGCCACAGCTGGCGCTGGGCGTCGGAGGCGAAGTCCCGGTCGGCCCTGCTGCCGCCCTCCGCCTGCGCTTGCTCCAGCCGCATCCGGCGCAGTTCCAGTAACCACAGCACCATGCTCAGCATCGGGAACCGCAGCCCCGGCTCCAGGCTCTGGCGGCGCTGGGACAGCTCGTGCGTCACATGCCGCAGCAGCAGGGCGAGGTCGGTGAACGCGTGCTGCCTGGGACGGCCCTGATCGTCCAGCCCGGACGTGATGTGGCTGACCGGGCCGGGATCGCTCCTGCAGCGTTCCACCAGGCCGTGCGCGACCGGCTGGGTCTCGCCCTCCGTACCGAACGCGATCAGCAGCGGGCGCAGCCGGTCGCCGGCCCGCGCGCCCGGCCGCTCCCGGATCCGCTCGAAGAGGCTGATCAGCGCCTCGAACCGGTCCGCCCCCTGCGGCTCGGAATGCCCCGTGGTCACCCGGCGCCTCCTGACGTTTTCGTACGAGCGTCCGCGCCATGTAACCGAGCACCGACCGATCTTGGGAAGGTGTTTGCCATCATTGATGTGTGACCGATGACTTCGACGAGCCACTGGAAGGTGACATCGGGCCGGCGGCGCCCGCGTCCCGCCCGGCGCCGCCCACGCGGGCCGAAGCGGCCGCGGCCGCCGACGCGGCCGAGCAACTGCGGCGGTACGAGCTGGAGCGCGAGGAGCGGCGGCGCCGTACCAACGCGTTCTCCGGCCGCGTCGCGCTGGCCGCCGTGGCGCTGCTGCTGGGCTTCCTGGCGTACGACTCGGTCGCCACGGCCCTGGAGGCGCGCCGCCGCGGCGACGCGTGGGTCTACCCGCCCGCCGTCATCGCGGGCGTGTGCCTGGCGACGCTCGCGGTCATGGCCGTCCTGACCGGGCTGGCCCGGCGCCGCCGCCGCAGGTGAGCCCGGCGGCGTCTCGGCATGTGAACCCGATCCATGATCTTCGGCACAGGTCAAGTAGCCTTTTGCGGGTGACCGACAGCTCCAGACCAGCCATTGTCCTTCCCGACGACCTCAAGCCCGCCGACGGCCGTTTCGGCTGCGGTCCGTCCAAGGTCCGGCCCGAGCAGCTCGCCGCGCTCGCCGAGAGCGGCTCGACCTACCTGGGGACCTCGCACCGGCAGAAGCCGGTCAAGTCCCTCGTCGGCCGCGTCCGCGAGGGCCTGTCGCAGCTGTTCTCGCTGCCCGACGGCTACGAGGTCCTGCTCAGCAACGGCGGTACGACCGCGTTCTGGGACACCGCGGCGTTCGGCCTGGTCCGCGACCGGTCGCAGCACCTGACGTTCGGCGAGTTCTCCAGCAAGTTCGCCAAGGTCGCCAAGGGCGCCCCCTGGCTCGGCGACCCGTCGGTGATCTCCGCCGACCCCGGGACGCACCCGCTGGCCCGCGCCGAGCAGGGCATCGACGTGTACGCCCTGACCCACAACGAGACCTCGACCGGCGTGGCGATGCCGATCAGGCGTCCCGAGGGCACCACCGCCGACGAGGCCCTGGTCCTGGTGGACGCCACCTCCGGCGCCGGCGGCCTGCCGGTGGACGTGAGCGAGACCGACGTCTACTACTTCGCGCCGCAGAAGTGCTTCGCCGCCGACGGCGGGCTCTGGATCGCGCTGGCCTCCCCGGCCGCGCTGGCCCGGATCGACGAGATCGCCTCGTCCGACCGCTACATCCCGGAGTTCTTCAACCTGAAGACCGTGGTCGACAACTCGGCCAAGGACCAGACGTACAACACTCCCGCCGTCGCGACGCTGCTGCTGCTCGCCGAGCAGATCGAGTGGATGAACGGGCAGGGCGGCCTGGCCTGGACCACGTCCCGTACCGCCGACTCGGCGCAGCGGCTCTACACGTGGGCGGAGAAGACCTCCTACACCTCGCCGTTCGTGGCCGACCCGGCCCAGCGCTCGAACGTGGTCGGGACGATCGACTTCACCGACCAGGTGGACGCGGCGGCGGTGGCCAAGGTGCTGCGCGCCAACGGCATCGTCGACACCGAGCCGTACCGGAAGCTCGGCCGCAACCAGCTGCGCGTCGGCATGTTCCCGGCGATCGACCCCGCCGACGTCGAGGCACTCACCGCGTGCGTCGACCACGTGGTCTCGCGGCTGGGCTGATCGCTACGCGGCCGTAGGGACGAGGTCGCTGGGGCTGGGGGCCACCCGGTGGTGGAGGGTGGCCTGGTCCCGGTCGCGGTCGGCCGGGGTGAAGCCCGTCCAGACGCGGTCGTCCATGTCCCAGGCGCGGGCGGTGGGCGTGAAGCTCGCGCGGGCCAGCACGTGGGGGTGCCCCTGGACGAGACCGGCCTCCAGGTACGTGCCCTCGCGGAGCATGACCACGGTGGCGAAGCGGACGGCCGTGTGCTGCTCGATCTCCCGGAACCAGCGGGGATTGGACCCCCAGTACAGGTTCCGCTCGGTGTCGATGGCCACGGTCAGCGGGCTGAGCGCGGCGCGGGCCAGCCGTACGCGGCCGGGACGGGCACGGTCCGCCCAGGCGAGGGCGGCGCGGCCCACGAGGGAGGCCAGGGCCTCGGCGATCTCGGCGGTCGTACTGCGCGCCGCCAGCAGCTGGAAGATCGGCTCACTGTCGGTGGTGCCGGTCGGGCGCGGCAGCGCGTGCAGCTCGCGGAGCGCGC
This sequence comes from Actinomadura sp. 9N407, assembly GCF_044326315.1. Lineage (NCBI taxonomy): Bacteria > Bacillati > Actinomycetota > Actinomycetes > Streptosporangiales > Thermomonosporaceae > Actinomadura > Actinomadura sp. 9N407. Next base: position 26,781 of record NZ_JBIRAW010000008.1, on the reverse strand, counting down.
CGGCCTCAATGTCGCCGTTGTGGGTGGCGACGATCGTCCCCGCGGCGCCGGAGACCAGCAGCGGGCTCGCGTTCGTGAGTTCGTACGGGGAGCCCTGGGTCGCCCAGCGGGTGTGGCCGAGGGCGAGCGGGGACGCGTCCAGGGGCTCCAGCAGGTCCGGGCGCCAGATCGCGGAGAAGCCCCCGCGCGCCTTGGCCACCCGGCACTCCCCGTCGCTGAGCAGGGCGATCCCCGCGGAGTCCCGGCCGCGCTCCTCGGCGAGCATGCCCAGCACCACGAACGCGTCCGAGGCCCGGCCAGGGTGATCGGCCAGGGGCGAGCGCAACAATCCGAACAATCCGCACATGCTGGATGAGACGCAGATCATCGGCGCCCGGTTCGAGTGTCCCGTCCGGGCGAATAAGCTCGGATCCGTGAATCGTGTGCCTCGCTGGCTGCTTCCCACCGTGCTGGCCGCTCTGGTCCTGCTGGTGGTGGCCGGCTCGCTGCTCGGCTGAGCGGCGGCCTTCCGCATCCGGCCATGCGGAATGTGCCGGGGCGCGTGATCGGGCGGGCGGGGAACGGGAGATGATCAAGGGATGTCGCTGCGTCCGCCCCCGCGCCGAGGAGCCCGCCGTGCTCCGCCGGCCGCAGCTCTCACCTTTCTGGCCGCCGCCCTCGCCCTCCCCGCGGCCGGCCTACTCTGGGCGCCGCCCGCGGCGGCCGAGGACAAGGTCGCGTTCAGAATCTCCGATTCCCGGATCACCGAGTCCAGCGGGCTGGGCGTGAGCCGCCGGCACAAGGGCGTCGTCTACACCCACAACGACTCCGGCGGGGTCGCGCAGATCTTCGCGCTGGGCCCCGACGGCAAGACCCGGGCGGTGCTGACCCTGCCGGGCGCCGGGGCGCGCGACTGGGAGGCGATGGCGATGGGCGAGGACGAGCGCGGCCGTCCCGCCATCTACGTCGCCGACATCGGCGACAACCTCGGCGGCGCCTGGCCGTACGTCACCGTCTACCGGGTGACCGAGCCGGCCGAGCTGCGCACCCGCTCGCTGGACGCGACGCGGTTCCGGTTCAAGTACGAGGACGGGCCGCGCAACGCCGAGACGATGATGATCAATCCGCGCACCAACCGGCTCTACGTCGCCAGCAAGCTGTTCGGTGGCGCGGTGTACGAGGCGCCGGCCAAGCTGCGGACCGGCGGCTTCAACAAGCTGCGCAAGGTCGCCGACGCCCCGAGCATGGCCACCGACGGCGCGTTCTCCCCCGACGGCCGTACCTGCGTCATCCGGACCTACTTCGGCTCCCGGGTGTACGCGGTGGACGCGCAGGGCCGTCCCGGCAAGTCGCTGGAGTCGGTGGGGCTGCCCGTGCAGAAGCAGGGCGAGTCGATCACCTACTCGGCGGACGGCCGGTCGCTGCTGGCCGGCTCCGAGGGGTCATCGCAGCCGGTCTACGAGGTTCCCTTGCCGGAGGAGGTGCTGCCGTCGCCGAGCGCCTCGCCGGCCGCCGGGCGGGACGGCGGGGGCGCCGAGGACGGCCGCCGCGACTCGACCTCCGCGAGCCTGGGGCTGGTCCTGGCGCTGGGCGTCGCGGCGGTGATCGGCTACGGCCTCGTCCGTAGGCGATCATGAAGGGCGGGCGCCCGGCCGGACGGCGGCACCTGACCGAATGGTGGCAAGTGGGTGCGGTCGAGGTCGGATCGGGACGGAGAGATGCCGGGCCGTCCCGGACCCGTGTGAGGATGCGCTCGTGGAGTACGAGCCCCGTGGAGTATGAACGCCGTGGAGTGCGAGCCCCGTGACGACGAGCCGCGTGAACGTGAGCACCGTGGAACATGAGCTGGTCGGCCTGCGCGGGCCCGGCGGCCGGTGGCGGCCCGTCGCGGCCGGGCCGTTCACGCTCGGGGCCGTGGCGCTGGCGGTGCTGCCGATCCGGCCGCTCTGGCTCTGGGCGGCGCTGATCGCGCTGGTGGCGACCGTTCCGTGGGCGCTGGGCGCGACCCCCGAGGCGCGCCGCCGACGGCCCCGGCCGTACTGGCGGCTGTCGGGCCAGGGCCTGGAACGGATCGGCCCGGGCGGGCTCGGCATGGTCCGGTACGAGCGGTCCCGGATCGAGGCGCTGGCCGTCACCACCGGCGACGGCGCCCTCACGGTCTTCCACAAGTTCGGCCGCGCGTCCGTCGGGTCCCTCGACTCGATGGGGATGGAGCCGCTTCCCTTCTTCGTGACGGCGCGGCGGCTCGGGATCCCGATCCAGTTGCTGGACGGCGACGCCGCCGATCTCGAGGGGCCGGCCCTGGAGGGATCGCTGGGCGCGCTCGGCGTGACCGCTCCCGGGCACGAGGACGACCCGCCCGGCGTCACCCTGAAGCTGCCCCGCCACCACACCGCCGAGCAGCGCCTGCTCGACCAGGAGGCGCGGCTGCTGAACGCCGCCCACGAGCCCCCGGCCGGTCCGGGCGAGCGCGGCACCGGCCGTGGCGTACGGCTCGCGACACCGGCGCCGCTGCCGAGCCGGCGCAGGATCGCGCTGCTGGGCGGGCTCAGCGCGCTGCTCGGCGCGTTCATGATCGCCCGGATCGCGGTCGAGGGCACCGACGGCTTCGGGACCCGGCTGGCGGCGGGCTGCTGGGCACTGGCCGCGATCACCGGGGTACTGGCCGCGCGGCGCCGGCTGCTGCAGGCCGTCCGGGTGGAGTGGACGATCAGCCGCGACCGGCTGCGGGTCAAGGGCCGGCCGGGGCCGCGCGACTCCCTGGAGATCCCGGCCGCCGACATCGCCGCGCTCGTCGTGGGTCCCGGGCTGCGGCCCGATCCGCTCACCGGTGAGCCGCGCCGGGCCGAGCCGGCCGTGCTGGCGTTCGACCACCGGCTGCGGCTGCTGGCCCGGCTGCCCGCGCACGGGCTCGACCCGTTCCAGCTGGCGCACGCCCTCGACGACCACGGCCTGCACGTGATCACGCCGGGGGCGCGGCCGCCGCGTACCCCCGAGTACGGCCTGGAGGGGCTGCCCGACATCTTCGCCCAAGTGCCTGGCGGGCGCCTGGTGGTGGCCGACGGCGGGCTCGGCTGGGCCGACGCGGCGGGCGACGTCGTGCTGCGGATGCCCGAGGACCGGATCGGCGGGATCGAGCTGCTCACCATCGCCGGGCACGCCTGGGTCCGGCTGTACGACTCCGACGGCGAGGAGTTCTTCGCCGCCCCCCTCTCCGCGCTGCGGATCTCCCGGACCGACCTGCGCGAGGGCGCCCGCCGGGCGGGGCTGCCGGTGACGGACGCCGAGTACGACGCGTACCAGAGCGCCGCGTTCCATTCGGCCGTCTCCACGCTGTCGGCGCCGCAGCCCGAGACCGTACCGGCGCTGGCGGCCCCGCGCGGCACGAGCACGGCCGCCGACCCCGAGCCGCCGCCCGCCGGCCCGGTGAGCGCCCCGGGCGCGCTGCTCGACGCCACCCGCCGGTCCCGGATCGGGACGTACGGGATGAGCGTGCTGCTGTGCCAACTCGTGGCCATCCTCGGCGCGCTGTGGCTCGGCCCGGAGCTCGGCGGGGTCCTGGTCACCGCGAGCTGGTCGATGCCGGCCGGGCTGCTGATCGGGCTGGGCGGCTACTGGGGGTACGACCGCAACCGCGCCCAGCTGCGCGTGTCGGCCGCCGGGCTCGCCGTGGTCACCAAGCGCGGCCGGGTCGAATGGGACCTCACCCGCGAGCGGGTCGGCGGCGTCGGCATCGACGACTCGTCCGACCGGATGCCCCGCCTGGTCGTGTGGAGCCCCGCCGGGCGCGTGCTGCGCCAGGTGGGCTTCCCGCCCGACCTGGAGGAGCTGCGCCGCGCCTGCGAGCGGTACGGGCTGCCCTGGGGGCCGCCGGACGCCGACCGTCCCGCGCCCCCGCCGCCGGAGCTGTGACCGTCACTGCCCGTGCGGTCAGACCCGGGGGGCGCGCAGCGACCAGGTCTTGATCGAGTCGTACTCGACGGCGGTACGCCCCTTGGCCGGGAGCCGGCTCTCCATCAGGTGGACGGAGTCGGCCGTCCACGGGCTGCTCGCGAACGCCGCCAGCGGCTCCAGCAGGGGCCGTACGTCGACGGGTGTACGGCAGCGGGCCAGGGTCAGGTGGGGCCGGAACGTGGGGTGCTTGTCGGCGGGCATCCCGACCCGGCGGCGGGCGGCCGTGGTGGAGGCCGCCAGCTTCATCAGCTTGCGGCGATCGCCGTACAGCCCCGTCCACAGGACCCGGGCGTGCGTGCCGTTGCCGGGGAAGGCGCCCGCGCCGGCCAGCGACAGGTCGAGCCGCTCGTGGCGGGCGACGGCGCGCTGGAGGCGGGGCAGCAGCTTCTCGAGCGTGCGGTCGTCGACCTCGCCGAGGAACGTCAGCGTGACGTGCAGCAGCTCGCGGTGGAGCCAGCGGAGCCCGGGCGTGCCGGTGCGGTACTCGGCGAGGAACTCGTCGAGTTCGTCGAGGACGTCCGGCGGCGGTACGAGCGCCACGAAGAGCCTCATGGGAACGTCCGGGATGGCACGCGACCAGCTTTCCAGCAGGGAGGGCGTTTTGTCACGCGTAGGCAACCTGGCATCGACGCGGGGTGACACCAACGGGTCCCCGCCGCCTCATCCGTTCCGTCGCAGGACGCGGGCGAGGGTGCCCCGGGGAGCGGCGAGGGCACCGACGACGAGCGCGGCCAGCAGGGCGATCAGGCCGCCGAGGACGATGCTCATCCGCGGCCCGAAGCGCTCGGCCATCCAGCCGATCATCGGGGCACCGAACGGGTTCGTACCGAGGAACACGAACATGTAGAGCCCCATGACCCGGCCGCGCATCTCGGGCGCCACCGACAGCTGCAGGGTGGAGTTGGCCGCGGTGGTGAACGTCATCATCGCGATGCCGGTGGGCACCAGCAGCACCAGGAACGACCAGTAGAACGGCATCAGCCCGGTCGCGACCTCCAGCGCGCCGAACAGGACGGCGGCACCGACCAGCATCCGCATCCGGGGACGGGTGGCGCGGCGGGCGGCCAGCAGGGCACCGGAGAGCGCGCCGAGCGCCAGCATGCTGGAGGCCAGCCCGAACGAGGACGCCCCGCTGTGGAAGACCTCGCGGGCCATCAGCGCGGTGGTCAACTGGAAGTTCATGCCGAAGGTCGCGACGAAGAGGACCAGCACGAGCACGAGCATCAGGTCGCGGCGGCCCCGCACGTACCGGAGCCCCTCGCGCAGCTGCCCCTTGGCGCGCTTGACCGGCTCGGTGGCGTGCAGCTCGCTCACGCGCATCAGGTACAGGCTGAGCAGAACTGCACCGAACGACGCCGCGTTCAGCAGGAACACGGGGCCGGTGCCGAGCACGGCGATCAGGACACCGGCGACGGCGGGGCCGAGCAGGCGGGCGCCGTTGAACGTGGCGCTGTTGAGCGCGATGGCGTTGGGCAGGTCCTTGCGGCCGACCATCTCGACCACGAACGACTGGCGGGTGGGGTTGTCCATCACGGTGGCGAGGCCGAGGCCGAAGGCCAGCAGGTACACGTGCCACACCTGGGCGTTGCCGGTGACCACCAGGACGCCGAGGACCAGGGCCAGCAGGCCCATCGCGACCTGCGTCATCATCAGCACCCGGCGCTTGGGGTACCGGTCGGCGATCACGCCGCTCCAGAGCCCGAACAGCAGCATCGGCAGGAACTGCAGGCCCGTGGTGATGCCGAGCGCCGTACCGCTGCCGTGCGCGAGCTCCAGGACGAGCCAGTCCTGGGCGACCCGCTGCATCCAGGTGCCGGTGTTGGAGACGATCTGGCCGGAGATGTAGAGCCGGTAGTTGCGCGTGCGCAGCGACCGGAACATGCCGCCGGTCGTCGGCTCCGCCGGCTCGGACGGCTCCGACGGCTCCGACGGCTCCGACGGCTCCGACGGCCCGGGCTCGGCGGTCAGGCCCGGCTGATCTTGTCCAGGATCGGGGCCGCCCGGCGGAGGATCTCCCGTTCCTCCGGGGTCAGCTCGCCCAGCCGCTGGGACAGCCAAGCCTCCTTCTTGCGCCGCTCCTCGCCCAGCAGCGTGCGGCCCGCCTCCGTCGCGCTCAGCACCACCTGGCGGCCGTCGGTCGGGTGCGGGCTGCGCGCCACCAGTCCGTGCTCCTCCAGGAAGGCGATCACGCGGGTCATCGAGGGCGGCTGCACCTTCTCGTGGTCGGCCAGCTCCCGCGGCGTCATCGAGCCGTTCCGCTCGATGGCCGCCAGGGCGGCGAACTGCGTGAGCGAGAGCGGACCGGCGACCGCGCCGCCGGGCCCGGGGGCTCTCAGCGTGCGCAGCCGGCGCGACAGCCGGGCGATCGAGATGCGCAGGTCTTCGGCCAGTCCCGGAGCTCGGCCCGGGGAGCGGCCCTGAGGGCGGCGTGGATTCGGTGGCGTGCTCATTGTCGTTCGCAGAAGTCATTGCTTTTGCTAACGATACGCCGCGTCGGACCATTCCGCGACGGTTCGCCGGCGGCGCGCAGGACTTCACCCTCCGATCGCTGGTGGGAACCCCATCCCGCCAATCGTGCCATGCCCGCGCGGTCAGCCGACGCCCAGCGCCTCCTTGATCGGCGTCAGCGTGAAGTACAGGACGAACAGCGCGGCGATCAGCCACATCAGCGGATGGATCTCGGCGAACCTGCGCCGGGCCACCTTGATCGCCACGTAGCTGATGAAGCCGGCGCCGATCCCGGCGGTGATCGAGAACGTGAACGGCATCAGCACCATGGTGAGGAACGCCGGGATCGCGACGTCGTAGTCGTCCATGTCGATGTGCTTGATCTGCGTCATCATCAGGAACCCGACCACGACCAGCGCCGGTGTGGCGGCCTCGAACGGCACGATCGTCACCAGCGGCGCGAAGAACATCGCCACCAGGAACAGCAGCCCGGTGATCACGCTCGCCAGCCCGGTCCTGGCGCCCTCGGCCACGCCCGCCGCGGATTCGACGTAGGTCGTGTTGGACGACACCGAACCGGCACCGCCCGCGGCCGCGCCCACCGAGTCGACCAGCAGCACGTTGCGGATGCCGGGCAGGTTGGCGTCCCGGTCCAGCATGTCGCCCTCGGCACCGACACCGACGACGGTGCCCATCGTGTCGAAGAAGTCGGCCAGCAGGATCGTGAAGACGAACAGCAGCGCCGCCGTCGCGCCGACCCGCTCGAACGAGCCGAGCAGGCTGAACTCGCCGAGCAGGCTCAGATCGGGCGTGTCCACGACCTTGTCGGGCAGCGCCGGCACGTTCAGCTGCCAGCCGTCGGGGTTGATCACCGGCTTGCCGTCCGGGCCCACTCCCTTGTTGTACGGTCCCGCCTTGGCCAGCGCCTCCACGATGATCGCCACGACCGTGGCGGCCAGGATCCCGATCAGGATGGCGCCCTTGACCTTGCGGGCCACCAGGATCGCGGTCAGCAGCAGCCCGACCGCGAACACCAGCGTGGGCCACCCGGACAGGCTGCCGGTCGAGCCCAGTTGCACCGGGATCGAGTTCTCACCCTCACTGCCGGGGACCCGCCGGACGAAGCCCGCGTCCACGAAGCCGATCAGCGCGATGAACAGCCCGAGCCCGACCGCGATCGCCGTCTTCAGCGCGGCCGGGATGGCCCGGAACACCGCCACCCGGAACCCGGTCAGCACCAGCACCGTGATGACGAGTCCTTCGAGGACCACGATGCCCATCGCGTCCTCCCACGACATCACGCCGGCGAGCGTGAACGCCACCACGGCGTTCAGCCCGAGGCCGGCGGCCATCGCGAAGGGGTAGCGCCCGAACAGGCCCATCACCAGCGTGAGGACGCCGGCCACCAGCGCGGTCGCCGCCGCCACCAGCGGGATGCTCGCGCCCGGCTCGGTCAGGTCGCCGAGGAACTGGCCGTCGTCGTCGGCCACCGTCCCGATGATCAGCGGGTTGAGCACCACGATGTAGCCCATGGTGAAGAACGTGGCCAGCCCGCCCCGGACCTCGCGGCCGAGGCTGGACCCCCGTTCGGTGATCTTGAAGAACCGGTCGAGCCGCCCGGAGGGCTCGGGTCCGGGGGCGGCGGGTGGCTGCGCAGCATCGTTCTTGACCGTCACGGGCGCACTGTGGCAGACCGACCACCGCAGGTGGAAGCCTTGACCGGCACCGAATTGGCAACGGATGGGTAAGAACGATCACATCCGGTCCGGCCTGCCGCCGCGTTCCGGACGCGCTGGTCACCGCCCCCGCCGACTACGCTGAGCGGATGAGCCCAGCTCGCCGACCCGATCCGCCGCCGCTGCCGACCAACGACGTCCGGATCGCCGCCGCGGGCACCGTGGGGTGGGCGATCGCCCTGATCGTCCTGCTGATCGCCGGCCTCTCCGAGCAGCACCAGTGGTGGCTGTGGGTCTGCGTGGCCGGCATCGTGATCGGCCTGTTCGGCGTCTGGTACGTCCCGCGCCTGCAGGCCGGCCGGCAGCGCCAGGAGGCCGCCCGCGAAGAACGCACCTCCAGCTAGCCGTTGACTCGTGGCGTGTTGGCCGCACCACCCGCCCGCGACTGCGAACACGCCACGAGTCAACCGGGAGGGTCGGCGGCTAGGTCTGATTCGGCTTGCAGGGTCGCTTGGGCTTCGGGGTCGCGGAGCAGGGCCTCTACCAGGAGGCGGTCCGGCCAGCGGTCGGCGGCCCAGGCAAGGCCGCGCGCCAGCCCGGGCGGGCCGTCCGCGTGGATCCGGCCGTCGGCGCCGTACCACCAGGGCACGGGACGGCCGTCCACGATGAGCTCCTCGTGCGCCGTGTAGGTCGCGGGGGCGTCCGGCAGTACGGCTCGTACGGCACCGGGCACCGGGCGGCTCTCCCCTGACGACTCGATCGCGCCCGCCACCTCCTCGCTCACCAGCGGCAGGTCGAGCAGCTCGGCCAGCCGGGCGGCGCGGCCGCCGGAGGCGATGACCAGCGGCTGCCCTGCCAGCAGCGGCAGCGCGTCGGGACGGTCGAGGACGAGCGCGTCGGCGGCGTCGGCCACCTCGACCTCGCCGTCCACGATCGCGCGCACGCGCTCGGGCGGCTCCATCGCGTCCTCGTCGTCCAGGGCGGGCGTGTCGGCGAGCGCCGTCCACAGCCGGCTCAGATGCGTGCGGGAGACCGTACGGGACGGGTCGGCCAGGCGTTCCAGCAGCTCATGGGCCCCGCCGGGCTCGGCGAGCAGCGCCGCCAGCGATGTCCGGACGCCGAGGGCGAGGAGCAGCTCCTCGTCCTTGGGGGCGTCGGACGGTACGGCGTCGTACAGGCCGGAAAGAAGATCGTCGTCGCTGCCGAGGCGGAACTCGCCGGGCGTGCGGCCGTCGAACAGCGGATGCCCGCCCAGCCACCAGGCCGTGTACGAGGGGACCGCCACCCGGCGGCCGTCTGCGAGCATCAGGTGCGCGGGCTGGACGATCACGCCCCGCCAGGGCGACCCGGCCAGCAGGCGCAGCGCGGCGCCCCAGTCCTCGACCAGCTCCAGGTCGCGTACGGCATGGAACTCCGGCACCAGCGGCGGCAGTTCCTGCTGCGGGAGCCGGGCCAGGACGTCGTCGGCCCACTGGTCCTCGTCGTCGAGATCGAGGGAGTCGGCGCCATCGGCCACGGCCGACAGGTTGACGTCCTCGGCCTGGACGAGCGCGAAGCCGTCCAGGACACCGGCCGCCACCAGCGGCTCGGTCCCCCAGCGGTCGACGACCTCGTCGGCGACGACCCCGAACGGCGCGTCCTCCGCCATGAGATCGCGCAGCGGGCTGCCGGGCAGCAGCAGCTCACCGGCGGCGTACAGCTCGCCGTCGGCGCCGGGCAGCGCCAGCTCGGCCAGCCAGGGCCGCTCGCCCGGATCGAGCCGGGCCGCCGCGACCAGGCCGAGCACGGCCGCCGCGACCTCGTCGGGGTCGTCGGCGTCGTAGGAGCCGTCGACGGCGGCGCGCACGGCCGGATCGGCCAGCACCTCGTGCGGCCCCGCCTCGACGGCACCGAGCCGCTGGAGCAGCGTATGCACGGCCTCGGGGTGGACGAAGCGCAGGCCCAAGGCGTCCAGCTGGGACGGCTCGACGCCATCCGCCGCGATGAGGAGGCCGCGCGGGCCCCGTACGACCCGGTCGCCGCCCGCCAGCGGCACGGGCAGCGCGCCGAGCGCGTCGGTGGAGGCGCCGGTGAGCGACTCGTACAGGCGGCGCCACCACGCGGGCGGACGTTCCAGGCCGGCGAGCGCGTCGACGACATCGGCCAGCTCCATGCGCCGTACGCCGAGGGCGTTGAGTGCCTGGTGTCGTACGGGCCAGCCCACCGGCAGGAGCCCGGGCAGGACTTCGGCGAGCAGCTCGATCAACGCGGGCGGGCCGTCGACGGCCACCGCGTCGCGCCCCCGGACTCTCGCGTCCGAGTCTTCGGCGAGGGGCAGCAGCGGGGTGTCGGGCAGGCTCGCGAGGACGGCGCGGCGGATGTGCGCGTCCAGCTCACCGGCGGCCACGGGGCCGGGGACCAGGTCGAGCAGGCGCGGGGAGACCGGCAGCTCGCGCAGCAGCGCGACATAGGAATCGGCGGCGCGCTCGACGAGGAAGTCCGTGAGCGGCCCCGGGGCGACGTGGCGGCGGTCGGGGGCCAGCGGGAACGAGGCGATCAGCAGCGCGGGCAGGCCGAGCCGCTCGTCGCTGGGCGTCGGGGCGTGCACGACGGCGGGCAAACCCTCGGGAAGGCGCCCTTCCTCGGGAAGGGCCCAGCGGATCTGCCAGCCCGGCCTGGCCCGTTCCTCGGTGGGCCGGTCGGCCAGCAGCTCGACCGGGGTCGGGCCGTGCGCCTCGGCCGTACGCCAGCGGACGCCGTCGATCACCACGGCACCGGGCTCGGCCGTCTCGGCGGTCAGCGTCCGGACGATCGTCCCGCCGATCTCGATCTCGACGGCTTCGAGTGCGGGCAGAGCGAGCAGCAGCGCGGGCCCGGCCTGGTCGAGCTGGGCCCGTACGGACGCGGCGGCGGCCTCGTCACGCAGCGGGAGCCGTACGAGGGTGTCGAAACCCTCGGGGATCGCGGCGGCGTCCTCAGGCGACGCAGTGGCGAAGGGCAGGCGGAGGAGGGGGACCTGGCCGTTGCGGCGCTCCAGCTCTCCGGCCAGCTCCGCGATCCCGGCCACCAGCTCGCGGGCGCGGGAGAGCGACCATTGGACGCCGGTGGCGGCCGAGGCGATGGACGGGTCGTCGCTGACGGCCACGACGGCCGCGAACCCGACACCGAACCGCCCGACCGCGCCCGCCTCGTCGCGCTTGGCGGAGGCGCGGAGCGTGGACAGCCCCTCGACACCGGCGGCGTCGAGCGGTGCCCCCGTGTTGGCGGCGGTCAGCACGACCGGCACGCCGTCGTTGAGAGAGTCGTCGTCGGATTCGGTCAGGGACAGCCGCAGCCGGCCCGGGACGCCCGCGCGCACGGCGGCGTCGGCGGCGTTCTGGGCCAGCTCGATGACGACGCGGTCGCGGTAGCCGCCGAGGGCGTGGTCCTCCTCGGCGTTGGCGTCCTCGCGGAACCGCGCCGGAGACTCCGCCCAGGCGCGCAGCACCCGCTCCCGGATCCGCCCCGTACCGAACGGGTCGGCACCGAACGGGTCGGCGGCACCGGGCCGGCCGGCGCCGGAGTCGTCGCCGCCGGGCTCGTCGGCACCGGCGAAATCAGTGTGCGTGATCTTCGTCACGTCGGCGATCAGCTGTGTCCCAGCGCCTCTTCGGCCTCGGTGTCGCGGAGCGATCCGAGCGGGATGATGTCGAAGTCGAGCTCGTCGATCACCGGCGGCCCGTGCTCGGACGCGGCCGGGATCACCACCGCCTCCGAGTGCGCCCCGCAGCCGTGGTCGGCCGAGACGGCGCGGCCGTCGTCGGGCGCGTACTCGTTGGCGCAGACACCGAACACCTGGCGCAGCTCGCCTGCCAGCGGAACGAAGAAACCGCAGGTGGAGCACTGTGCCGGAGCGGAGGTCGCGATCGGCGCGCGCGGGCCGGCGATCCCGTCGTACCAGCGCATGGCGGTCTCGGAACGGCCCTCCCGAGACAGCACCCGGGGGCGGCCGAGGCCCAGCTCCCAGCTCGTCTCGCGGTCGAGCGCGTCGTCGACCTCGGTGTAGCCGGGGGCCAGCCGGACGTCGTCGGCGGGGGTCGGCAGCAGGTCGCCGGGGCCGAGGTCGCCGGGGCGCAGCCGCTCCAGCCAGGGCACCCACTCGGGCGCCAGCAGCGCGTCGTCGCCGGGGAGCAGCACGCACTCGTCGACGGTCACCAGCTTGGCGCGCGACGCGCGCGCCACGGTGACCGCCCAGCTCCAGCCCCGGTAGCCCGGGTCGAGGCACCCGAAATAGTGCGTGACCACCCGGTCTCCCTCGGCCCGCAGGCCGAGGTGCTCGCCGACGGGATGCGGCTTCGCCGTCTCCTCTGCCGCCTCCCTGGCCAGGTCGACCGCACCCGCGCAGGCGGGGTCGATGGCGGGGGGACGGGTGCGGCGCGCGGGCCCCGTGGTGGTACCCCCCGTGGTGGTCTGCGCGGCGGTGGAACGCGCGGTGCTGGGCTGACGGAGTGGGCTCACACTCCAATTCTCGCCCATGGATCGGCATGGCCGTGCACACCACCCGCCGCTTTCGCCCGTCAGGTCCCGCGAACGGGCGAGTGAGGGAAGGCCGCGCGCGGGAACGTACCCCTGGAAAGCGGGGGGAGGGAGGCGGCCGGATGGGAGTACGGGCAGGCGCCCAAGCGGTCGGCCGAGCCGTGCGCACCGTCGCGGGCGGCGCGTCCGGGGCCGCCCGCGCCACCGGCCGGGCCGCCCGCCGCGCGGGCGGATTCAGCCGGCGCGCCACCCACGCCGGCGACGCGGGACGCAGCGGCCTCGGCACCCTGATCGAGACCTCGGCGATGAACTCGGTCGGCGACGCGCTGGTCACGGTGGCGCTGGCCGGGACGCTGTTCTTCGGCCTGGACGTCGAGCAGGCGCGCGGCCAGGTGGCGCTCTACCTCCTGGTGACGATGGCGCCCTTCGCGCTGGTCGCGCCGCTGATCGGGCCGGGCCTGGACCGGATGCGGCACGCCCGCAGGTACGCGATCGCCGGGACGTTCGCGGCGCGCGGCCTGCTGTGCTGGGGGATGGCGGGCGCCGTCCTGCACGGCGATCAGGTCACGTTCCTGCCCGCCGCGTTCGGCGTCCTGGTGCTGTCCAAGGCGTTCGGGGTGCTGCGGGCGGCGGTGACGCCCCGGGTCCTGCCCGGCGAGATCACGCTGGTGACGGCGAACGCGCGGACGGCGTTCGCCGGGCTCATCGCCGCCTCGGTCACCGTCCCGATCGGCGCCGGCCTCGCCACGGTCATCGGCGCCGACTGGGTGCTGCGGCTGGCGATGGTGACGTTCCTGGCGGGCGCGGTGTTCACCATGCGCCTGCCCGGTCACGCCGACGTTCCCGCGGACGCCGAGATCGGGCCGGACGCCGAGGTGGCGCCGGACGCGGACGCCACAGAGGGCGGAGAACACACGGAAGGGCCTGTGCGGGCCCGTAGGCGCCGCTGGGCGCTGCCGAGCCTCGGTCCCGCGGTGGCGGAGGCCATGCAGGCGAACGCGGCGCTGCGCGCGTTCTCGGGCTTCCTGATCCTGTATCTCGCGTTCCTGCTGCGCGAGGAACCGTTCGAGCCCGTCTCCAGCAATGTCGCCCTCGCCCTGCTGGCCGCCGCCGCAGGCGCCGGAGGCTTGGCGGGCACCGCGCTCGGCGCCTGGATGAAGGCGCGGGCGCCCAGCGCGATCGTGCTGGGCACGCTCGCGTTCGTCACCGCCGCCGCCGCGGCCGCCGCGATCCTGTTCGGGCTGTGGACGGCGCTCGGGGTGGCCGCCGCGGCCGGTCTCGGCCAGTCCCTGGGCAAGCTGTCGATGGACGCGGTCGTCCAGCGGGAGATCGGCGAGGAGGTGCGGTCCTCCACGTTCGCGGTCTCGGAGACCCTGCACCAGCTCGTCTGGGTGCTCGGCGGGCTGCTCGGCCTCGGCCTGTCGATCGTCGCGGACGGCCGGGTCGCGATGGCCGCCGTCGCGGCGGCGCTGGCGCTGGTCCTGGTCGTCCTGCCGGTCCGCCGTGCCCGCGCGTCCCACGCGGGCCGGAAGGACCACCGTCCCCGGCCCGGCGGCCCACCGGACGGCCCGATCAGGGATGCAGGTCGTCGGCGACCGCGCGCAGTACGGTAGCGATCTTCTTGGCCTCGGCGGGGGACGGATGCTTGTCCCGGCGGTAGGTGTTGGAGATCACGTCCAGCAGCTTGATCAGGTCCTCGGTGATCATGACCATCTCGTCGGGCTTCTTGCGGCGCGCCTTGGCCACCGACTTCTCCACCGACGGCAGCGTCTCCAGGACCTGCACCGACAGCGCCTGCTGCCCGCGCCGCCCCTCGACCACGCCGAACTCCACGCGCTGCCCCGGCTTGAGGCCCGCCACCGCGCCGGGCAGCGCCGAGGAGTGCACGAAGACCTCACCGCCGTCATCACGGGTGAGGAAGCCGAATCCCTTGTCGGCGTCGTACCACTTGACCTTGCCAGTGGGCACGGGGAGACCTCGTTAGCTCTCGTCCTGAATTGGGGTAAAGATTAGTGCCTCGGGGCCCAGAAGTTACCGGCGCGGGGCCTTCGCGGCACCCGAATATCCACCGGAACGGGCCCCCTCCGCAAGATCAAGCGCAAAGCCCTCCAGCCACTCCGGGAAGGCGAGCAGATCGGGCAGCACCACGTCCGCTCCGTACGCGCTCAGGGCCTGGGCATCGAACGGGCCGGTGGCCACGCTCACGGCCGTCACCGCGGCGGCCCGGGCGGCGTCGACGTCGCCGGTGTGGTCGCCGACGTACGCGCGCACACCGTGCAGGCGCAGCGCGGCACCCTTCTCCGAGCCGAACAGTCCGCCCACGACCTCGTCCACCGCCAGCCCCAGGAACCGCACGGTGCCTTCGGTGTCGACCTGGTTCTTGCCGGACACCACGACCACACGGGCGCCGTGCTCGCGTACGGCCGCCAGAGCCGCAGCGGCCCCGGGCATCGGAACGGTCGCGGGGATGGCGATGCCCGCGTACAGCGCGCGGAAGCGTTCGACCATGGCCGGGACCTCGGTGGCGGGGAACCAGTAGGCCAGCTCGATCTCCAGCGGTACCCCGATCCGGGTCACCACGGCGGCGGTGTCGATCGGCACGCCGGTCTCGGCGGTGAGCGCCGCGTACACGGCACTGATCGCCGCCCGGGTGTCGGCGAGCGTCAGATCAAGGTCGAATCCGATCGCGGGACGCCCGGCCCCCTCGGGACCGGGTCCGGCGAATCGCGTGGCGTCTGGCTCCAGCACGTTCCACAGGGTAAAGGGAAGGGTATGGCGGTTCTGCCACGCGAGCGGGAGGGGCGCCCGGTGATCCCCGGGCGCACGCACACCCGCGCTCCCCCGGTAGTGGCGATGCGACGGGATCCGAGTAGGAGAGCGCGGGAGTCTTGTGCGCGAACGCTGTGCGATGGTCTCGCTGCCAGCTGTGGGATCAGAACTGGAATGTCCTGCCGCCTGGCACCTGCGTTCCTTGATCCCGATATACCCGGGCCCGCCGCCACGAACCTTGCGACCAGGGAAAACACAAGGATGGAATGCGCCACGACGCGTCAAAGCAGCACACTGGCACCAGCCCCCCGCACCACGCCCCGTACATCGCCCGTCCCGGAGAGAGAGGGCGCCATGGCCGACGAACGCGTAGCCCCCGACAAGCCGCCCGCGCAGCAGACCGCCACGACCGGCATGACCGGCACGACCACCGAGCCCGGTGGCACCTCGCACCACCGCGCGTCCCGGATGCCGCGGTTCGCCACGGACGCGCGCAAGCGCGTGGCCCGCGTGCTGGCCACGATCGTCTCCGTGCTCACCACGGTCGTCGTGGCGGTGCTCGCGGTGCACATCGTGTTCGTGGCGTTCGAGGCCAACACCGCCAACGAGCTGGTCAGGACGGTGGCCGGCTGGGCCGGGGACCTCGCCTGGCAGTTCCGGGACGTGTTCCAGCCCGCCGACCACAAGCTCGAGGTGGCGGTGAACTACGGGCTGGCCGCGCTGGTCTACCTGATCATCGGCCGGATCGTGGTGGGACTGATCCGCCGGCTCGCCTGACTGGCCCGCTTCCCCGGACGCGGTGGACGCCCCCGGGCGCTCAGTCGCGCCCGGGGAAGCGCACGGTCTCGAACGGCCACGCGGTCACGGCCCACTCCCGGACGAACTCCTCCAGCTCCTTCTCCACGCTGGAGTCCTCCTCGTCGGCGCGTACCCAGAACACCACGACGGCGTCGGCCCCGGGCGCGTCCGAGGGGGCGACATGGATGCGGCCGAGCTGGCGCTCCTCGTCGGGGGTGATCACCACGTAGCTGAACGAGCGCCGCAGCTGGCCCTCCTTCTGCAGCCAGGCGACATCGATCAGGGCCTGCTCGAACGTGAACTCGCGGTCCGGCCATCCCCACTCCGGCCCGAAGCGGCCCGCCAGCCGGTCCAGGCTGCCCATCACGGCGCCGTAGTCCTTCACGACGTCGTGCACGGTGATGGGGCGGATCCGGAAGCGCGGCCCGGCGACGAGAGTGGGGACGACGAAGCTGTCCGGCAGGAAGGCGCCACGGCACCCCTCATGCGGCGATACGAACATCGTCGACCCTTCCGGCGACGCCCCCTCCGGCGACAGGGGCGCGGAGGAATGAACTTTAGTCCCCCGCCGCCGGGTGCGAGACGCATCACGAATTCGGGCGTGCCGGGACCGGCGGCCCGGTAGGCCCGCCGAACATGCCTTAGTGTTCTTGCGGAGGAACACACCACATGACGCCATCCACACGCGAGCGGATCGTGAGCGAATCGCTTCGGCTGTTCGCCGACCGCGGCTACGCCGCGACCTCGGTCGCGGAGATCGAGGCCGCCGCCGGGCTCTCGCCCGGCGCCGGGGGCCTGTACCGCCACTTCCGCTCCAAGGAAGAGGTGCTCGCCTCCGCC
Source organism: Actinomadura sp. 9N407 (assembly GCF_044326315.1). Classification (NCBI taxonomy): domain Bacteria; kingdom Bacillati; phylum Actinomycetota; class Actinomycetes; order Streptosporangiales; family Thermomonosporaceae; genus Actinomadura; species Actinomadura sp. 9N407. The sequence continues at coordinate 9,823 of NZ_JBIRAW010000008.1, read as the reverse complement.
ATCCGCGAGCACATCGAACGCACCCGGCGGCAGGTCAGCGAGGTGCTCCAGCACGCCACCGCCTTCGAGGACCGGCCACTGGAGGTCCGGCTGCGGATGACCTGCCAGGTCGGCCTGGCCAAGATGCGCGAGGAGCAGGACCTGATCAGGGTGCTGTTCCGCGATCTCGACCAGTTCCCGCACCTGGTGGCCGAGATGCGCGAGGGGATCGTCAACCCGCTGTACGACGGCATCGCCCTGTGGCTCGGCCGGCAGCCGGAGTTCGAGGGCATCGACGAGGACTGGCCGACGATCGCCGCCATCCTCGGCGGCGCGGTGGTCAACTACTGGCTGGCCAACGAGTCGATGTACGAGCCGCCCTCGCGCATCGACGAGGAGCGGTTCGTCGCGGGCTGGGCCCGGCTCGGCCTCGGCCTGCTCCATCTGGACCGGACGCCCGCCACCTGAACCGGCGCTCCGTGCCGGATCGGCCGCCGGTCGGTTCGGGGGTGGGCCACCGACCGATTCGCCGGTTGGCCGCCGGTCGATTTGCCGGCCGGTTCGCCGGTCATACAGGTGGATTCAAGTGGTTACCGCCCGCATTCATAGCCCACCTCGCATCGGGTACCTCTACGGACTCCTACGCTGATGGGTGCGCGTGCTGGAACACACGCGCTCGCTCTTGAGGTTGGGAGAGGGATGGAAACGTTCGCGGACTGGCTGCGCGCACGCGATGACGAGGCGTTGCGCGCGCTGCTGTCCGCGCGTCCGGAACTGGTCAGCCCGGTCCCGGCCGACCTGACCGCCCTCGCCGCCCGCGCCTCGACCCCGGCCACCGTCTCCCGTGCCCTGGACCGGCTCGACCGCTTCTCCTTGGCCGTACTGGAGGCCCTGCTCGTCCTGCCGCGCCCGCTGGCGCCCGGCGCCCTGGCCGAGGCCATGGGGACGGCCGCCGGCGAGGTGGCCCGTTCCGTCGAACGGCTCCGCCGGTACGCGCTGGTCTGGGGGGACGACACCGACAACGTCGCCCCCGGCGTCCGGCAAGGACTGCCGCATCCGGCCGGTCTGGGCCCGCCCGTCCAGGAGGCCTTCGCCGGCTACCCCCTCGACCGGCTCACCACGCTGATCATCGACCTGGACGGCCGGGAGCCGCGCGGCTTCCCCGACTCCGGCCGCTTCCTGGAACGCCTCGCCGCCGTACTGTCGGCTCCCGAGTCCCTGATCGAGGACGCGGGCCCGGAGGCCAGGACCGCTCTGGAGCAGCTCGCCTGGGGCCCTCCCGTGGGCCGGGTGGCCGATGCCAGGCGCCCCGTACGGGTGGCCACCGCCACGACTCCCATCGAACGCCTGCTGGCCCGCGGCCTGCTGGCCGCCGAGGACGACCGCACCGTCACCCTCCCCCGCGAAGTGGCCCTCCACCTGCGCAAAGGCCGTCTCTTCCGGAACGTGGGCCCGCAGCCGCCCGCCCTGACCGGCCGCGCCCTCACGCCCGGCCGATCCGCCGTGGCCTCCGGCTCCGCCTCCGGCTCGCGGAGCGGTGCGGCGGATGATCTGGCCGTACGGACCGCAGCCGGTGAGGCGTTCACCGCCGTACGGCTCACCGAGGAGCTGCTGGAACGCTGGGGGACCGACCCGCCGCCCGTACTGCGCAGCGGCGGCCTGGCGGTACGCGAGCTGCGCGGGACGGCCACGCTTCTGGAGGTCGAGGAGTGGCACGCGGCGCTGCTGGCCGAGGTGGCCTACGCCGCCGGCCTGCTGACCCGCAGCGGCGACCTGGACGGCGAGTGGCTGCCCACGCCCGCGTACGACCTGTGGCTCATGCGCGACACCGCCGGACGCTGGACCGAGCTCGCCCGGGGCTGGCTGAAGACCGACCGGGCCCCCGGCCTGGCCGGGGGCCGCGACGACCGCGACCGGCTGATCAACGCGCTCAGCGAGGCGGTCGTGCGCACCAGCGCGCCCCCCACCCGCGCCGCGATCCTGCGGGTCCTCGCCGACGCCGACCCCGGCTTGGCGGCGGACGCCGAGGCGATCACGACCCGGCTGGCTTGGCTGCACCCGCGCCGCGCCGGGCCGCTGCGCGACCGGCTGGTCGGCTGGACGCTGCGGGAGGCGGCGGTGCTGGGCATCACCGGGTTCGGGCAGCTGGTTCCGTACGCCCGGGACCTGCTGGAGGGCGGCGATCCCGAGCCGGCCCTGGAGAAGTACCTGCCCGAGCCGGTGGACCGGATCCTCATCCAGGCCGACCTGACCGCGATCGCGCCCGGTCCGCTGGTCACCGAGCTGGCCCGGGAGCTGTCGCTGGCCGCCGAGGTCGAGTCGACCGGCGGCGCGACCGTGTACCGCTTCACGCCCACCTCCGTCCGGCGGGCCCTGGACGCGGGCCGTACCGCCGGGGAGCTGGCCCAGCTGCTGGCCCGGCACTCGGCGACCCCGCTGCCGCAGCCGCTCACGTACCTGATCGAGGACGTGGCGCGCCGGCACGGGCATCTGCGGGTGGGCGCCCTGTCCTCCTACGTCCGCTCCGACTCGCCCGCGACGCTCGACGAGATCCTCGCCGACCGGCGCTCGGACGCGCTGCGGCTGCACCGGCTCGCACCGAGCGTGCTGGCCTCCGGGCTGGAACGGGCCGAGCTGCTGGCCGCGCTGCGCGCGATGGGCCTGGCCCCCGTCGCCGAGGCGCCCGGCGGCGGCATCATCGTGACCAGGCCCGACGTGCTGCGCGCCGATCCGCCGCCGACCGCCGAAATCATGCGGGTCCGGGTCGGCACCGAGCAGGCCGACGCCTCGATGATCTCCGCGGCGGTACGGGCGCTGCGGGCCGGGGACGAGGCCGCCCGGCACGGCGCCGAACACGCCCGGCTGCGCGCCGGCGCCCCGGCCGGGGATCCGCCCCGTTCCCCCGCCGCCGCCACGGTCGACCGGCTGCGCGCCGCCGTGGAGCAGGGGATCCGGGTCTGGATCGGCTACCTGGACCAGCAGGGCGGCTCGTCCAGCCGCATCGTGGAGCCGGTACGGGTCGAGGGCGGCTTCCTGACCGGGTACGACGCCACCCGCGCCGCCGTCCAGCGGTTCGCCCTGCACCGCATCACCGGCGTCGCCGAGCTCGATGACGAAGAGAAGCCGTCCTGAGCGCCGGTGGCCCGAGCACCCCGAGCCCCCGGGACGAAACCGTGGCTATTCCGTATGACCCGGGCATGAACCTACGGATAGCCTGCTCAGTCAAATGTCAGTACACCGGTCGGGTACCCGGTGGCTTCCGAACACTTCGTGGAGGTGGCCGATGAGCGGGTACGGAGGAGATCCGTCCGGCTGGAACGACCCGTACGGCCAAGCGCAGGGCCAGGGATGGGACACCGCCGGCCAGTACGGGCAGCAAGGGGCCTACGGGCAGCAGGGCTACGGCTACGGGCCGCCCGGCGTCCCCAACACCGGCGGCCAGACCCAGGGATCCACCATCGCCGCGCTGGTCTGCAACAGCGTCGCCGTCGCGATGTGCTGCAACGTCTTCACGATCCCCGGCATCGTGACCTCCGCCATGGCGATGAGCCGCAGCAAGACCGATCCCCGGTCCGCCCGCACGCTGACCATCTGGAGCTGGGCGATCTTCGCCGTGGCGCTGGTCCTGCAGGTCGCGTTCGTCGCCGTGATGATCGTGATCGACGTCAACTCCCCCGACGACTACTCCGGTTACTGATACCGAGGGACTACTCCGGTTACTGATCCCGAGGGAAGAGTGCGGCGGTCCGCGCCGTTGTAGGGAGAGCGCCTCAGCGGCGTCCCGCCGGATCCCCTCACCTCGGGTAACCTGCACCACCTGGCGCCGGAACCGCTGTACGGGCCATCCACCGCCGATCTCCTGATGGGGGCTGCCTGCCGTGTCCGACGGACCGCTGATCGTCCAGTCCGACAAGACCCTGCTGCTGGAGGTCGACCACGTCCTGGCCGACGAATGCCGCAAGGAGATCGCGCCGTTCGCCGAACTCGAACGCGCGCCCGAGCACATCCACACGTACCGGGTCACCCCGCTCGCGCTCTGGAACGCCCGCGCCGCCGGCCACGACGCCGAGCAGGTCGTCGACACGCTGCTGAAGTTCTCCCGCTACCCCGTCCCGCACGCCCTGCTGGTCGACGTGGCCGACACGATGGCGCGGTACGGGCGGCTGCGGCTGGAGAAGGACCCCACGCACGGGCTCGTCATGCACTCCACCGACCGCTCGGTCCTGGAGGAGGTCCTGCGCGCCCGCAAGATCAAGGGCATGCTCGGCGAGCGGATCGGCGACGACGCCGTCGCCGTCCACCCCAGCGAGCGCGGCGCCCTCAAGCAGGCCCTGCTCAAGATCGGCTGGCCCGCCGAGGACATGGCCGGCTACGTGGACGGCGAGGCCCACGCCATCGAGCTCGCCGAGGACGGCTGGACGCTCCGCCCGTACCAGCAGGACGCCGCCGACGCGTTCTGGTACGGCGGCTCCGGCGTGGTCGTCCTCCCCTGCGGGGCCGGCAAGACCATCGTCGGCGCCGCCGCGATGGCCAAGGCCGGGGCGACCACGCTGATCCTGGTCACCAACACGGTCTCCGCGCACCAGTGGAAGCAGGAACTCCTCAAGCGGACCTCCCTCACCGAGGACGAGATCGGCGAGTACTCCGGCGGCAAGAAGGAGATCCGGCCGGTCACCATCGCGACGTACCAGATCATGACGACGCGGCGGAAGGGCGCCTACGCGCACCTGGAGGTCTTCGACGCCCGCGACTGGGGCCTGGTCATCTACGACGAGGTCCACCTGCTGCCCGCGCCGATCTTCCGGATGACCGCCGACCTGCAGGCCCGCCGCCGGCTCGGCCTCACCGCGACCCTCGTCCGCGAGGACGACCGCGAGGGCGACGTGTTCTCCCTGATCGGCCCCAAGCGGTACGACGCCCCCTGGAAGGACATGGAGTCCCAGGGCTGGATCGCCCCCGCCGACTGCGTCGAGGTCCGCGTCACCCTCACCGACTCCGAACGCCTCGCCTACGCGACCGCCGAACCCGAAGAGCGCTACCGCTTCTGCGCCACCACCGACACCAAGACCCGCCTCGTCCAGGCCCTGGTCGACCGGCACCGCGGCGAGCAGACCCTCGTCATCGGCCAGTACATCGACCAGCTCGACGAGCTGGGCGAACTGCTGGACGCCCCCGTCATCAAGGGCGAGACCCGGGTCAAGGAACGCGAGCGCCTGTACGACGCGTTCCGTACCGGTGAGATCAGCGTCCTGGTGGTCTCCAAGGTCGCCAACTTCTCGATCGACCTCCCCGAGGCCTCGGTCGCCGTCCAGGTGTCCGGCGCGTACGGCTCCCGCCAGGAAGAGGCCCAGCGTCTCGGCCGGCTCCTGCGTCCGAAGACCTCAGGCCAGGGAGCCCGCTTCTACGCCGTCGTCGCACGCGACACCCTCGACCAGGACTACGCCGCCCACCGCCAGCGCTTCCTCGCCGAGCAGGGCTACGCGTACCGCATCGTCGACGCCGACGCGGTCCTCACCGGCGAAGAGATCTAACCGCGTTCATTGCCTTCGCGAGCCGCGCTCCTCGCTAGCGCTCGTCGCTTGTCGCGAATGCGGCGAGCGCTGGCATCGCTCCGCGATCAGCCTGGGGTCTCGCCTTCGGCTTTGATCCCAGGCCGGCCTTCGGACGCGCTCGCAACGCCTGAGGTCCGCACGGGCCGAGCAGGCGGGCTGAGGTCCGTCCGCGAGCAAGATCCGCAGATTCTGCGCGCTTCCAAGTCCGGGTTTCATTAGGAACGTTCTCTTCCTGATGGGCTTCTACTGTTCAGGCATGGCAACCGCGGCCGGTCGGTCGCGGGGCACCTGACCTGGGGAGATCCCGTGATTCATTTCCCGTACGAGGGACGAGCGCGGAGGCATCACATGAGAACGAAGAGGAGCGGTCGCACGCCGGCGATCCTGGCCGTGGCGGTCGCACTCCTGGCCGGGACGGTCATTGCCGGAACGGTCACTCCGGCCTCCGCGGAACGGACGCCCGACTCCAGATGGGTGGGCGCGTGGGCGACCGCCGTCCAGCAGCCCTACGCCGAGACCTTCGAGGGGCCGACCTGGGCGGAGAAAGGCTTCGCCGGAGAGTCGGTGCGGCAGGTCATCCGGGTCTCCACTGGAGGAACGAGACTCCGCGTCCGCCTTTCCAACCTGTACGGCACAACGCCCCTGAAGATCACCGGTGCGACCATCGGAAAGGCAGGGGAAGGGGCTTCGGTACGTCCCGGCACGCTGCTCCCCCTGCGATTCCACCGGTCGGCCTCAACACATATCGCGCCGGGCCGTGAAATGGTCAGCGACGCGGTCCCGATGAAGTCCGCGCCGCTGGAACGGCTGACCGTGACCCTCTACTTCGCCCAGCCCACAGGGCCGGCCACATTCCACGCCTTCGCCAAGACCACCGCTTACCGGGCCTCCGGCGATCAGCGGTTCGACCAGGGCGGCGCATTCCCCACGAGTGCGCAGGACACGAGCCGTTCCTGGTACTTCCTGACCGGAGTGGAGGTGACCGGCGGACGGCAGCGCGGTGCGGTGGTGACCTTCGGAGACTCCATCACGGACGGCGCCTCCTCGACCATGGACGCCGACAACCGCTACCCCGACCAGCTGGCCGAACGCCTCGCCGCGGAGGGACGGCCCATGGGCGTCCTCAACACCGGCATCGCCGCCAACAAGATGCTCAGCCCGACCACGTGCGGTGGGCCGGCGGCGCTGGCACGCTTCACCCGTGACGCCCTCGACCGGCCGGGCGTACGCGCCGTCGTGGTCCTGCTCGGCGTCAACGACATCCTCGCGACCAGATGCGACGCGTTCTTCAACCCATGTGAGGCCGTCGAAGACCCGGTGAGCGCCGCCCAGCTCATCGACGCGTACCGCAAGCTCGTCCGAGCCGCCCACGCTCGCGATATCAAGGTCATCGGAGTACCCGTCACCCCGTTCAAGGGATTCCCGGGGTGGTGCCTGACGCCTCGCGAGGACACCCGCGCCGAGCTCGATCAGTGGATCAGAACGAGCGGCGAGCTCGACGGCGTCGCCGACCCGGAACGCGCCCTGCTCGATCCGGACCCGCACCAGAACGGCCATCTGCGAGACCCTGAATACAACGCCGGCGACGGCCTGCACCCCAATGACGCCGGCCTCAACGTCATCGCCGATGCCGTCGCCGACGCGCTGGGCCGGATGTAGCCGCTGTTCCGGTTCACCGATTGGAAAAGGCCCCGCCAGGTCGATGGCGGGGCCTTTTCCTGTCGTCCGTCACCTTTGCCCAGCGAACGCGGACGAGGTTCTCAGCGGGGCGTGACGAGGTTCTTCAGCGGGCGTAGGCGAGGCCGTCCAGGCCGATCAGGGGACGGCCGGAGGTCCCGGCCACCACGACCTTGACGGTGTGCTTCCCGCTGCCCGACCAGACCTTCCTCCAGATCAGCTGCCGGTAGAGGGTCTTGGCCGAGTAGGTGTTGAGCAGGCCGATCTTCTTGCCGTCCACGTAGACGTACACGCCGCCGAGGTTGGACGCGGTCTTGAAGATCAGCCCCACCTGGCGGCAGGTGCAGGTGAAGGTCGCGCTGGCGCCCCTCGTGCCGCTGTAGAGGCCCGCGCCGCCGAGGTACGACTTCGTTCCCGACTTCTTCCACCCGCTGCTGCGCTTGGCGGAGAACTCCGAGACGAGGTAGGCGCTGCGGGACACGGACCCGGTCCCGACGTTGCCCAGGATGTCCGTCGCGTTCAGGTTCCAGGTCCATGTCCGCGCGGGCTTGGCCCTGCCGACCCACTGCGTCGTGCTGGGCGGAAAGGTCCTGACCGCCGGTGATGTGGCCCCGATCGACTTCAGCGGGCTGGCGTCCGTGGCCTTCCACTTGATGAAGATCGGAACACTGCCGAGCTCGGTGGTTCCGCGGTTGAAGTACATCTCCGGAGGCGTACTGAACACGGGCTTGGTCGTGTCGGCGACGACCGTGAAAACCGGAGACTCCGCGATCGCACCGCCGACGGTGGCCCGCAGCTTGACGGCGTGGGTGCCCTGCGCGAGCGTCAGCGTGGCGCTGGAGGCTCCGGCCGCCGGCTTGGCCGCCACGACCCCGTTCACCAGGACCTCGTACGTCGCCGACTCCTCCGGCTGCCACCCCACGGTGGCCGTGGTCCTGGTGTAGTAGCGGCCACCGACGAGTTCCGCCCCGGTCACCGTGGCGGCGAGCGCGGGCGAGGTGACCTCCTTGGCCGCGGCACGGATGGCGCCCAGCTTCGCGAACAGCTGCTCACCCGGGCAGGCGGTGGCGAATCCGTCACGGTGCCCGGAGATGGTGTTGAGCTGGACCTCCTGGCCGTACGGGTACTTCCCGCCCGTCCCGTTGGGCGCCGCCGATGTCAGGACGGTCTTCGCCGCTGGATCGACACCGGACAGGCCCAGCTTCCATGCCGCGACCTTCGCGACGGCGTCCAGCGAGGCCTGGGACGGCGCGACACCGGGGGTACTGGCATCGTTCGCCGCCGTGTACGTCCCCAGAACGGTGATGCCGGTGGTGTCGGTATTGAAGCCGTAGGTGTGCGCGCCGTGCACCGCACGGTCGGCGCCGCCCGCACGGCCTTCGTAGACGGTGCCGCACTTGTCGACCAGGAAGTTGTAGCCGATGTCGTCCCAGCCCTGGCCCTGCACGTGGTACAGGAAGACGGAGCGGACCACGGACGGCGCCTCGGCGCACGTGTAGGAGTTGCCCGTCGCGCTGTGGTGGACGAACGCGGCCTTGACCGTCGTGTCGTACGTCGGCGGAGCCTTCACCAATGACTCGTCCGCGGCCCATCCGGCACGCGAGACCATCGCCGGCTTGGGTGCGGTCACCGCGCTCATCTTCAGGCGCGGCTTCTCGGTCGCCCCGCCGGGCGTCGTGGACGGCGCTGGCGACGCGGGCGCGCTCGTGGACGGTGCCGGGCTGGCGGAGGCGGAAGGGGTGGACTCCGTTGGGGACGCGGTCGCACCAGGCGTCTCGGCCGGAGTGGTCCCGGGACTCGGGCTCGCGATGGGCTCCGCGGCGGCGGCCAAGCGCGCGTTCCCGCCCGCCTCACCGGTCTCACCGGCGGCGCGTGGGCCTGACGAGTCTCCGACCGTCGTCGTGGTGCTCGTGCCCGGGTCGACCAGCTCGACCCGGAGGCCGGCGGGCAACGTCTTCCCCATCCCGGTCACCCGGACCTCGACCCCGTTGGACGGGCCCACCCACAGCCCGCTGGTGCCACCACGCCGCCGCTCGGCGGAGGCCTCACGGGAGTCCGGGACATCAACGGCTTCCGGCTCAATGGACCGCCAGGCCGACCAACCGCCGGACTTCGCACCGCGAGAGCGCAATTTGACCGTGCCGCGCAATTCCGAACGCGGCTTCTCCCACGTCACGCCGATAAGGCTGAAGGGAGCCGTAGTGGTGGCGGGCAGGCCCAGGACCTTCTTGCCGGCGGGAGCGCCAGGCAGGTCACGCAGGGCGTGATTAACGACCTTCCCGGGCGGCGGAGGCTTTGCCGCTGCAGGTTCGACCGACGAATCGCCACCGACCGCGTACGTAACCGCACCCGCAGTGACCAGGGCGGTCACCGTTATGGACGCGACAAGCCTCTTGCGCCTGTCCATGTTTCTCCGTTCACGCACCCGGTCCGATGACGAAATCACCAGATCTCAGGACGTTACAGGAATACCACTGCCAGGGGAATAAGAAAGGCCCCGCCATTTCTGGCGGGGCCTTTCCCTTAATATATGTCCGGCGGTGTCCTACTCTCCCACACAGTCTCCCATGCAGTACCATCGGCGCTGAAGGGCTTAACTTCCGGGTTCGGGATGG